>JBAPOM010000074.1:0-21958 GCA_049279635.1 Candidatus Acidiferrales bacterium
GGAAACGACGCGGGAACGTAGGTCACCGCCAGGATTAAATTCAATGGCCGCATTCGCGAAAGCGAATGCGGCCTTTTTGTTTTTGAGGCGGGCGTACGTATAATCGAATGCCTGTGAGGGGCAAATGGCAAACCTGACAAGCTTCAAAGTGGACATTCGCCCGCTCTTTACGGAGCGAGACGTTCACGCCATGAGCAAGGCGTTCAATCTGGCCAGTTATGACGATGTGAAGAAACACGCGGCGGCCATCTACGACCGCATTCGGGGAATCGGTGGCGCCGTCATGCCGCCCCCACCGCCGCGAGGAGAAGGCCCCTGGCCTCAATCTCGGATTGAACTATTCGCCAAATGGATGGCGGACGGATACCAACCTTAAGCAAACCGCGACGCACCATCTAAAATGATCGAGCGCCGCTGCTCGAAGAACAGGTGGTCACAGTGTCCCGACCGGGTCAGAGTGCTGAACTGAAGTTTGTGGCGACGAACACCCTCATCGTTCAGGATATACGGCGTTCAGTCGCGTTCTATCGCGACGTGCTCGACGCGCTGTCGGTTCTGCATCAAGGCGCTTCTCAGTCCGCGGATCTGTAGTAGCCACATAAACAGACTTCTTCCTTCAATTCCCGGAGCCATCTTTGAAAGCGAATATTTAGACTCGGCTGCGGTATCTTTGAGTCCGCGAGGCGCAAATGGGCATGGGCGCGGGTGGGATTCATAGCGTAGAGCTGATTGTTCTGGTGCTGCTGATCCTTGTGGTGGCGTTCGCGGCGCTGGCGAAGCGGCTGGAAACTCCTTACCCGATTATTCTCGTCATCGGCGGGCTGATTCTCAGCCTTTTGCCGCACACACCGCACGTCGAACTCGATCCCGAGCTTGTGTTTCTCATTATTTTGCCGCCGCTGCTGTTTTCAGCAGCGTGGGAAACGCCGTGGCGGGACTTCCGCTACAACCTGGTGAGCATCTCGATGCTGGCCGTCGGCCTGGTGGGGTTCACGGTGTTTGGCGTGGCCGCCGCATCGCGGTGGATTCTCCCCGGATTCGACTGGCGAATGGGGCTGGTGCTCGGCGCGGTGGTTTCAACCACCGATGCGATCGCGGCGACGTCGATCGCATCGCGGCTGGGCATGCCGGCGCGCGTGACGCAGGTTCTCGAGGGCGAAAGCCTGCTCAACGACGCGACCGGTTTGCTCGCCCTTGAATTCACGACCGCCATGCTGGTGACCGGCCGCACTCCGTCGATTTTTGAAGGTGTTTGGCGGCTGCTCTACTTGATATTCGGCAGCATCGCGATCGGACTGATCGCAGGCAAATTAATTCACATGCTGGTGCTGAGGATTGTTGATGCACCGATCGAGATCACGATCAGCCTGATCGCGCCGTACTTCGCGTATCTCGCGGCGGAGGGCGCGCATGCTTCCGGCGTGATGGCGACGGTGGCCTGCGGGCTCTATCTGGGCCACAAGAGTTCCCTGTTTTTGTCGACCGGCGCGCGGCTCACGGGCCATGCCGTGTGGGAAACTCTCGTGTTCATCCTTAACGGATTTGTCTTTCTGCTGCTCGGGTTTCAACTGCCCTACATCCGGGCGGACATCCACACGCATCATCTCGGGAAGCTGGTGGTTCTCGGATTGTTGTTCAGCGGCGTGGTGATTCTCCTCAGGCTCGTCTGGGTGTATCCCGGCGCGGCGATCTCATATGCGATTCGACGGCGCATCCTGCACCAGCCGGAGACTCTGCCGAAGCCGAAAGCGCTTTTCATCATTGGCTGGACCGGAATGCGGGGAGTCGTTGCGCTGGCTGCGGCGATCTCGCTACCGAAACTGCTCGATAGCGGGGCCGCTTTTCCCGGGCGCAACATGATGATCTTTCTGACGTTCTGCGTGATTTTTGTGACGCTCGTCCTGCAGGGCCTGACGCTGCCCGCGTTGATCCGGCGCCTGGGCCTCGCCGGCAAGGCGGGCCGGAATGAGGAAGAGGAAGAAGCGCGGCGCGACATGGTGAAGGCCGCGCTGGCATATCTGGAGGATTGCCGCGACGACGCTTCGGGTGAGGTCGCGCCTGTCTACGACGAACTCATTCGGCTCTACCGCCGGCGGCTGAATACGCTGGTGAACGACAGTTCGGCGGAACGCGGCTCGCGGCCGGAAGACTATCAGCTTTGGAGTGAACTTTCGCAGCAGGTGCGGGCCATCCAGCGAGCCACGGTGCTGCACCTGCGGAATCAGAACAAGATCAACGACGAAGTGATGCGCCGGCTCGAACGCGAGCTCGATTTGACCGAGGCGCGCTACGCCGACTCCGAGTGAGAATATTTCACTCGGCCGTCTCGAAATGAATGTACATCGATTGCAGGCCGATGCGGCCCGGGCCCTTGAAGCGGTTCCATACGAGCTGCCCCGCGCTTGCGAACATGCCGGTGGCCAGCTTCTGAAATTTGGTTTCCATCTGGACGCTGTGGTCCTTGTAAATCCATCCGCCCGGCTCGATATCGATCTGCTCGCCGACGTTTAGAAACACCTCGAAGACGTTGCCGTATCCATGCAGCCAGAGGATGCCGTCACCCTTGTGCGCGGTGAACGTGTCAATGAAAAAGCCGGTGCCGCCCATCAGCATGTTCGCGACGCCTTTGACGCGCGCGAACGTGTAATCGAGCTGATCGGTGGCGGCCAGAAATTGGTGTTCGCGCACGTCGAGCGTCTGGCCCTGCTTCAGGTGCATCGCAAAGAGATGCCCGACGCCGTCGCGGCTGAAGGCGATGCGGCCGGGGCCGTGCGCTTCCGTCATGAAAATGGGCATGCCGGACATGACGCGCTTGAAAGCGCCGGCAAGCTGCTTGACGCCGATTTGAGTCTGCGTGTCTTTCCAAAGCAGCACGTGGTGCTCGAAATAGACGGGAATGCCGGTGAGCTCGACGGTGAGGACGGGCACGAGCTCTCCATCGAGATGATAGGTCACGCCGGCGAATGTCTCGGATTGCGCAGTCGTGGGCTTGAGTACCGGTGCGGTTGCGAGCGCCATATCTCTAGTCCTCCTGAGATCTCAGGTAAATTTGGTTTTCGCCCCAAGGGATGTCCAACGATACGACGCGCGCGCAGGTAATTCGCGCGGGAACGAGGACGCCCGTGCCGTAAGCTGTACGTCCCCTCGCGCTCGTTGCAGCGCGGCGGTGGGTTATGCTGGCGAAGCTTGGCGAGTTCGTGGAGAGCGCATGGCGGGGAAGTCAAAGCCGAGGCGGTTTATGGCGACGATCTACAAGATCTGGCTGATGAGGCACGTCGACGTGCCGGAAGAAATCGGGCGGACGCTCGAGAGGGAATCGGGGAGGAAGAAGGATATTCCCGTGGTCGCGATCGTCAACGGCAAGAGCGCGCGAGTAACGCTTGTCCCCGCGGGCGGCGGGAGATATCGGCTGCACCTGAATACGGCGTTGCGCGAGGCCGCGCGGGCGGATGCGGGCGAAGTGGTCAGCGTGGAGCTTCGGATCGATCGCGGGTCGCGCAGCCTACCCGTGCCGCCCGATTTGAGCGCCGGGCTGAAGCGGCATCCCAAGGCGTGGCGGGCATTTCAGGATCTCGCGCCGGGGCATCGACGACATTTCATCCAGTGGTTCGATTCGGCGAAATCGTCTGCGGCGCGCGAGCGGCGCCTCGAACGCGCCGTGGACGCGCTGCTCGAACGCGCGCTCCTGCGCTCGCCTTCGCGCTCGGCAAAGCGCAAATCGCGCTGGCGCGTTCCTTGACGACCGCGATGCATCCGGCGACAATCGCGCCGGCCTTCCGGAGGTGCACCATGCGAACGAAGTCCCGGCCATTGATGCTGCTCGCCGCGATCGCGCTGTGCGCGCCGCTGCCTGCGGGCGCCGGCCAAACCGGCGCGGAAGAGGCCGGCGTCATCACGTGCCGCGTGATCGAGGCTCATGCGGGAGCGCGCCCTGCGGTCGTCGCCGTCGTGTTCCATCAGGCAGAGAAAGCGGACCAACCACGGCTCGGATCGCTGCTTCGAGAGCATTCGGGCGAGGAGGTCGAGGTGCAGATCGGTGCGCAAACGCTGGATGAAGTCAGCGTCTTTCGCCTGAAAAGTTGTTTTGGGCGCGGGCTACTTTTGTTGCCGGCGAATGCGCCGCCTTTGAAGGATGGAGCGACGTTTATTCTGAAGTTTTCCGAGGGCGGCGGCAAAAATTGAGGCCCGCATTCCAGGAGGCTCATCGTGAAAGGTAGATTTCTGCTGATCGTACTGTTGCTCGCTCTGATCCCGGCCGCATCTCGCGCTCAGACGAGCAGTAGCACAGGGACTCGCGGCAGCGCGGCGGACACCAAGGCCATCGCCGCCATCGAAACGCAATGGGAGACGGCGTGGAACCATCATGATATCGCTGCGATGGTTCGGCTCTTCGGCCCGGACGCGGATGTCGTCAACTTGGCGGGGCAGTGGTTCAAGGGGCGCGCCGCGTTTGCGAAAAGCCTCGAGGGATTGCATTCGGCGAAGACCAAGGAAAGTGTGTGGCACACCGAGCAGATCCAGACCAGCTTCCTGACGCCTGAAATCGCGATCGTGCACGTCTACTTCAGCTCGAGCGGCGAGCGCAATCCGGACGGTTCGCCGATGGCGCCGCGGCGCGGCATTTTCACCAGGGTCGAAGCGAAGCGCGATGGGCGCTGGGTGATCGTGGCATCGCAGGCGACGAAGATTGTGCCGCCGGAAACCGCCGGCCCGATCGAGAAGGCGCCCGCCGGCGAGCCGGACCGTGCGGTCGCGCACTTGCGTCCTTGAGGTGCGCTCGACTACGATTTCAGCCATGCGCATCGTAGCCGCATCGGCTGTTTTTCTTCTGCTGAATCCCGCATTTTCGCTGGCGCAATCGCGGGCGGAATCAACGCACAAGACCGGCGGCGATCGCATGGGGATGACGTGTGCGCAGATTCTGCAGATGACTTCGTCCGAATGGATCGCGAAGATTGTGAGCATGGACGGCTCGCAAGAAGATGGCCGGCTGCGCGGAATCAAGAGCTATGGAAAGTGCTACGACGAGCGCACGGACCGGCTTGCTGCGTCGCTCGCGCGATCCCGCAAGGGGCCGTCGCTGCACGCGCGACGCGACTTCAGCGATCTCATGGCAGCGCTCGATGATTTCACAGCGAAGGCGCTCACCGACAGCCAGCCGCCCGGCGACGAGCTGAAGAAGGCGTACGCTGGTCTATACGAGAAAGAGTTTCGGTACGAGTTTTATCAAGGCTACGAACTGAAGGCTTCCGCAGCGACGCATCCGAAAACAACGGTCCCGGCGCCAGTCCCAGTGCCAAAGGTCGCTCCGGCGGCGAATCCGCCTACGGCAGGCGCCAAGGCTGCCAAAGCGCCGGTGAGCGAAATGACGCTCGCGAAAAATCGTTTCGGCGAGCTGCTTGACGCCCTGCCGCCATACAAACTGCACGAGATGCACGCGGCGTTCGGAAAGGTGGTCGAGCTGCCGATCGCGAGCGACGAGGAGCTTGCGATTTATCGCTACGCGATCTTCGTTCTCGAGCCTTCTGCACCCCGTGCCGGCGCAAGCGGGCCCGCGCCCGCCGCCCAGCCGTTTGCTCCGCCGCCATTCTGAGCGCAAGATTGATGTGGAGGAGCTGGATTCGCCGGGCCGAATTCGGCTAATTGACTGGAATTTCTAGGTTTCCGCCGGCGGGTTGGAATTGGCGGCTAGCAGGCGGGCGACGAGGGATTGGAGCCGCTCCTGATCCGCCTTGGCAATCTCGGTAAACTCGACGCCCATCCCTTCGGCGTTCACGCCGCGCACGGCCGCCCGCCCGCGTATCTCTCCCTCCGGGACGGAGAGCAAAAGAGTCAGCACGGTGCCCACCGGAGCAGGATCCGGAGTGGAAATGAAGAGCCCGCCGAGATTCAGATCGCTGACGCGCGACACACTTTGCTTGATGTTGTCGCCCTGCCACGCGACCCAGATGCCCAGCGGCGTCTGAATCCTTGGGTATCTGCGCTTGCTCTTTTCAACCTTGTCGTGCATGGCTCCGGGAAATGGCGCGGTGAGGAGCGACGCGCCAACCTGCGTCATGCTCCGTGGGATTCCTTCAGCGCACGAGTATATCAGCCTGCACAAGCCGATCGCTCGAATTCACTTAACTGTAGCTCAACTTGTCAAGGGTCCTAATCTCGGGCTTTGAAAACGTGCCTCGAAGAGCGGGCCCGGCGGTTTTAGCCCTCGCGCATTCGAGCCGGGACTTGTGGAGGCAGACCGCGTACAGTAAAGTTTTCTGCTTGCGAAAGGGCGGCGCCGAATGAAGGTTCCCGTTCTGGATCTGAAGGCCGAGTACGCACAGCTGCGCGACGAAATTCTGCCGGCGCTCGACCACGTCTGCCAGAGTTCCGCGTTCGTGCTGGGCGCGGAGGTGGAGGCATTCGAGCGCGAATTCGCCGATTTCTGCGGCACCCGGCACTGCGTCGCGCTCAGCAACGGGACGGCGGCTCTCCACCTGGGGCTGCTGGCCCTCGGAGTCCAGGCGGGCGATGAAGTCATCAGCACGCCGAATACGTTTCTCGCGACGGCCGAGGCGATCACTTACTGTGGAGCGGTGCCGGTGTTCGTCGACATCGATCCCGCGACCGGCAATCTTGACCCCAAGCTCATCGAACGCGCCATCACGCCGCGAACCCGCGCAATTCTCCCTGTTCATCTGTACGGCCGCCCGGCCGACATGGACCCGATTCGCGAAATCGCCGCGCGGCATAATGTCCGCGTTCTCGAAGACGCGGCCCAGGCCCACGGCGCGCGCTATCGCGGCCGCCGCGCCGGGGCGCTCGCCAACGCCGGGATCTTTAGCTTCTATCCGACGAAAAATCTCGGCGCTTACGGCGAAGGCGGGGCGCTGACGACCGACGATGATCGCATCGCAAAATTCGCGCGCGCCGCGCGCAATCACGGTCAGACTTCGCGCTACGAGCACGAATTCGTCGGCTACAACTATCGCATGCAGGGATTTCAGGGCGCGGTGCTGCGCATCAAGTTGCGCCATCTCTACGCTTGGACGGCGCGGCGCCAGGAAATCGCGCGCGAATACCGCCGGCTGCTGGCCGGCGCGCGGGTCGAGATACCAGTCGACGACCCGCGCGACGAGTGCGTCTACCACCAGTTCGTCATTTACGCGAGCAACCGCAACGCGCTGATCGCGCACCTCACCGCGCGCGAGATCGAGACGGTGGTGCACTATCCGAAGCCCATTCACTTGCAGCCTGCCTACTCTTCTCTGGGCTGCCCGCGCGGCTCGTTCCCGCGCGCCGAGCTTGCGTGCGAGCGCGTGCTCAGCCTGCCGGTGCATCCGGGATTAACGCAGGAACAAGTTGAATACGTGGCGCGTGCGGTTCGCGAAGTAGTGGGAGAGAAGTAGGCGGACCAGGGCTGGACGCGAGTGGCAGCGTCCCGCGACGGGGAGTCCTAATCGCCGGACGCCGACTGCTGGTGCGACGCCGCGGATTCCGAGGCCGGCGGTGGAGCGAACGCGGCTGCATCCGCAATCGATTTTGTCTGGCGCAACATTTGCGCCAACTCTTCGAAGACCTTCGAGCAGGAATCGCGCAAGGATTTGTCCGCCGACTGGATTAGCGATTCCACGGCGCTTTGCCCGTGCTCGTTCAGGCGCCGCACGGACGAAACGACCCAGGAGTCGGAGCTTGCCTGCAGGCGCTCCTGATGCTTCGCGGCGGCTTCGGCGCTCAAATGGTCAAGGCCGGCCGCCCATTCGCTTTTGTAGGCATCGCGATCGGCGCGGAAGCTTTCGAGCATCGAGGCGAATTCCGAGGCGAGCGCGCCGCGGCCTTCCACGGCCGACGTCTCGATTTGGGAGGCCATCCGCTCCTGGAAACGATTCACCGATGCGGAAGCGCTGGACTCGAGGTTTTGCATGGCGCCGGCGGCAAACTGCTCGAACTCCTGCTCGCGCTCGGCAAGGATCGCGCGGCTGTTGGTGGTGAACTGCGCGGCTTGCTGTTCGGAGATGCCGTGCAAGACCTGGCCGAACGACGCTGCGGCGGCTTCCGCGGCCACCGCCATTTCCGTGCGAGCGCGGCCGGAAAGCTCGTTAGTCACGCCGTCGAGTTCCTGGTGAATTTGGGCGATGCGCCCGGCGGACTGCTCGCTGAGCTTCGTCTCGAACTGTCGCGCGGCCTCCGCCGTCTTCTCATCGAAGGTGCTCGTTGCCGTTGCGAGCGTCTGCTCGACCAGGACCTGCATGCGCGCCCGTGCCTCCTGCTGGAACCATTCCGAGGAGCGGCCGATGGATTCGGCGGCGGCATGCGACGCGCGAACGCCGCCCGCATCCAATTCCTCGTTCCATTTCGACAAGGCCTCGCGGCGCGCGGATTCGAAATCGTTGCGCAGATCCACAAGAGTCGACGCGAGCTGTGCGGAGGCCTCATGTTGCTTGCTTTCCGCAACCTGGCGCAGGCGCTCACGGAAAAGCCGCAGGCTTGCATCGGCCTGTAACTCGCGCGCCGAAAGCTCGCGCAGCAGTTCAGGCACGCGCTCGACGTGCGGCGCGACTTTGGATTGCACGTCGTAGATCGTGCGCTCGGCAAGTTGCTGGCTCAGGGCGTCGAGCGCGGGGCCCAATCGTTCCTGCGCGTCGTTCGCGAGCTTTTCCACGCGCTGCCGCATTTCGTCTGTCTGCGCTTCGAGGATATTTTCCAGCCGGCGGTGCAACTCGTTGACCGTATCGTGGCTCGCCGCTTCCAGCTGTCCGGCGTAGTCCTTCAGGCGCCCTGTGGAGTGTTCGATCTCGGCAAGGGAAGCGCGCCCTTGTGCAATTTCCTGCTCGAGGGCCAATTGCACGCCGGAGAGAGTCTGGCGCGCGTCGTTCGTCAATTGCGCGAGAGGATTGCTGAGTTCGGCGAAGCGGCCGGATATTGCCTGGTCGGTGGCGCGCAGAACTTCCTCGGAGCGGCCGGCAAGCTGCCGCGCCATGCGCTCGACACTGTCGTCGAGCGAGAACTGCAGGAGTTCGTTCCACTGCGCCTGAGCCGCCGCCATTTCGGATTGAAGGCGCTCGCGCAGGTTCGCTGTGACTGCCTCGGCGGCTGCCGCCCCCTCTTGCGGAGCGCCGCTATTCGGCTTCGCAGCCAATGCCGCTTCGGCGGCCTCCACCTGAAGCCGCGCCTGAGCCATTCGGCTTGTGGAATCGGCTGCGGCCTCACTTTCGGCTCGCAGGCTCTCGGCCTTTGTGTCCAGTTCATGCAGGAGCTCACGCGCTCGCGCCAGGCTGCCTTCGAATTCCGCCCGGAGCGAGCCAAGGAACTCATCTTGCTTCGCGCTGAGACCCGAGGAAAACCCTTCCAACTCTTGGATGGCCTTGCGAACGCGATCGCCGGCCTGCGCGGCCGCACTCTCAGCAGCCCGGTTGGCCTCCCGCTCGATTTCCGCTTTCCAATCGTGCAAGAGCGGGTTTCCCGGCTCTGGCACGGGTGGCGGCGCGAAAGCGGAAGAAGCGGATTCAAAATCGTTGGATGGGTTCGTCATCTCAGACATGATTGGTTCCTTTGTGGCCCAGGGATTTTCCTGTCCCGGCCGGGATGCAACGTCTCGCCAGTTCGCTGGCGCGGGATCCATGCCCCAGACGTTGGCCGGGCTTTCCAGCTCGACTGCAATTTGGAAGAACTCGCGGACGGAATGCGGCCGCTGAATCCACGCGACTCGCGCCCGCACATTGCGCATCTCGGCGCCTTGAGGAACCTCGAGCGTGATCCAACTGTTTCGCGGCAGGTGGTGCTTGGACGAGTAGCGGCATCCGTGCAGATTAAGCGCCAGCGTGGACGTGCGCTCTTCGAATGGCTGGCCGAGCAGATCGATGCCGCGCACGATCACAGGAACCGATTCGGAGATTCGCTCGCTGCGACGGCGCTGGGTGTTGGGTTGGTTCGAGTCCATGGCGCGCACCAGATTCCTCAGACTCACGAGCGCAGCATAGCACTCTCAGTCGCTCGGGTCGAGAGGCGAAAAATCGAGAAAAAAGCGACTATCCGAAAATCCTTTTTCCGCCGCGACTACTTCTTCTTGGATTTTCGTTCGTTCACGAGGGTCGATGTTCCACCGCTCAACTGATTCAGCCCATCGAGAGTCGCCTTCGCCTGCGCCGCGTAAGGGCCGTTGGGATCGGCATCGATGCAGTGCTGGTACGCGTCGGTGAGACCCGGAGGGAACGTGTACGTCAGCTTGGTTCCTTCCTGTTTGGACGTGATCTCGTTGGCGAGCGCTCCACCGAGCAGAAACCAAGCTTGCGCATCCTTCGGATCGGCGGTCGTAGCTTTTTGCAGAGGCACAAGCGCCTCGGCGAGGTGATTCTTGTTGCTCAGCACGATCCCGATGTTCTTCCAGCAACGCCCGGCCAAAGTGGGATCCAGTGTGGAGGCCTTGTCGCAATCGGCGCCTGCGTCGGTGACCTTTGCCGCCAGGTCAGTGGTATCCGTTTGCGCGGCAGCCGCGTTGACGGTGGCCGTGCTGAGATCGACGTAATAGGAAGGCTGCGGATTCATGTCAATCGCCTTCTGATATACGGCGACGGCGTCGCTGAAGCGGCCCACGCCATCGTAGGCCTGTCCCAGCGTGGACAAAACGACGGCGTGATTCTTGACGTCCTTCGGCTGCACGCCTTTTTCGGCTTGCTCGAGTTCGGTGATGGCCGTCTGGTAATCCGTGTTGATTTTGTCCTGGGTCGCGGTTTTCTGATCCGCCGACAGGGTGGCCAGCTGTTTGCGAAGCGTGGCGGAGTCGTCCAGGGCCGCGCGTCCGTTGTTGAAATGCGTCTGCATCTCCTTGAATGCGTTCTGTGATTCCGCTCGCTTCTTTTCTGCGTCGGCATTCGCCGGATTACTTTGCTGTTGCGCCATGATTTCTTTGAAGTTGAAGTCGAAGGTATTCGTGTCGTCGGGCTTCACCTGTTGCTTCTCGCTGAAGTTCAGGCCAGCCGCCGGATTGGCCGGATCGGTGAGGGTGATCACGTAGATGCCTCCGGGTATTCCGATCTGGCTGTACTTTCCGTCCTTGTCCGTTTTCAGCGTAAAAGTCCGGCCCGTATCGCTCTTAAGTGTCACACTGATACCCGCCCAGGGCTTTCCGTTCATGTCCAGCACCTGACCTGATACGCGACCCTCTTGGGCCCTCACGGTCGCGGCGAGCAGCAGGACGAAAACCAGCGCTCCCAAGATACGGATCAGTCTTCTCATGTGATTATCATCCTCCCCCGATAGAACTCCCCTTGGCGTATTATCGCGCAACTTGCACCCGATAGGCGATAGGGTCCCGCATTCCAGCCTGGACGAAAGCCAGCACGCGCAGGCGGCAACTGTCGCACGTGCCGCACGCTTCGTCCTCGAACTGGTAGCACGACCAGGTGCGGTCGAGCGGCGCGCCCAGATCGAATCCGCGGCGCACGATTTCGCTTTTCCGCATCGCGATCACCGGCGTCGCGATCTCGATGTGCGTTTCAGGGCGCGTGCCCTCGCGGATCACCGCCTGGAACGCACGATAATACTCCGGCCGGCAATCAGGATACCCCGAACTATCCTCGGCCACCGCCCCGATGAAGATCGCGGTCGCCCCGATCACTTCCGCCCAGCTCACCGCCGCCGAGAGGAAGTGGGCGTTGCGGAAGGGAACATACGTTACGGGAATACCGGCGTGCGGCGCAAGGGCTTCTCCGGATTTCGGAACCTCGATGTGGTCGTCGGTAAGAGCTGAGCCGCCGATCTGCGCGAATGCGTCGAAGCGGACGACGAGGCGTTCTCGAACGCCGTAGAAATCGGCAATTTCGTCGAAAGCGCGCCGCTCGCGCTTTTCGGTCCGCTGGCCGTAGCTGGCGTGGAGCAGCGCGAGACGATGAGTCTGATTGGCGATGGCCGCCGTGACGCAGGAGTCCATCCCGCCGCTCAGCAGGACAACCGCTTTTGGTTTTTCCGCCATGCGCGAGCTCAAACTCCCTTCATCGCCGGGTCCCAGATGAATTTGTGCAGCTGTAGGCCAAGCCGTACCGGCAAGCCGTCGGCGAGAATCCACTCGGCGAGTTCACGCGGGTTCAATCCCGGCCATTGCCCATTTGGGTCTTCGAAGACCGGAGAGAACAAGACCTGGTGCACGCGCTTCGCGAGCTCATGCCGCTCGGTGAACTGGCGGGCGAAATCGTAATCCCGGCGGCTGGCAATCACAAACTTGATTTCGTCCTTCCGGTCGACTGCGTCGAGATTGGCCGGATCGAAGGTGTCCGCTTCGCCGGAATCGGGGCATTTTACATCAACGATCTTGATGACCTCGCGGGGCAGTGCGCCGATGAACCGCTCGCCGCTTGTTTCGATCATCACCGTGTAGCCGGCTGCGAGAAGCTTTCGCGCCAGCTCCGGCGTTTCCGGCTGCAATAGCGGCTCGCCGCCGGTGATTTCTACAAGCGATGTGTTGTGCTCGGGATCGCCCGATAGCGAGCGTACTCGGTCGAGCACTTCGTCGAGGCTGCATTTCGTGCCGCCGTGGAAGGCGTACGCGGTATCGCACCACACGCAGCGAAGATTGCAGCCGGTGAGGCGCACGAAAATGCAGGGCAGTCCCGCGCGAGTGCCCTCTCCCTGAATGGATTTGAAAATCTCGGTGATGACCATCAAAAAGCCTCTTGCTCGGGAGACACGGAAAATCAAAGGCCCCACCCTCACAAGCCGAGGATGGGGCACCCGAAAGATCAAAGGCGAAGGCCGAGGCCCAAAGCTCGTGCTTCTACCCCGCGACTCCGCGCGCTTGCGCTACGGCCGGTAGGTGGCCGCCGTCGTTTCCGTCTCCCAAACCGTCACGCTACCGATTCCCGCGCCGTTGGGCGTCTCGCGAATCTGCTTCGAAATCTGATCGCAAATGTGGCGCGCGATGTTTTCGGCGGAGGGATTGATCTCGTCGAAGGGCGGAAGCTCGTTGAGATACTTGTGGTCGAGCGACGCGATTACGCCGCGAATCACCTGCTTCAGATGAACGAAATCGTAGAGCAACCCGACGTGGTCGAGTTCCTTGCCGGCGAGAACGATGCGCACTTTGTAGTTGTGCCCGTGCAGGTCCTCGCACTTCCCTTTGTAATTGCGGAGATTGTGGGCCGCCGCGAATGTCTCTTCAACGCTGACTTCGTACATGGGCCTTCTTTCGAGCCCCAAAAGGGGCGGCCGCGCGCCAAAACCGCGCTATTCCGGATGGTCTTCCATGAAGCGCGCGACGTGCGTCAGGTCCTGCGTGGTTTGGTACTTGGGCAGGGACTCGATGAAAATTTTACCATATTGCATGCGCTGGATGCGGTTATCGAGGATGGCGAGGATGCCGCGGTCGGTCTTCGAGCGGATAAGGCGGCCGAAGCCCTGCTTGAGCGCGAGTACCGCCTCGGGCACCTGATATTCGGCGAAGGCGTTGCGCCCGTCTTCGGTAAGCGCCCGGACGCGCGCGGCGACAATCGGGTCGCTCGGCACCGCGAAGGGCAGCTTGTCGATGATCACGCACGAGAGCTGCGCGCCTGGCACGTCCACGCCCTGCCAGAAGCTCGACGTCGCGAAGAGCACCGCGTTGGGAGTCGACCGGAAACGGTCGAGCAGGATAGAGCGCGGCGCCGTGCCCTGGAGCAGCAGCGGAAAACTCACGCGCCCTGAAACGCGGCCGTGAATATCTTTCATTTGGGCATAACTTGTGAACAGGCAAAAGGCGCGGCCTTGCGAAATTTCGAGCAGGCGCACGATTTCGTCCGCTGCGCTGGCTGCGAATGCGGGATTGCGCACGTCCGGCAACGATTTCGGCAAATAGAGCAGCGCCTGCGACTCGTAGTCGAACTCCTGCGGCAGCACTTCCTCCTGCGACGGCAGGACGCCCAGGCGCTGCTTCAGGTAGTCGAAGCGCCCGCCGACCGCGAGCGTCGCCGAAGTGAGAATTACCGTGTCGAATTGATCGAAGAGTTTCTCGCGCAGGATGTTGCTCACATCGATCGGCGTGGCCGCGAGAAAAACGCCTCGGCCGCGGCGCTCGTACCAGTAGACGTAGCTTTTCTCCTCGCTCTCCATCAGGAAGGCAAGCTCGCGGCGGGTTTCGGCGGCTCGCCGCGCGAGGGCGATGATTTCCTCGGGCTTCGGCGAGATCGCCGAAAGCTCGGCTTCGGTGCGCTTCACGGCTGCCGCCAGATCGTCGTACGGCTCGCGATTCTGATCGAGGAACGCATGCCTTTCCGCGGGACCGAACGGATAGCGGCCCTCGCGCTCGGGGAAGCGCTCGAAGAACGCGCGGGAGCGTTCGCGCATTCGCGTCAGATGCTTGCGCAGCGGCGCGGCCTCGATGCGCAGGATGCGCAGCATGCTCTCCGTATCGCGCGCGAGCTCTTCGAACTGGTAGCTCGAAAGCCGGCGGCCGAAATAATCGCTCGCCACGTCCTCGATCTCGTGCGCTTCATCGAAAACGACGGCGGAATATTCGGGGAGGATCGAGCCGAAATCATCCTGGCGAATCGCGAGATCGGCGAAAAAGAGATGATGGTTGACGATGATCAGGTCCGCCTCGTGCGCCCGCTGGTGCATCGCCGTGACGAAACAGCGCTGAAATTCCGCGCACTTTTGCCCGGTGCAGAGGTCGCTGCGCGCGTCGATGCGATTCCAGAGCTCGGCGTCGTCGGGAAGGAACGTGAGCTCGCTGCGATCGCCGGTTTCCGTCAGCTTTTCCCAGTCCTTAATTTGCGAAAACCAGTCAATCTCGTCGATGCCTTTCAGGACCGGCTGGCCCTCCATCTGATGCACTTTCTGTCGACAGAGGAAATTCGCGCGGCCCTTCATCAGAGCCGCTTTCAGATTGGGCGCGAAATGTTTTTGCAGGAAGGGAACGTCCTTCTGGAATAGCTGCTCTTGGAGAGACTTGGTCGCGGTGGAAACGACCACGCGTCGCCCGCTGCGAATCGCCGGCAGCAGGTAGGCGAGCGTCTTGCCGGTGCCCGTGCCGGCTTCGATCACCACGCGCTGGTGTTTTTCGAAAGCGTCCGTGGCAATTTTCGCCATCGCGAGCTGCGATGGACGGAATTCGTATCCCGGGTGGCGCTTTTCGAGCAAGCCGCCCGGCCCGAAGATGCCTTCGACGGTGATTTCCTCGCGCTGGGCGGTGGCTGCTTTTTTCGGCATGAGTGTCGGTGGTCCCGAGACTGCGGCGGCGAAAACCTAAAATAGCACAACGGCGCCGCAACACCGCATCCGGCAGGTGCCCGCTCTCATTGAAAGGTGCGCCACCGAAAGAGGAAGAGAGATTCTTCGCTTCGCTCAGGATGACGATCCATTCGCCCGTCGAAGGATGCGTTACGACACTCGCGCGCGGCGCGTGCCGGTCAGCGGCGGGATGTCGCTTCGAGCAGCTTCGTCCAGCGCGCCAGATGCTCGAGCGACGGCGTGTCTGTCTGGTCGATTCGCAACGGCGTGACCGACGCGGCACCATCGCGGATCGCGGCGTGGTCCGTATCCGGCTCGATCTCGCCGATGAATTGCTGCTCGCTCAGCCAGTAATAGCGCCGTCCGCGCGGGTCTTCGCCCGGCTGCAGGACGTTGCGCGTGATCTTCGACGACTGACGCGTGATGCGTACCTCGCCCGTCCAGTCCTGCGGGATGTTGACGTTAAGTAGCACGCCCTCCGGCAGGCCCTCGCTCAGAATCAGCGGCGCGAGCGTGCGCGCGAAACCTGCCGCCGGCGCGAAGTCGAACTCCAGCCTGCGGTACGCCACGGAGATTGCTACCGACGGCACGCGGTTGATCGCGCCTTCCATCGCTGCGCCCACCGTCCCCGAGTAGAAGATATTCTCGCCCACGTTGCCGCCGCGATTGATTCCCGAGACGACGAGGTCCGGCTTGTCGTCGAGCAGCGTGTGCAGCGCGAGGATCATCGCGTCCGCGGGCGTGCCTTCAATCGAATATTCGCGCTCGGCAATCCGGTCGCAGTAGATGGGCTGGCGCAGCGTAAGCGACTGCGCTGCGGCACTGTGATCGCGCGACGGCGCCACAATCGTCACCGTGCCTACGTCGGCGAGCGCAGCAGCCAGTGCGCGCAGCCCCGGCGCGTGAATCCCGTCGTCGTTGGTGATCAGAATATTCGGCATGAAAGATCCGCCGCGGGTGAAAGCATTTCGAAGAACCCGTCAATCTGAGGCGGAGGGAAACAATGGTCGGGACGACTGGATTTGAACCAGCGACCTCACGCACCCCAAGCGTGCGCGCTACCAGGCTGCGCCACGTCCCGACCGCACTGGCCGCAATCAGCCCACATGCATGTGGCTGTTTGGGCCGGGAATCAGCGTATCACTCGCGTTCGAGGAGGGTCAAGACAGCGAGGAGCTCTTCGTGCAGATCGAGCAGGAATTTCCGGTGTGCGCGTGAGCCGCGATCGAGCTTGGCGGGAGGTGCGGGAGCGGTCGAAATAGTTTCCTCGGTTTCGGCGCCGGCGCCGCCGTTCTGGTCCATCAGGTGCTTTCGCGCGCCCGCGATTGTAAACCCTTCGTCGTAGAGCAGGCGCTTGATCTCGAAGACGGTCTCGATATCCTCGCGGCGATACAGCCGATGGCCGCTGGGGCTTTTCACCGGCTGCAGCATGGGGAATTCCGACTCCCAGAAGCGCAGAACGAACGTCTTCGTCGCCGTCAGGCGGCTAACCTCCCCAATGCGGAATAGCCCGCCGCTTTCGGGGCTTTCCGGCACTCGTTGGGCTGCGCTGGCCATGGCTTTTCTGTATCCTAGGCCGATTTCGGGCCGTGTCAACCCCCCGTGACACTTGGGACGCTACGGCTTGGACGAAAGTTCGATCGCCTTCAGAATCCGCTTGGTCATGCGCGAAATGAAGAAGGTGATTCCGAAGGTGCAGGCTACCACCATGAGCAGCACGGAAAATATCCCCATGCCCACGGCCCGCGTGGTCGCCGTCGGGATCTCGTGGCCTCCGTGCAGAGCAGTAATGAACGCTACGAGGTGGAGCAACACAAGGAGCAGGAAGATCACCAGCCCCGCCATTTGCCATCTCTGGCTGCGGTCCACGGCGTCCAACGACTTCCGAAGGATTGTTTCCATATCTTCTGCCATCACACGCTCCTTGTGGGATCGAGTTTCTTGCGAAGGGCAGCCAAACCGTACGCCAGGCGCGATTTGACGGTTCCCAGCGGTATCTCGAGAATTGCGGCGACTTCGGGAAGAGGCATCTCCTCCTGAAAATGCAGCACCAAGACGGCGCGGCTCGCCGCCGAAAGCGCTTCGGATTTCAGCAGCTCGGGCAACATCTCCGGCGGCACCGCCGACTCCGCGGCCGGAAGATCATCGAGGACGATTTCATCGCGAACCTGCTCGGACCAGCGCCTCTCTTTCTTCAAATGACGAAACGCCGCCCGGCTCGCCACCCGGTATGCCCACGGATGAAAGGCTTCCGGCACATCCAGCCATTTCAGCTTGCGAGACACGAGAATCAGAACCTCCTGCAGCACGTCATCCGCGGACGACGCGCCGACGAGCCTCATCAAATAGCGGCGGAGCGATGGCTGCACGCCGCGCAGGAGCAGTTCGAGGGCCTCGCGATCGCCGCACTGGGCCCGGAGCACCCATTGCGCCTCTTGTTTGGAAGTGGCCACGCGCTCTCGTCATGTATCTAGAGACCCAGCCGCGCCGAAAGGTTCGGAACAGCGGCAAGAAATTTCGGAATGCGAGGTAAGAACGGCGCTAGCGTTGACGGCCCCGACCGCGGCCCGGGCGCCGCTTGGGCTTGCTGTGGCGCGGCGTACGTTTTTCGCCCTTGGGGAATTCAGGCTTCTCGTGGCCGGGGCGATCGCGTTTCTTCAGGCGCTGGTTGAAGCGGATCGGAGTGCCCGTGAAATCGAAGGCCGAGCGCAGACGGTTCTCGAGGAAGCGCTGGTAGCTGAAGTGCAGTGGCTTCATCTGATTCGTGAAGAGCACGAACGTGGGCGGCGCAACGGTGGCCTGCGTGATGTAGTAGATCTTGACCTCGCGGCTCGCGGGAGAAGTGCCGCGCTCGAGATCGACGTTCGCGAGCCACCGATTTAGCTCGCCGGTCGAAATGCGGCGGCGGCGCGCCTCGACCACGCGGTCGATCAGCGTGTAGAGTTTTTCGGTGCGCTCGCCGGTGAGCGCCGAGAGGAAAACGATCGGCGCGTAGGCCAGAAATTTCAGCTTTTGGCGGACCATCGGCTCGTAATCCGCAAGGAGCTTCGCCGGATTCGCGCCCTTGCCCGCTTCTTTGCCACTGTGAGCTTTTTCTCGAGCGGCTTTTTCCTGCGCCGCTTTGAGCGCGAGGTCCCATTTGTTCATCGCGATGATCACCGAGCGGCCCGACTGCTCGGCGTAGCTCGCGATGGTCGCGTCGTGCGACGTGACGCCGACGGATGCATCCACCACGAGCACGGCCACGTCGGCGCGCTCGAGATGATTGCGCGCCATGATCACGCTCAACTTCTCGGCGATGAGTTTCGTCTTGCCCTTGCGGCGAATTCCGGCGGTATCGAGGAAGCGGTACGTTTTCCCGTGGCGGTCGACGACGGTGTCGACCATGTCGCGCGTGGTGCCGGCCTCTGGCGAAACGATCGCGCGCTCGGCTCCGACAAGCTGGTTGAGCAGCGTCGACTTGCCCACGTTCGGCCGCCCGATGATCGCGATGTTCACGTCGGGCTGGGTGGCCTTTGATTCACCCTCGGGGAAATCGTGTGTCAGCGAATCGAGCAGCGCGTCGATGCCGTAGCCGTGCTCGGCCGAAATCGGGAAAATCTCGTCTCCGAGTTCGTAAAATTGCGCGGCGAGTTCCGCCTGCTTCGGCGAATCCACTTTGTTCACGGCGAGCACGGGCGGCTTGCCCGCGCGGCGCAAAAGCTGCGCGAGTTCGGCGTCGAGCGGCAACGGCCCGGCGCGTCCATCGACGATCTGCACGACGCGCGTGGCATTTTCGATCGCGACGCGCGCCTGCCGCAGGATTTCGCCGGGAATCCCGGCTTTGTCTTCGGGCACGATTCCGCCCGTGTCGACCACTTCGAACGCGCGCCCGTCCCATTGCGCCGTGCCGTAAATGCGGTCGCGTGTGATTCCGGGCTCATTGGTGACGATCGAGCGGCGTGTTCCGGTAAGCCGGTTGAAAAGCGTGGATTTCCCCACGTTCGGGCGTCCGACGATCACGATGGAAGGAAGCGGCGTGGTCATTTCGCAGCCGCGGCCAGCTTTTTCTGCAGTTCGAGGCGCCGCGAGAGCAGCCGGTTCAAGTCTTCAGGCGGCGTTTGTGTTTCGATTTTTTTCTGCAATTCAGCAAGCTCCTGTTCCACAGCGCGGCTGCGTAGCACCTCGAGGCAGCTCTCCGCCTCCTGCCACGTGGCCTCTTGCGGTTCCTCGAAAAGCAACTCGAAGAACAAGCCGCGGTCCCGGTCCCCCAGGCTGGCGGCAAGAGTAGGCACGTCCGGGCGCCCGGAGACACTGGAAATGAGAATTTCGAATATCCGCTCGGTTTCGAGACCCCGATGCAAAGCTTCGCTCGCCAGCGCTCCGCGCAGTTGCTCGCGGAATTCTTCGGCTTCGACGAACATCTGCAACAACCTGCGTTCCGCTTTCTTGATGGGACTTCCCATCAATTCGGCCTTGGGCTTCACTTCGCTGCGACGCTCGACCGCGGCCCGGCGCAGGGCTTCGCGCAGCACCGGTTCATCGACGCGCAGCTCTGACGCAATCCGCGTAGCCCATTCCGAGCGCAGCAGGCGGTCGGGAAGCCGCTGCACGTAGGGCATCAGGAAATTCAGCGCGGCCACTTTTCCCGCGGCGGTCGTCCGATCCATGTGGCGCGCCTTGCCGATCAGATAATCGAGATACGGCGGCGCCTGCGCCAGCAATTTCCGATAGGCTTCCACGCCCTGCTCTTTGATGAATTTGTCCGGGTCGGCCGCTCCTGGCAGCGCCAGCACGCGCACATCGAATTCTTTTTCGAGCAGCAGCGCGATGGATCGTTCCGTGGCGACTTGGCCCGCAGTATCGGGATCGAAATTCACGATTACGCGGCGCGTGAACCGGCCAAGCAGCTTGATCTGCGCCTCGGCAAGGCTGGTGCCGCAGCTCGCGACCACGTTCGCGATGCCCGCGCGCGCCACCGCGATCGCGTCCATGTATCCTTCGACGAGAATCGCGACATCGCCCTGCCGGATCGCTTCTTTCGCGCGGTCGAGGTGATAGAGGAGATTGCTCTTCGAATACACCGGCGTCTCGGGCGAATTCATGTATTTCGGCATGTCGTCGCCCATCGCGCGACCGCCGAATGCGATCACTTTGCCGGAATCGTTCGCGATTGGGAACATGATGCGGCGGCGGAAGCGATCGTAGAGACGCCCGCCCTGATCGCGCGAAAAGAGTCCGGAGACTTCGAGCAGCGCCTCGGGATACTTTGGCTTGAGCTGGCGCAGCAGCGCGTCGCCGGACGATGGCGCCCATCCGAGGCCGAATCGCTTCATGGCTTCGCGATCGAGGCCGCGATCCTCCAGATACGCCGCTGCGACCTTGCCTTCCGCTGCCTCGTGAAGCTGCCGCGCGAAAAACGTCGCCGCCTGCTGATGCATCTCGACGAGCGCGGATCGCTGCTGGTTCTCGCGTCGTTCTTCGGGCGAGCGCTCGCGCGGCCTCGGAATCGGAATGCCGCACTTCTCGCCGACCGTGCGCAGCGCCTCGGGAAACGTGCACTTGTCGAGCTCCATCACAAATTTGAATACGTCGCCGCCTGCACCGCAGCCAAAGCAGTGGTAAATCTGCCGCACCGGATGCACCGCAAACGACGGCGTCTTCTCCTGATGGAACGGGCACAGCCCCGTGAAATTTTGCCCGGTCTTCTTCAGGCGCACGTATTCGCCGATCACGCGGACGATGTCCGCCTGCTGCTTTACCTTCTCCGCGAATGATCCGGCTTCCGCCATTGCTTTCGAAAATGGAAAAATCGAAATTCGAAACTCGCACTACTCTCTTAGCATTTCGCCGTTAGGACTTCAATTCTGCCACAGTGATCCCCGTGCCGCCTCGGTCTTCAGCTTCTGCGTGGATACGTTCAACCAGCGGGTGCGCCGCGAGAAATTCGGCCAAGCCCCGGCGCAAGGCGCCTGTGCCATGTCCGTGAATGATGCGGACGCTCGCGCGGCCCTCCAGAGCGGCGTCATCGAGAAATTCATCCACTCGTCGCGTCGCTTCTTCAACCCTGCAACCGATGACGTTGATCTCCTCGGCGGCTGATTCATGGCTTGGCTGCGCGTGAACGGTGATGCCGCGCTGCAGCGCGCTCGCAGCGGCGGTGCCGCTCTTTGCCGTTGCAGTGTCATTTTCGATTCCGACGACATCCGACAGCGGGACTTTCATCCGCAGCGGCCCCGCTTGCACTTCGGCCAAGCGCCCGTCGTGCCGCTGGAAGACGACCGGCTGCTTGAATCCTTTCACCGTAATTCGCTGGCCCGCCGAAAGCAGTTCCGGCGCAACGGGAGCCTGCTGCGCCGCAATCGCCACGCCGAGGTCCGCCTGCGAAGATGCGAGCGTTTCGACGACGGCCGCATCCGCTTCGTCCCTCGCGTCCGATTCGAACTTGCCCATGCGGCGGCCCGTCTGTTTTTCGAGCTGGGCGCGCAGCGCGCGATCCTTCACATCCTCGACCACGCGCGCGACCTCGGCCTCGAGCCGCTTTTGCGCTTCGCGAAAACTTTTCTCGAGTTCGGCGATGCGTTTCCGCTGCCGCTCGACCCATTCCGTCTGCAGCGCGCGCCGCTCTTCCTCCAGCTGCGCGAACTCCTCGCGCGCCTGCCGCTTCACGTCTTCCATTTCGTCGCGGCTGCGATGGAGGTAGGCGATCAGGTCGCGCGCTTCGCGCGATTCCGGCGAAAGGCTCGCCTGTGCGTGTTCGACGACCCGCGCCGGCAATCCTAGGCGTCGCGCGATTTCGATT
>JBAPOM010000075.1:0-8379 GCA_049279635.1 Candidatus Acidiferrales bacterium
TGCGTGCCCTCGGCGAGCAAAAGGCCGCCGCCTTCCGCGCGTCGCAGTCAGGCCGCACGCTTCGCGCGCTCACGCTCGCGCGAGGCGGCGAAGACTCGACCGAAGCGCTCACCGGAAATTACCTCAAGGTCAGCATCCCCGGCCGGCACCCAGCCAACGAATGGCGCGAAGTTTGTTTGGAAGATTGATTCGAGGAGTGGTTGGTCGCCGCCCTAGCTTTCGAAAATCACTTCGGCCAGGGCCAGATTGCCGCTGTGCGTGATTGTGAGCGAAATATTCTTCACGCCCATGCGCTTTGCGATGTCCGCGGCGACGCCTGCGAGCCGCAGCGTGGGCTTGCCGCTCGGCTCGCGCGTCACTTCGATGTCGCGCCAGCGGACGCCGTGGCTCCATCCCGTCCCGAGCGCCTTCATTGCGGCTTCCTTCGCGGCAAACCGCGCGGCGTAGCGCTCGTATTTGCCCTTGTGGCTCTCGCAATACGCCATCTCGGCAGGCGTGAACAGCCGCTCGAGAAATGGCGCGCCGTGGCGCTTGATGGCCGCCTCGATCCGGTCGATTTCCGCAATGTCCAGCCCCAGCCCGACGATCATGTCTCCTCGCTCAGATGCCGCGCGATTATATAATGGCAATGGCTCCTGCCATGGGCACAACCGCAGCCAAACCGAAGCCTTCGCGATTCAAGCGCGCTGCAAAACCCGCGAAGCCCAAGAAACCCGCCGGGTGGAAACTTCGCCGCACGGGCAGTCTCCAGATTCTCGAAGCGCCGTCGCTCGCGCGCCTCGCATGGCTCACGCACGGCTTCAGCACGCGCCCCGGAGGCGCAAGCGCGATCCCGAGCGGGGGCGGCGCCGAGGGTGCGCGCGGCAAACACGGCACGAAGGCAAGCGCCGGCGCACTCAATCTCGGCTTCACTGACTGGGACTCCCGCGAGCACGTGCTTGAAAATCGCGCCAAATTCTTCCACGCGCTCGGCGCCGGCGAAATGCGCGTCGTCATGCTGCGGCAAATTCATTCCGATATGATCCATCGGGTCGACCGGGCGGATGAATCGAACAGCAAGTTTTCGGAAGCGCCGAAAGCAGACGCGCTCTTCACGCGCCAGCCGGGCGTCCTGCTCGCCGTGCAGACGGCCGACTGCATCCCCATACTTCTCGCCGATCCAAAGCAGCGCGCTGTGGCCGCGATTCATTCCGGCTGGCGCGGGACGCTTGCCCGCATCGCCGCAAAGACCCTGGGCCGCATGCACATGGAATTTGGCACGCGCCCCGAGGACGTGATCGCCGCGCTCGGCCCGGGTATCGGCCGCTGCTGCTACGAAGTCGGCTCGGATGTGGCGCGCGAATTCTATTCGCAGTTTCCCAAGGCACGCGAATGGTTCGACGGCCCGTTCGACGCGCTCTCATCCGGCGAAAACGATCCGAACTGGCTTCCGTGGCTCACCATGCGCCCGCCGGGACATCCGCCTCCGCCGCCGCGCGTTCATCTCGATCCGATCGCCGCGAATCGCGCGATCCTCGCCGCCGCGGGCGTCCCGCCGCGCCAGATTTCGGCGTCGGATTATTGCACCGCGTGCCGCACCGATTTGTTTTTCAGCTATCGCCGCGAGCACGCCACCGGCCGCCTGATGGCAGCGATCGCCATCCGCTGACGATCCGACGAGGATTGTCATCCTGGAGGAGCAACGCGACTGAAGGATCTCTCTTCGTGGCTCGCAACAGCTACACCGAAGTTGGCACACTCGCCGCTGCTTCCGCCAGGGCCAATTGGCCGCAGGCGGCCATCACGTCCTGGCCGCGCGAATCGCGGATGAAGCACGGCACGCCTTTTGCCATCAGCACCCGCTGAAACTCCGCCACCCGCTCCGGCTCCGGCCTCTTGAGCGGCAGGTCGCCCGGATTCCACGGAATCAGATTCACCTTCGCGCGCAGATTCGCGAGCAGCTTCACCACGCGTCGCGCATCCTCGGGCGAATCGTTGAATCCGCCCAGCAGGACGTACTCGAAGAGCAGCCATTCGCGCGGCTTCAGCGGATATTTGCGGCAGGCGTCGAGCAGCTTTTCGAGCGGATATTTGCGGTTGATCGGCATGATCTGATCGCGCTGCTCGTCGGACGACGCGTTGAGCGAAATCGCCAGGTTTGGCCGCACTTTTTCGTGCGCCAGCCGCTCGATTCCCGGGACGATCCCGCTGGTCGAAAGCGCCGCATGCCTTGGCGCAATCGCCACTCCCTTCGGGTCGAGCAGAATCCGCAGCGCCGCCATCACCGCGTCGTAATTCAGGAGCGGCTCGCCCTGCCCCATCAGGACAATATTCGTTTGCGGCTTCAGCGCCGCGCGATTGTCCTCGAGCGCTACGAGCACTTCGCCCACGATTTCGCCGGCGGTCAGGTTGCGCATCAAGCCGAGCGTCGCCGTGAGGCAGAAGCGGCAATCCACCGCGCAGCCCGCCTGCGTCGAAATGCAGATCGTCTGCCGGTTTTCCTCCGGCATGAACACGGCCTCGATCGTCGCCGGTTTCGTGTCGTTCGCCGCATCGCCTATCGCGAGCACGTATCGCACGGTTCCATCCGACGACAGATGCCGTCGCACGATCCGCGGCAGTTCGATCGCCGCCTCGCGCGCGAGCCGTTCGCGCAGCGCCGCCGGCAAATTCGTCATTGCCGCGAAATCGAATCGCCGCTCGCGGTAGAGCGCGTGATAAATCTGCGCCCCGCGATACCCCGGCTCGCCAATCGCCTGCAAGAACGCCCGCAGCTCTTCCGTCGATTTTCCCAGCAGGTTTATCATCGAATTTGCGGATCGGGCTTTCATCCTAAACCAATGATAGCAGCGCGCGGCCCCGGACTGGATCTCGAGCGGACTTCCGCCGCAGGCGAGTTTAGTTTTGCTTCTGTCCGGAATCCGAACTCGTATTCGGGGCCGCATCCGGCTTCGCGTCGGGACTCGCGGCAGGGCTTGCGTCGGGCGACTGCTTCACGAATTCGAAGGTGCACGAGCGGCCCAAGATCCCGGCGCCCTCATCACGCGTCCCCGTTCCGTGCGCGTCGTCGAATTGGGCTTTGATGTTGTAGCCATAGTTGTTGCCCTTCATGGCGAAGATTCCGTGCGCGTGATTTTGCGTCACCGTGCCTTTGGCGGCCAGCTTGGCGCTTCCGTCGCCGGCAAGCTTACCGTCGATTACCAGGTAGCCAGGCTGTCCCTCGTCGCTGTGCTGTCCGTGAAAGACGCTGTCCTTGATTGTGCTGGGGAACTCCCACTTGTACGCGGGGGTCTCGCCATGCGCCTCGCAGGCGAGATGGGTGACCCAATTGCCGTCGAAGCGCGCGCTGGTCGGCTGGGCCGCAGACTGCGCCAAACAGGCCGAAGCACCCAACAAAAGCATCGGCGCACAAAACACCGCGAGCCGAGCCGCCTTTCCAATGTGCATGTGCTCCTCCTTCGGGACAAGACCGTATCGGTGCAACAGGCAGCCTCGATGACCCAGATCATATCGCGTCTTGAGTGAAAGTTGGACGAGCGCTTTCATCGACGAAACTCGCGCCAAAGCGAAATGACATTACGTTCGTGGCATGCAAAAATAGAGCCATACATGCCAAAGACAACTTCAACCGTGCAGAAGGAAGTGCTGCCGAACGGGCTGGTAGTGCTCACCGAGCCGATGGACCACGTCCACTCGGTCTCCGTCGGCATCTGGGTGCGTTCGGGCTCGCGCCGCGAGCCTGCCGAGCTCAACGGCATCTCGCATTTCATCGAGCACATGGTGTTCAAGGGCACCGCGCGCCGCACCGCCGAAGACATCGCGCGCGAGATGGACAGCGTGGGCGGCATGCTCGACGCCTTCACCTCGAAGGAAATGGTCTGCTTCAACGCGCGCGTGCTCGACGAGCACCTGCCGCGCGCCTTCGACGTGATCGCGGACATGGCGCTCGATCCGAAATTCGCGGACGAAGACATCGCGCGCGAGCAATCCGTGATCCTCGAAGAAATCCGCATGACGCAGGACAATCCCGAGGACCTCGTCCACGAGCTTTTCACGCAGAATTTCTGGGCGCCGCACGCGCTGGCGAAGCCGATTCTCGGCACTCCGGAAACGGTGTCGTCGTTCACGCGCGACACGCTGCAAAAATGGTTTCGCCAGTGGTACGCGCCGAATCATCTGGTCGTCACCGCCGCGGGCCATCTCACGCACGCGCAGCTCGTCGATCTCGTGGCCGAGCGTTTCTCGAAGCTCGCGCCTTCCGGCAACGGCGCCGCCGATTCCGTGCCGCAGGCCGCGCCGCACGTCACGCTGCGCAGCAAGAGTGAACTCGAGCAGGTGCACATCTGCATCGGCGTGCCCGCGCTCCCGCTCACCGATCGCCGCCGCTTCGCCGTCTCGCTGCTCAACAACATTCTCGGCGGCGGCATGTCGTCGCGGCTCTTCCAGAATATTCGCGAGCGCCAGGGCCTCGCCTACGCGATCTTCAGCGACATCAGCTCGTATCGCGACGCAGGCGTGCTTTCCGTCTACGCCGGCACTTCGCTTGAAACCGTCGACCGGCTCATCCGCTCGGTCCTCGACGAATTTCGCCGCATCAAGGACGAGCCGATCGCCGCCGAAGAGCTGCGCCGCGCCAAGGATCACCTCAAAGGCGCCACGCTCCTCGCCCTCGAGGGTTCCGGCTCGCGCATGAACAGCCTCGCGCGCTATCACATCTACTTCGATCGCCATTTCACGCCGGAAGAGCTGATCGCCATGCTCGAAAGCGTCACCGCCGAAGAAATCCAGCAGATCGCGCGCGAATTCTTCGCCCCCAACCGCATCGCCGCCTCGGTGGTCGGCAACCTGAATGGCTTCAACCTCACCCGCGACCAACTCGCAATCTAGCAGCGACAGAATCTACCGCACCCTTCGTCATAAACAGACTCAGGGCAGGGAGACGCAGAGGGCGCCGAGAAAACCAAGAGAAAAGCAGATCCCTCGTCGGCCAGAAAACGGCCTCTGTCGGGATGACAGCACACACCCTGAGTTGATTCCCTGCTTCCTTGCTTC
This sequence comes from Candidatus Acidiferrales bacterium, assembly GCA_049279635.1. GTDB lineage: Bacteria > Acidobacteriota > Terriglobia > Acidiferrales > UBA7541 > Palsa-295. Next base: position 5,032 of record JBAPOM010000075.1, read on the forward strand.
CTTGCTTCCCTGCTTCCCTGCCTCCGTCCCCGTTTCTCCGTGCCTCTGTGGCTAATCGGAAACCATGGGTTCACACGCGGCATCGAACCCTGTATCATAAGCACTTAGCCGGAAACCTGCCCTGAGGAGACAATGGGCGTACCTGGACCCGTATCGCAGATGTGGACGGTGGCGACCTACGTCATCGGCCAAAAGCTGAAAGGACGCAAGCAGTATCCGCTCGTCCTGATGCTCGAGCCGCTGTTTCGCTGCAACCTCGCCTGCGCCGGCTGCGGGAAAATCCAGTATCCAGCGCACATCCTGAAAAAGCAGCTGACGCCCGAGGAATGTTTCCGGGCGGTCGAAGAGTGCGGCGCGCCGGTGGTCAGCATCCCCGGCGGCGAGCCGCTGATGCATCCGCAGATGCCGGAAATCGTGGCGGGCCTGACCGCGCGAAAAAAGTACATCTACCTGTGCACCAACGCGCTGCTGCTGAAAGAGCGCCTCCACGAATTCGCTCCCAGCAAATATCTTTCGTTCTCGGTTCACATGGATGGCGAACGCGAGCACCACGATTTCGCCGTGTGCCGCGAAGGCACGTACGAAACGGCGACCGAAGGCATTCGCATGGCGCTCGACCGCGGCTTCCGCGTCACCACTAACACCACGCTTTTCGAGGGCGCCGATCCGCAGAGCGTCCGCCAGTTTTTCGACGACATGATGGACCTCGGCGTCGAAGGCATGATGCTTTCGCCCGGCTATACCTACGACAAAGCGCCCGATCAGGAACATTTCCTCAGCAAGAAAAAAACGCGCAATCTCTTCCGCCAGATTCTCAGCAACCGCGCGGAAAAGTGGCGCTTCAACCTGAGCCCGCTTTTCCTCGAGTTCCTGATGGGCAAGCGCGAGTACAAATGCACGCCGTGGGGCATGCCCACATACAACATTTTCGGCTGGCAGAAGCCGTGCTACCTGCTGCAGGACGGCTACGCCGATTCGTTCGACGAGCTGCTGCGCGAAACCGAATGGAGCCGCTACGGCACCGAGAGCGGCAATCCCAAGTGCGCGAATTGCATGGTTCACAGCGGCTACGAAGCCAGCGCCGTCAACGACACGTTCAGCTCGCTCGGCGGCTTCGCGGCGACGGTCCGCGCCACGCTGTTCAACAAATACAAAGATCCTGACGCGATGGGCGGCGCAACGAGCGCCCCGCCAAGCCGCTCCGGCCAGCTGGTCCAAATCGCCGCTCCGAAAGCCTAGCGTGTCCAATTCCGACGCCACTTCACCGCAGCATTCTTCCGAGGAGCGCCTCGGCTTCGTCCACGAGCATCTCGAGGGCTGGATTCCCTCGACGGCTACCGAACCCGAAATCCGCGAAGCCCTCGAAAAGGCGTTCGATTACCGCGGCGACATCACGATCACGCTGAAAGACGGCCGCGCAATCGAAGGCTACGTCTTCGACCGCAAATCGACCGGCCAATCGCTCGCCGATTGCACGATCCGCATGATGCCGAAAAACGAGCCGGGCAAGCTATCGATCGCCTATGGCGACATCGCCGCGCTCGCCTTCACCGGACGCGACACCGCCGCCGGAAAATCCTTCGCCGCCTGGGTGAAGAAGTACAACGAAAAGAAAGCCGCCGGCGAAAAAAACATCGGCATCCCCTCCGAATCCCTCGAATAAAGCGAAGCAGGGAGGCAGGAAGTAAGGAGGCAGGGAGCAAGGCTTCTCCTATCCTCTGCGCTCTCTGTGTTAAGCCTTCTTCCGGCCTTTCCCTTCATTTCTGTCTTCTCAGCGCCCTCTGCGCCTCCCTGCCTTGAGTCTGTTTATAACGAAGGGTGCGGTGAGTGTTTGCCTGTGTTTTTTCTTGTTCCCTGCCTCCTGCCTCCTTGCATCCTTGCCTCTATTTTTGTGTTTTTCCTTTGATTTCGCTCGCGCGCTCTGCCAAGATGCAAAACGTCTCCCGATTCCGCGGGGCTGAGGGCAACCGCATCTCGTTCCGGATCTCCATTCTCGCCTCCGGCAGCATGGGCAACTCGACGTTGCTCGAAACCAGCAGCACCACCCTCCTCATCGACGCCGGGCTTGGCAAGAAGGAAATGCTGCGCCGCTTCGAGGCGCTGGGCCGCGCGCGTCCCGAGCGTGTGGACGCCATCCTCGTCACCCACGAGCATTCCGACCATTCGACCGGCCTCGCGCAGATGGTCCGTGAATTCAATTGCCCTGCGTACCTCACTGAGCCCACGCACCGCGAAATCGTGAAAATGTACGCGGCCGAAGATCCCGAAAAGCCTGCCCGACCGGCAGGCGGGCCCGACGGCAAGCCGAGCCGCAAACCCAGCCGCAAAGCCCAGATCGATCGCGTCGAATACATTCGCGCGGGCGAGCGCTTCGAAATCGGCGACATCGAAATTAATCCGTTCGCGATCCCGCACGACGCCGCCGATCCCGTCGGCTTCGCCCTCCGCACCAACGGCACGAAGGTCGCGCTCGTCACCGACCTCGGCTACATGCCCGAGCTCGTGAAGCATCACCTCCGCGAAGCCGATTTCCTGATCCTCGAATCGAATCACGATCTCGACATGCTCAAGGTCGGCCCGTACCCGTGGTACATCAAGCAACGCGTGATGAGCCGCACGGGACATCTTTCGAATAACGTCGTCAGCGATTTCCTCTGCGATTCCGAGGTCTTCGACGGGCGCGCGCGCCATCTCGTCCTCGCGCATCTTTCCGAGCAAAATAACACGCCCGATATCGCCCAAATCTGCGCCGAACAGGCGCTCTCGAGCCGCCCTTCGGATTTCGCCTTCCGCGGCTCGCTCCACATCGCCTCCCAGCGCGTCCCGCTCGGCCCCTTCGAGCTCTAGCAACTCCTTCTCCGTGGCCTCCGTGCCTTCTCTGTGAACTCTGTGTTAAGCCTTTCTCCTGCTTCTTCCCTCTCTGCGCCCTCTGCGTCTCAGCGGTGAGTAACAAGCTGCTATTCATCTACACGTGTGATGGTGTATCTTCGCCTCACTTCCTTCTAGGAGCGGCACATGGACCTAGGCATCGGCAGCATCGTCGCGCTCGTCGTCGGCGTAATCGTGGTCGTGCTGGTTCTCCGGCTGATTTTCGGCTCGTTCTTTACGGTCGAGCAGGCGCACTCGGGAATCGTGCAGCGGCTCGGGAAGTTTCTGCGCATCGCTCAGCCCGGCCTGAATTTCAAGGTGCCGTTCATCGACACGGTCATCGCCACTCTCACGCTGCAGGTGCAGCAGCTCGACGTAAAAGTCGAGACGAAGACCAAGGACAACGTCTTCGTCCAGATTCCGATTTCGGTGCAATATAAAGTCACGCCCGAAAAGGTCTACGACGCCTTCTACAAGCTT
>JBAPOM010000076.1:0-44675 GCA_049279635.1 Candidatus Acidiferrales bacterium
GGCGTTTTGACGGAACGAAAAAGCGGCTAGGATAGGGGCATGGAAATCGATCGGAAAGCTTTCCTCGATAGCTTGGGTGGCCCCGACGCCGCGAGCAAAATGGATGCGGAGAGCCGAGCGGATGCTCTCGAGAGCCGGATGATGTCCGAACTGAACACGGCCATCGCCCTCAAGCACGGCGGCCACGCAGTGCCCGAACCGGGCAAGTACCCGACGGTCGCGGAAGTGGAAGCACAGATCGAAACGCGGCCATATCGCGCGGGTGCCGGGTTTCTGATGGTCCCGCGCACGGGCGAAAACGTGAAGCGGCTGGCGCCGATGTCCGCAAATCCCACGCTGATCGATTTTTTCAACCTGCGATTCATGGACACAGCGCACCACGTTCTTCAGAGCGCCAACCTCGCGATGAAAAATGGCATGTCCGAGGAAATCATCTTGGCGTGCCTGCTTCATGACGTAGTCCAGGAACTGATTCGCACCGATCACGGATGGTGGGGCGCGCAGCTCTTCGAGCCGTACGTCCCGGAAAAGGTCTCGTTCGCGATCCGCTATCATCAGGCGCTGCGGTATTACGCCGATCCCTCCGTGGGGTACGAGTATCCCGATCTGTACCGCCGATTATTCGGCGTGGACTACACGCCGCCGCCCTACATCGAAGCGACCTACCAGATGGTCCGCAAACACAAGTGGTACATGGAGCCGCGCATGGTGGCAGTGAATGATCTCTACGCCTTCGATCCGAACGTGGTGGTGACGATCGACTCCTTCCTCGATATCATCGGCCGCCACTTCAAGCAGCCCAAAGAAGGCCTGGGCAACGACGGAAGCCCGGTGGCCCATATGTGGCGGACGATCATCCGCCCCGATCAGCCGCTGTAGCCCGCATCGCGAGAATCATCTGAAATGCCGATGAAAACATGCATGCTGGTTGCGCTTCTGTTGTTGCTCGGCGCATCCACGTTCGCGCGGCAGAGAGACGTAATCCTCACCACCGACTGCGGAGCGGACATCGACGATCAGTTCGCGATCGCGTATCTGATGCTCGTGCCGCAGGTGCACGTGAAGGCCATTGTCACCACGCATGCGCCGACTCTTCCGAAGAATGCGGAATCTTCCGCCGCATGTGCGAGAGACGTCATGCGGCGCATGGGCTTGCCGCAGACTCCTCCCGTATACGCGGGCTCCGATGTGGCTCTGACAGCTCGCGCCCCGATGCGCAATGCGGGCGTGGATTTCATCGTCAAGGCCTCGCGCCTCTATTCGCCGCGCAACCGGCTCCTGATCCTGACGATTGGCGCCACCACCGATGTCGCCTCGGCGTTTCTAACGGACCCGTCAATTGACAATCGCGTCGAGATCCTGACCATGGGTTTCCAATCGTGGCCCAAGGGCACAGATCCCTGGAACATCAAGAACGATCCGCTCGCCTACCAGGTGATTCTCGATTCGCGAGCGCCGATCACAATCGGCGCCGCCGATGTTTGCGTGAAGCATCTGGCGCTCGACGAGGAGGAAGCCGCACGCCTGCTGCGCGGGCACGGCGAATTCGCCGAGTGGCTGGACGGATTGGCTGATAGCTGGATCACGAACAACAAGGAACTCGCGGCCAGCGTAGTGAGCCCGGGACACTGGGCGATCTGGGACACGATAACGGTCGCGCATATCCTGGGCTTCACGACTGAGGCGACCTATCCTCGCCCTGCCCTGAATCTTGCTGATTGCTCGTTTTCGTTTCCGAAAACCAGCAAGACGATTCGCTGGATCACGTCGGTCGATCAGCAACGGATGTGGCCCGATTTCGTCCGCCGCCTCGACACCCTGAAATCGAGTAAATAACCGCTGGCCCTCGATGCCGGAAAATTTTGGAGGCGGGGGGAGTCGAACCCCCGTCCGAGAAGCTTTGCCACCCGAAGACTACATGCTTAGCCCGTTCCGGTTTTGTTCGTCGATGGAACTCAGAGCGGGCAAGACGCGCCACCGACTAGTCCGATGATCTCGCCGCCGCATTACGGACCGAAACGCGACGGCCAGCCTACTGTGTGACGCCTCATCTCAACCGCGTAGGCGACGCTTGAGGAGACGCGCTACCTACTTTTGGTTAGGCAGCGAGAGCCAACTGTGAGTTGCCAGTTAGTTTGTTTCCACCTGATTGCGGGCAGATGGGGCCCGGCATGCCTTCGAGCCGCGACAGCTTCCGTCGAAACCGTGTCGCCCCCGTTGGTAGTCCCAATTATAGCGCCGCGCCGCGCTGCGGACCAAATTAGGTGGATCGGACGTGCTGATATTCCGCGCAGAAGAGAATGCGGGCGTCTGCCGAATCACGCTGATGTTTTCGCGTCTTCGGCGGCCAATTCGTCTAGCGCCTTGGCCGCTGCCGTCAAGTCGTCGACGCCGAAGACCAGCAGGCCGAGCGGTGATTTTGGATCCGCGCCGCAGTACGAATAGTCGATGTTGACGCGTTTTTCGCCCAACCGTGCTGCGGCGCGGCCCAGCGCTCCGGGACGTTGAGCCAGCCTTACCACGACGGCTTCCGTCTCTTCGAAGATCATTCGCAGGCTGCCGAGCACCGACTTCGCTTTAGCCATATCGTCGGCGATGAAACGGGCCACGCTCTCGCCCTCCTCGACGTACGATTGAAAAGCGAGGATGTTCACCCCGCGGTCGCCGAGAGCGGCGAAACACCTCCCGAGAGCGCCGGGCTTGTCCTCAATCTTTACCGTGAACTCTTTCGATCTTGGCATGCGTATTGGCCCTTTCCAGCACAGCGAGCATTCGTGAGTGGCTGGGAATTTTATCTCAAGTGACTTTCGTTGTCTCGCGGCGCGTTCGCGAGCCACTCGATCAGAGGCCGAGCGGTCTTCCCGGCGATCGAACGCAAGATCCTAGCAGGCAAGCGGAACTGCCCGTATAATCGACGCTCCAGAAACGCAATCTTAGCTTTTCGCAAACGAAAGGTGGCGAGGTGCCTCCCGAGACGACCGATTATGGACTTCGGAAGGGCGTCCTCTCGCCCATCGAGACTCTCGCGCAATCGGTTTCGACCATCTCGCCGACCGCGACTCCTGTGGCGACGATTCCCCTGGTTTGCGCGCTGGCGGGCAATGGGACGTGGCTCGCGTACGTACTGGCAACGTGCGCGATCTTTCTCGTGGCGCTGTGCGTGAGCAAGTTCGCGCGCTACTCCGCTTCGCCTGGGTCGCTCTATTCGTTCGCGGCGACGGCACTGCCGCCGTCGCTCGGCGCGATCACCGCGTGGAGCCTGCTGCTCGCTTACATCGCGACGGGATCGAGCGTGATCGGCGGCTTCTATCACTACGCAAACATCCTACTCCACGATGCGACGGGGCACGGCACGTCGACTGTCGTGCTCTCGCTGCTCGTTACGGGCGTTTCGATGTGGATCGCCTGGCGGGACGTGAAAATCTCGGCGCGGCTGATGCTATGGATCGAAATCGTCTCCGTATCGTCGATTCTGCTGGTGGTGACGCTGGTCCTGGTGCGGCATGGCTGGCACATCGACCGGGAGCAACTGGGATTGCACGGCATGACGGGCAGCGGGCTGCGGCTCGGCTTGGTGCTGGCGCTTTTCAGCTTTTGCGGCTTCGAAAGCGCCACAACGCTGGGCGCGGAGGCGCGCGACCCGCTGAAGACGATTCCGCGCGCGGTGATCCAGAGCGCACTGCTTTGCGGCGCGATCTTCACGGTCTGCGCCTACACGGAGGATCTCGGGCTGCGATTGGCCGGGCAGGATTTGGCCACCAGCACAGCGCCGATGCGCGTCGTGGCCGAGGTGGGCGGCGTGAGGATGCTTGGCGAAGTGATCGATATCGGAGCGCTGGTGAGCCTCTTCGCGTGCACGCTGGCTTGCATCACGGCGGCGGCGCGCGTGCTGCTGCTGATGTCGCATCACGGGCTCGCGCATGGATCGATGCGCACCACGCATGCGCGCAACGAAACGCCGAGCCGTGCGGTGATCGTGACCGGAATTGCGGCGGTCCTGCCGGTGGCGATCCTCGCGGCGCGCGGCGCGGACGGGCTCGACGTCTACGGCTGGTTGGGCTCGCTCGCGACATACGGATTCATCGTGGTCTACGCGCTAGTGTGCTCGGTGCTGCCGCGGTACCTCCGGAAGCACAACGCGTTCCGTCCCGGCGCGCAGGTGATTCCGTGGCTCGCGTTTGGCGCTATGCTTCTTGCGCTTGCCGGCAATCTCTACCCAGTGCAAAAAGGGCCTTACGGCAAGCTTCCTTACATTTATCTCGCGTATTTGGCCGCGGGCCTCGTGTGGTTCTTCTGGAATCGGAAGAGCAAGGAAGCAGCGGTGGCTGAGAGTTCGGAATCATGACGAAGCAGCGCTACGAACCGATCGATTCGGGCGTGACGCCGCGATTCGCCGGCCATTCCACGTTCATGCGGTTGCCGGTGGTGGAGGACCCGCGCGAGCTCGACATCGCGATAGTCGGCGTGCCGTGGGATGGCGGCACAACCAACCGCCCCGGCCCGCGCCACGGGCCGCGGCAGGTGCGCGAAATGTCGAGCTTGATCAAGCGCGTCCACTCGGTGACGAAGATTTCTCCTTACGAGCTCGCGAGCGTAGCCGATGCGGGCGACGCGCCGGTGAATCCGATCGATCTCGAGCGTTCGCTCGAGAGCATTCGCGCATTTTTCGCGCGCATCGTCGACGCTGGCGCAATTCCGCTCGCGATTGGCGGCGATCATTTGAGTTCGCTGCCGATTCTGCGAGCTGTGGGGAAAAAGCGGCCGGTGGGCATGGTTCATTTCGACGCGCACTCGGATACCGTCGACAGCTATTTCGGCGGCTTGAAATATACGCACGGCACGCCGTTCCGCCGGGCGATCGAGGAAGGGCTGCTCGATCCCAAGCGAATCGTGCAGATCGGAATCCGAGGGTCCACGTACTCGGCCGATGAGCGCGATTGGCCGATTGCGCAGGGCATTCGCATCATCACGATCGAGGAGTTCGAGGAGATGGGCGTGGACGCGGTGATTCGCGAGGCGCGGCGCGTCGCTGGGGACGGGCCGACCTACGTCAGCTTTGATATCGACGCGCTCGATCCTGTTTTCGCGCCCGGCACGGGCACGCCCGAATTTGCCGGGCTCACTTCGCGCGAAGTGCTACGGCTGTTGCGCGGCTTGCGCGGGCTGAATTTGGTGGGTGCGGATGTGGTCGAGGTGTCGCCGCCGTTCGATACTTCCGGCGCGACTGCGCTAGCCGCGGCGAATATTGCGTTCGAGATACTGTGCCTGCTGGCTGAGGCTGCGGCGAAACGAAAGAGCTAAGGGGCGGGATTCGCAATCGCGCCATCGAAGAGAGGTCCTTCGCTTCGCTCCCTTCCTTCGTCAGGGCAAGCAGGATGACGGCTCGACCTTAGAATTGCGGGCGTTCGCGGACGAGGGTGATGAGGTTCTCGCAAATTTGGTCGTAGAGGGCGCGGCCGGCGGCGGCGCTGGCGGGCGAGCTGCTTCCAAGCACGCCGCGATTCGAGAGCTCGGCCGAGTCGATTGGATATGTATAGACGCCCGCTCGCGGAGGACTGGCGTTGTCGACGCGCGTGGCGCCGACCAGGTCGCTTCGCAAATACAGCATCAAAGATGTTTCGCACGCGCTGGCGTGTTCCGCATGCCATCCGGTAAAGCTGTCGCCGAAAAGTTTCTTCAGCAATTCATCCGATACCAGACTCCACCAGCTCACGGCGACGACGCGCGAGCCTTCGAGCTGGCCTGCTTCCCGACAAAGCTCGAGCGCCTCGAAGATGAAGGCCTCGTTCTCGTAGTGGCCGTTGAGGATGACAATCGAGCGGAAACCAGAGGAAACATAGCCCGCAATGACATCCTGCAGATAGTCCGTCAGGACGCTGCCGCGGACGGAAATCGTCCCGTCAAAACCGGGGCCGCCGCCGCTCTGAGGCAACGAACGCGCGCCATACGGAATCGCGGGCGCGACGATTCCCTTCACGGCTTCGGCGAGCGCCGACGCGATCCGCGTGGGAATCTCGAGATCGACCGTCAGCGGCAGGTGCGGGCCATGCTGCTCGACCGCGCCGACGGGCAGCACGAGGATGCTCGTGCCGCCCTCGGAACGAACGTTTTCCGTGTGAAGTTTTTCGAAGCTGCTCATGGAAACTAAAGAGAATAGCATTCCGATTGCGAAAAGCACATGCGCGCGCGTCGGGTACTTGGCATTTGGCCGCGGGTGGATTTAATCGCTCAGCTAAACACAGAGTTCACAGAGAAGGCACGGAGGACACAGAGGCCCAGCAAAGTTGTTCGCGTCTCCTTGATTCGCTTCGTATTCTGCGCACTCCACAATGCGTTGCGTGTATTTCGTGGCTTCGGGCGGCACATTTCCACAGCCGATTGTGTTAGCGTACGGCGCGAGGGGACCCATGGACATTGTGAAGGGCAATATGGGCTGGATCGAGGTTGTGGTCGGGCCGATGTTTTCGGGCAAGAGCGAAGAGCTGATCCGGCGGCTGAGGCGCGCGGAAATTGCGCGGCAGCGCGTGCAGATTTTCAAGCCCGCCATCGACCAGCGCTATTCGGCGAACGGAATCGTCTCGCATTCGGGGCTCGAAATCGCGTCGGTGCCGGTGACCAACGCCGACGAGCTCTTGCAGCAGGTGGAGGAAGCGACGCACGTAGTTGGCATCGATGAGGCGCAGTTTCTCGGCGACCGGCTGGTCGAAGTCTGCACGACACTCGCCGATTCCGGCAAGCGCGTGATCGTTGCCGGGCTCGACACGGATTTCTTGGGCCGGCCGTTCGAGCCGATGCCGCAGCTTCTGGTGGTGGCCGAGGAGATCACCAAGCTGCTGGCGATCTGCGTCCAGTGTGGGAATCCGGCGGTGCATACGCAGCGGCTGTTTCATTCGGATCAGCTGATTGTGGTCGGCGCGAAGGGAATGTATGAGGCGCGCTGCCGGAAATGCTTCGATCCGGCGCTGCGGGCGGAGAAGGCGAAGGCGGCCGGACAAGCCGTTTCCTAGCTAGAAAACGACTGAAACGATTCAAAATAGACTGTCATGAATAGGAGCATCATCTGTACGAGCGACAGCAGCAATCCCACAGCTTTGGCGCTATGGCTGGATTCAAGCACTTGGTGAAATACCGCTTCATAAGACTCTTTCAGTTCAGAAAAAGTGCTTGGCAGTTTTGGACCGAAGCCAGTTTTCAACTCCAATCCACTCAGAATGCGGCCCGTCTGAGCCATCGAGAAAAACCAATCCAGTCCCGAACGGATCGTTCCCGCCATGTACTCGGCCTCACGCAATTCAGCCACGCCGTTTGATTGCTGCAAAAACACGAAGAACCGCAGGCAATCCTGACTGTAATTTGAATGGCTTCTCTCTCCCTAGGGTCATCGAAGCAGCCCTCGGCGTCGCGCACGATTATGGCCGTCATTTGCGCTTTCAGTGCCTCAATTCCAATTTCTGGCGACGGCATAGGGTGCCTCTATATGCTTCGGCGTCTCGACCGCGAAGCGCCACCTTGATTATAAGAATATTACGTCAAGTTTTGATTAACGCGGCAATCGGTCAAGTCCGTCTGCGGATAGGGCAAGGGTTTGCCAAAGGCACTTCCTGAGCGGCGGCGAAAATCGCCATCGGGAGATTGGCGTTCCCAGCGGCGCGATCAGATCGCGCGTTTGGCGAGCTGATCGGCGATGTATTCGGCCTGGCGGATGGCGAGAGCGACGATCGTTAGCGTGGGATTTTCGGCGCCGCTGGAGGTGAACTGGCTGCCATCGGAAACAAAGAGATTCGGGACATCGTGAGCCTGGCCGAAGGGGTTGACGACGCCATCGCGCGGCTTTTCGGACATGCGGTTGGTGCCCATATTGTGCGAGGCGGGAAACGGCGGGACGCGCACCGTGCGCTTTGCGCCGACCGATTTATACAGCGCTTCGGCCTGCGTGTAGGCGTGATCGCGCAGCGTGAGATCGTTCGGGTGATCGTCCGAGTGGACGTTCGGGATCGGCATGCCGAACTTGTCTTTTTTGTCCCGATGTAGCGTGATGCGGTTCGTCGCGCGCGCCAAGTCTTCTCCCAAAATCCAGAGACCGGCAATATTCGCGTAGTTGTCGATCGCAGAGGCGCGCTCGCGTCCCCAGGCGCCGGGAGCGAGATTCAGCGCGAAGCTCGGCAGGCCCTGCGCGAGCAATTCGAGATTGTAGCCGCCAACGAAGCCGCGCTTGGGATCGAGGCGCGCTTCGTCCATCACGATCGAGGATTGCGTGGTGCCGCGGTAGAAGTGCACCGGCTTGTCGAAGATCGCGAAGACGGCGCCGCTGGTGTGCCGCATGTAGTTGCAACCGACCTGGCCGGATGAATTGGCGAGGCCGTGCGGAAATTGGCTCGAGGATGAATTGAGCAGCAGCCGCGGGCTTTCGATCGAGTTTGCGGCCAGCGCGACGGCGCGCGCCTTCTGCCGCTGCATCGCGCCGGTACGGTCCGCGTAGACGACGCCCGTGACTTTGCCCGAGGCGTCGTGCTCGATGCGCAGCACCTGCGATTCGGAGCGGACCTCGCACTTTCCCGTGGCTTCGGCAGCGGGAATTTCGGTGTAGAGAGTGGACCACTTCGCGCCAAAGGTGCAGCCCTGGCAGCAGAATCCCGCCTGCTGGCAACCGGCACGGCCCGCGTGCGGCACGGAATTGATGGCCATTTTCGTGGCTTGATATTTCGCGTAGCCGAGCTTTTTCGCACCGGCGACGAGCACCTTGCCGTTGTTATTCGTCGGCAGCGAAGGCATGCCGTGCGTGCCGCTGACGCCCATCTTGAGCTCGGCGCGATCGTAATACGGCGCAAGTTCCTGCAAACCGATCGGCCAGTCCATCAGATTCGCGCCGGCGACATCGCCGTAACGCGTGCGCGTCTTGAATTCGTGCTCCTGAAAGCGCAGCGCGCAGCCGGCCCAATGCACGGTGGTGCCGCCGACGAGCTTGCAGGTCCACACGGGAAGATCGGGCGATGTTTTTGCGACGGACCAGTTGCCGGAGGTGGTGCGCGGATCGAACCATGAGAAGAGACCGAACATCGCGATTTCGTCATTCTTGAAATCGCTGATCTCGATGCGCTTCCCTGCTTCGAGAACGACCACGGAAACGCCCTTTTGCGCGAGCTCATTGGCGAGCGTGCCGCCCCCGGCGCCGGAGCCGATGATTACGACGACGCTCGAATCGTTCAGATCGAAGGGCGCGGGCATATTAGTAGTTGGGCCCTTGAGCGCCAGCGGCTAAAGGAAGAACCTGCGCCTCAATGGCTAAAGCGCCTGATAAACCGGACGATCGCGCAAGAGCACAGACAGGATTGTCTGTGCCACTGGCCATGCTATTGGACGGAGGCGTCATAGCCAGTCGAGATCGTTGAAGCCGCGATGGAGATATCCGCCGAGCGCGGAAGAGGGACCCTGGTAGCCGAATTTTGCCCACATATCGGGCTGATTGTAGAGCGGCCTGATCGTGTCGCCGTAGACTTTGGCGAAGAACGCGCCGCTCTCGATTTTCTTAATGGCGGCGACGCGAACGCTTTCGTCGGCAACATCCGCGTAGGGTTTGCCACCGCTCGCCTTGGTTGAGGCGTCGAGCTGGGCGATACCGTCCGCGAGCACGCGCTTCGTCGAGGGATTGCTCGCGGCTTCGGCGACGAGCGGCGCGATCGCGTTTTCGTACGCCGCATCGGGAAGCCGATCGTGCGGGAAAAGGTCGCGCGCGAATCTCAGCAGCGTTCGCGACTGCTCGGCGCTGAGACCCGAGGACTCGACGGCGCTCGCAGGCGGATCGGCGAGCAGCGTCTTTCCAGCAACAGCGGCCGCCGCAATCGTCGCCGCGCCGCGCGCGAGAAACACGCGCCGCGACAACTTGGTGGCCCAATCGAGCAGCTTCATCGCACTCCTCGCGCCGACGAACGGCGCTGCTTACGGCAGGCTGAACACGAACACGGAACCGCCCGCCTCGGCCTCAACGTACTGCTTGCCATCGACCTCATACGTGATCGGATTCGCTCGCACGGAATTGCCGAGCTGGATGTGCCAGAGCGGCTCGCCGGTTTCGGCATTCAGCGCGAAGAAATTACCGCCAGCGTCCGCGCAGAAGACGAGATTGCCCGCTGTTACGAGCGTGCCGGTCCACGTGTCGCCGACCATCTTGAATTGCCACTTGCGTTCACCCGTGGTCGCGTCGAGCGCGCGAATCGCGCTATAAGCGGCATCCCCGAGAACGACTTTCTGGCCGCCACCACCGCCGATATCGCGCGGGTTATGCGGCTGTATCTCAGGATGGCCCTTGAAATAGTAGGCGCCCTGCTCGCGCGTATCGACATAGACAAGGCCCGTCAGCGGGCTGTAAGACGAACTCGTCCAGTTGACCGATCCGGTGATGCTCGGATAGATCAGGTTGCCCTTCGTGGTGGGCTCGATGTCCGGCAGCTCGATTGGGCGGCCGTTGGCGTCGAGTCCCTTGGCCCAGGTTTGCTTCGCGAAGGCCATCCCGGCGATGAATTTGCCGGTATCGCGATCGAGAACGTAATAGAAGGCATTGCGATCGGCCTGTACCACGAGCTTGCGCATTTTGCCATCGATCTTGGCGTCGATGAGAATGGGCGGCTCGGCTGCATCCCAATCGTGCGTTTCGTGCGGCGAAAACTGGAAATACCATTTCATCTTGCCGGTATCCGCATCGATCGCGAGCAGCGCGCAGGAATAGAGGTTGTCGCCCTTGCGCGCGTCGCCATTCCAATCGGGAGCCGGATTGCCGGTGCCCCAGAAGAGAGTGTTCGTCTCAGGATCGTAGGCTCCGGTATTCCAGGTGGTGGCGCCGCCGTATTTGTAGCTGTCGCCTTCCCAGGTTTCAACGCCGGGTTCGCCGGTCGTCGGGATGGTGTAGAGCCTCCAGAGACGATGGCCATCTTTGGTGTCGTACGCGTCGATGTAGCCGCGAAGGCCGCCCTCGCCTCCGCCCATGCCGACGATGATTTTTCCGTCAATGGCGAGCGGCGCTTGCGTGATGGCGACCGCATCGGCGTTCTTGCCGATCTCGCTGGTCCACTTGACGGCGCCCGTCTTGGCGTCGAGCGCGACGAGATGCGCGTCGATGGTCGCGACGTACACGGTGTCACCGAGGATTGCGACGCCGCGGTTGGTCGGAAAGAGACCGATCGTGAGCAAATTGGGCGGCAGCGGCGCAGTCCATCGCCAAATCGGCTTGCCGGTGCGGACGTCGAGAGCCGTAACCGTGGTAGGCGGCTCGGTGACATACATGACGCCGTCGGCAACGATCGGCGACGATTCGAAAATGCCCTGACGCTTCAGCTGGTAGACCCACTGAATTTTGAGGTCTTTCACATTCTGCGTATCGACCTGCTTCAGTTGCGAGAAACGCTGCGAGGCGTAGTTGCCGCCGTAAGTGAGCCAGTCCCCGGGATGGCTGGCGGAATGGAGGATCTCATCGTAGGTCACGTCCTGCGCCCAGGATTTCGCGCGGCTGCCCAACACAAGGGCGAGCAGAGCGAAACCACAGAGAATCCATCGTTGCCGGTTGGTTTTCATCGTTTTCATCGGGCGGCCCCCAGACTGGCAAGATACGCCACAAGATCGTTCAACTGCGTTTCGGTCAGCTTGTCCTTATAGCTCGGCATGAAGCTTTTGCCCGGCACGACCTCGATTTTCGAGGCGTCCAATTTGTTGATGGAGTGGAGCTGGCCCTTGGCATCGCGCAACTGGAGTGTGAAAGAATCTTCGTCGAGCCGCATGCCCTCGATCGCTTTGCCGTCTTTCATCATCACGCGATACATCGTGTAAGCAGGATAGTTCGCGCGTTCCTGAAGCGACGCGTCGCTCTGCGGCAGATTTGCTCCGGGATCGATCAGTGCATCGTGGAGGAAGCCGACGCTGCGCACGCCGCCAATCTGGCTGAGATCCGGGCCCGAGTCGCCGCCCTGCGATCCGATCATATGGCAATTCGAGCAGCCGTTCGCGTCGTAGACTTCCTTTCCTTTAGCGGGATCGCCGGTCGCCGCTCCCCCACCGACCTCGCCGAAGCTGCTCACGTAATTCGCCAGCACCCAGATTTTGTCTTCGCCGAGGCTCGAAAAGGCGGGCATTCCGGAGCCGATCGCGCCGCCGGTGTAAATGACGCTGTAAATGCCCTCAGGGCCGAGATCCTTGCCGACCCCTCGAATGTTGGGACCGTTCGCGCCGCTGCCGTCGATGCCGTGACATCCGGCGCACGCGCCTTCGAACAGAGTCTTGCCTTCCGCCAGACTTTGCGGAGTCGGAGTTGGGTGTGGCGAGTGCGACGGCGGAGCCGCAGGTCCTATCTGTGCGGAGATCGGTGAAGTCCACGCAAGAAACGCGAGCGCGAACAGAGCAATCCACAGAAATCTATGATGAGCGTTCATTCCCCCTCCCAATTGAACCCTGCTAGGTAATACGAGCGGACCGCAACTGTCAAGGCGTGTTGCCATTCATTTTGCGTACACAAGTTTTGACGGGGAAAGAATGGGCATCGAACGCGCGTTCAGTCCACGGGTTTTTTTAGTTGCGCAGAATCGCGCGCGAATTAGATACTGGGTCGCTCAAATTCGGGGAAGAAGGAATGCTAAAGGGAAGTTTCATACCTAAGCGTAATTATTCGCCATCGCCACTTCCCTCGCGGCGCCAGTTCTTCCGAGCACACTTCTCGCGCCTTTGCGAGTGAGGAACTCTTATGGCTTACCAGTTGCGGCAAGTTCTTTTGCTTTCTTTGATCCTGCTCACGACATGCTGGGCGGCAGCGCCTCTTCAGGCGGCTGAGCCTCCCGGGCCGATCCGTCTCGAAGTCGACGCGACGCGGGCCCCGCAGAAGATCCTGCACACCCACATGGAGATGCCGGTGAAACCGGGCCCGCTCGTTCTCTACTACCCCGAGTGGATTCCGGGGGAGCACATGCCGGACGGCCCGATCGTCGATGTCGCCGGGCTCAAGTTCGTAGGGGACGGAAAGGCGATTCCCTGGCGGCGAGATCTGCTGGATATGTTCGCGTTTCATCTCGATATTCCGGAGGGCGTGAGCACGCTCGACATCGACTTCGATTTCCTGCTCTCCGCGCCGATAAAGGGATATTCGGCGGGAGCGTCGGCCACGGCCTACGTCGACCTGATCAGCTGGAACCAGGTGGTCCTGTATCCCCAGGGTTATCCGGTGCGGGATCTGACCTACGTGCCGAGCCTGCGTTTGCCGGCCGGATGGAAATTCGGCACGGCGCTGCCCGGCCCGAAAGAAGACGGCGACGTGATCAGTTTCTCTCCGGTTTCGCTGAACACGCTGGTCGATTCGCCCGTGCTGGCGGGAGCGAATTTCCGGGTAATTCAACTGACGCCGGGCGAGCACCCCTCGCACGAGATTGATATCGCCGCCGACAGCGCGGCCGAGCTTGCGATGACGCCCGAAACCGAGATGCACTTTCGGCGGCTGGTTGCGGAAACGGGCACGCTTTTCGGCGTGCGGCACTACCGGGATTATCACTTTCTGGTGACGCTGAGCGACGACGTGGCGCACTTCGGCCTCGAGCATCATGAATCGAGCGACGATCGCCACGATGCGCGCAGCCTGATCGACGACGAGGAGCTCGTCACCTTTGCGGGCCTGCTGCCTCACGAATTCGTCCATTCGTGGAACGGCAAATACCGGCGCCCGGCGGACCTGACCACTCCCGATTATCACCAGCCGATGAAGGACGATCTGCTGTGGGTCTACGAAGGCCTGACGGAATATCTCGGCCAGGTGCTCACCGCGCGCAGCGGCCTATGGAACATGCAGCAGTCTCGCGAGGATCTGGCGCGCATCGCGACCGAAATCGGCGCGAGTCCGGGCCGAGAGTGGCGCCCGCTGCAGGATACGGCCGACGACGCCTCGGTGCTCTACAACTCCGATTATGATTGGGAAAACTGGCGGCGCGGAACCGATTTCTACGAAGAGGGCGAGCTTCTCTGGCTCGATGTTGACGAGACGCTCCGCCGCCTGACGGATGACAAGAAGTCCATGAACGATTTCTGCCGCGTCTTTTACGGTGGGCCCGGCGGCGAACCGGCGCTGAAGACGTACACGTTCGACGACATCGTCGCGGCGCTCAACGAACTTGCGCCTTACGACTGGGCAGGCTTTCTCCGCACGAGGCTCGATTCGGTGGCGCCGGATACGCCCACCGAAGCACTCCGCAATGGCGGCTGGAAGATCGTCTACAACGATACGCCGAACGAGATCGAAGAGGCGCGCGACAACGTCAGAAAACGAGTGACCCTGACCTTTTCGATCGGACTAACGCTCGGCGAGGATGGCAACGTCGTCGATGTTATTTACGGCGGCCCGGCGTATAAGGCGGGCATCGGCCCCGGCATGAAAATTACGGCGGTCAATGGGCAGCAATATTCGCCGGACACGTTGAAGGATGCGATCACCGACGCCGCGTCGAGCAGCGCTCCGATCAGGCTGATCGTGGCCAATGGCGCGGAGGTCGACGCGCGGCAGATCGATTATCACGGCGCCTTGCGATACCCGCATCTTGAACGCGATTCGAGCCACCCTGACTACATCGGCGAAATCTTCCACCGGCTGGCCCAGTGACAAACGCCCAGTGACAAAAGTCCTTATGCATCGGTAGTTTCCCGATATTGACACTCCGCCACCGCGAATGAGATCGTCGGCGTCAAATCTAATTCCCTCGGAGGGCTCGGATGCAGCCATCGAGGAGACACTGTATCTGTGTATCGCTCGCGCTGCTGGTATGCCTGCTCGCTCCGCGAACGCATGCGGAAACTCTGACCATTACCAGCTCGCCTGCGGGCGCGACCGTCGAAATCGACGGCTTGGTCGCCGGCACCACCCCATATGAAACCGACTTCCCCGGCGGCTATTTCCATAAGACACATACGGCTTTCGGCGAGCGCCTCGAGCACTCGATGGTGGTGAAGATATCGAAGGATGGATATCTTTCGCAGCAGATCACGCTGACGAACGGACCGTTTGACTGGGTCGCCATCACCGGGCGGAAACGCGGAACTTATTTCCTGATCAAAGCCCGCCGTTTCGACGTGAGGCTCGATGTCACCTCGCATGGATCGGGCGCACCGGCGGAAACGATTGGGAACGAAGGCCCGATGCGGCCGGCCTATGCCGCGCTCAAATCGGAAGCCGTGCCCGAACAGCGTGAAACTAACGCTTCATCTGGCAGCGTGAGCATTTCGTCCGATCCCGCGGGCGCGGAAATCTACGTCGATGGAAACTTCGTCGGAGAGACGCCTTCGACAATCAAGCTGTCCGCCGGCTCGCACCACGTGGAAGTGAAATCGCGCGGCAAGCGGGATTGGGCGCGCGATCTCGACGTCCTCAAAGATAGCCAACTTACGCTGCACCCGATCCTCGAATCCTCGACGCAGTAGCGGCCGACGCTCGCCCGTTTCGTCGCCGGCCGAAGCTATCATCACCGCACAGCCGCCAGAATCGACGTTGACATCTCCGCGCGTACCTCATGTAATTGAATTTCTCCTATACATGCGCATGTCCGCCCGATTTCGCTCGCGACAATTCCGGGGATGAGCCCACCCCGCCAGGCTGGGACGAAACGCTACGCGTTCCTCGTGGCGGCCGGGATTTTTCTCAGCCGCATCGCGGGGCTCATTCGCGACCGCGTCTTCGCCCACTATTTCGGGCTTTCGAATGTAGCCGACGCATTCAAAGCGGCGCTCCGAATTCCCAACTTCTTGCAAAATCTCTTCGGCGAGGGCGTTCTTTCGGCTTCGTTCATTCCGGTGTACGCCAACCTGCTCGCGCGAGACGATAAGGAAGAGGCGCGCCGCACTGCGGGCGCCGTCGCGGCCCTTCTCGCGCTGACCGCTTCGGTTCTCGTGCTCGTCGGAGTGCTCGCAACCCCCTACCTGATCGACGCGATTGCACCGGGATTTCACGGCGAGACGCGCGTGCTGGCGATTCGAATCGTCCGCATCCTGTTTCCGGGCGTCGGATTGCTGGTTCTCTCGGCGTGGTGCCTCGGCATTCTCAATAGCCACCACCGCTTTTTCCTTTCGTATAGCGCTCCCGTGATCTGGAACGCCGCGATGATCGCGACGATGTGGGGCTGGGGAGGACGCAATCCGCAGGACCGGCTGGCGATCATCCTGGCATGGGGTTCCGTGGCCGGGAGCGCGTTGCAGGTAGCCGTTCAATTGCCTGCGGTCCTGCGGCTACTGGGCGGATTGCGCCTCTCGTTGGGCCATCACACGAAAAACGTGCAGACGGTGATTCGTAATTTCGTCCCAGTATTCATCAGCCGCGGAGTGGTGCAGATCAGCGCCTACGTGGATACGTGGCTAGCAAGCTGGCTGCCGACGAGCGCCGTCTCGGCGCTGGCGAACGCGCAGACGCTTTACTTGCTGCCGGTGAGCCTCTTCGGGATGTCCGTTTCCGCCGCCGAGCTTCCGCAGATGTCCGGCGCGGTCGGCAACGAAACGGAAGTGGCCGAGGTGCTGCGCGGGCGTCTCAATTCCGGATTACGGCAGATTGCTTTCTTCGTGGTGCCGTCGGCGGCTGCCTTTCTGGCGCTGGGCGACGTGATCGTGGCTGCAATTTATCGCTCGGGCCGGTTCACGCAGGCCGACGTGATCTATGTGTGGGGAATCCTCGCGGGATCGGCGGTGGGCCTGCTCGCATCGACGCTGGGCCGGCTCTATTCATCCACCTATTACGCGCTGCTCGACACGCGCACGCCGCTGAATTTCGCTATCGTGCGGGTGGTCCTCACGACGGCTCTTGGCTACCTGTGCTCGTTCCCTCTGCCGCGCTTGCTGGGGATTGACCCACGGTGGGGCGTTGCAGGACTCACGATTTCAGCTGGAATCGCCTCGTGGGTGGAATTCACCTTGCTGCGGCGCACGCTCAATCGCCGCATCGGCCTTACCGGTCTGCCCGCGGATTACATGGCGAAGGTCTGGGTGGCTGCGATCGTAGCGGCCGCGGCGGGCTGGGCGATTCACCACGCGCTCGGAACGCATCGTTCGCCAATCCTGGCGGCGATTCTCGTCCTGCTGCCCTACGGCGGACTCTATTTCGGGATCACTGCGCTTTTCGGCGTCGCCGAGGCGCGCGTATTCTTCGGCCGGGCGATGAGCAAATTGCGAGGCGCGTAACGTTTACGACTTCAGGCCTCGGTCAGAATTTGAAGACGATGCCGGCCGAAAACTTCGGGCTGAGCTGGTTGGTGCTGAAATATCGCGTCCCGATCGCATCTCCCGCGAGGCGCACCGCCCAGCGCTGTTGGCGAATGTTAAGGTCCACGCCTGCGCCGGCCTCGAAAGCAAATGCGGAATGGTTTCCGAACGCAGTCTGCGGAAGAAAATTCGAGTAGCCCACCAACCCGTGCCCCCAAACTTCGATGCCGCGCGGCCCCAGCCACCGGAATCGCGGCCCGCCCGCTGCCATGACGAATTTTGTAGTGCAACCGGGAGCTGAACCAAACGTGCCGACGAACTCCCCGTCGACACCGATCCACCCTCCGCCAGGGTAGTAATCCAATCCAAGATTGAGGCCGTTCATGTTATTCGTGAGCTTCGGCTCCAGATAGAAACGGAAAAACGTATAGCCGAAGTAGGCCTGCAGGTTGTACGTCTGGAAAACGCTTTGGACGAGTGACGCCGGAGCAGGGTCGGGCTGCGCCGGTTGAGCCAAGAACGAGGACGGAGTTGTGGGCGTCGACGCGACAGCGTAAAGCGTGTCTGCTGTCGGCGCGAGCGAGACAGCGCTCCAAATTGCCGGCGTCGATGATGCTGGATTTTCCAAACTGGCCTGAGCGCTGGTGCTTAGCGCGCAGAGAACCACGGCCCCCAAGACAAGCCCCAAATGTCTCATCGCCTAGTCTCCCCTTCAGCTACCGTCGCCACCGCCTCAGCGACCCCTTCTAATTTGAATGAGAACCGCCCGGCGTGTCCACTCAAAATTCGGCCCAGTGACCAGAAAAGATGATACCCGAACGGCGGCCCAACGCGGGCCTCGCGCAGGCACATGGCCGAGTTCGCCCACTCGCCAGCGATGTAAAATCTGCGGAGCCGTCGCCGCGGGGTGTATGTTAAAATCGTAGCCTTAAAGCTCCGATGCAACGCGCGTTGGCGTTGGATGTATGTGATTCACTCGAAGTTAGAGGCTTACACGCATGAGCAAATCACGGGCCTGGGACGCCGATCGAGCCTTAACCCTCATCAAGGAACGGGAGTCCCTCCCGGGGGCCCTCCTTCCCATTTTGCATGCATTGCAGGACGAGTTTGGATACATTGACAACGCTGCGGTCCCGTTGATTGCGGGCGTGCTCAACCTCTCGCACGCCGAAGTGCACGGCACGATCAGCTTCTATCACGATTTTCGACACAGTCCGGCCGGGAAACACGTCCTGAAAATGTGCCGCGCCGAAGCCTGCCAATCGATGGGCTGCGAGAATACGATCCGGCACGTCGAGAACAAGCTCGGAGTTCGGCTGGGGCAGACCACGGACGATCGCAGTTTCACGGTGGATGCCGTCTATTGCCTTGGAAACTGCGCGCTTTCTCCCGCGGTGATGCTCGATGGCAAGCTCTACGGACGCGTATCGCGGGAAGTAGCCGACTTCCTGATTGATAGCGCACAGAGGCACGCATGAGCGTCAAAGTCTACGTCCCGTGCGACGCTGCCGCCGTTTCGGTCGGCGCCGATGCCGTCGCCAGATCGATTGCGGAAGAGATCGCGGCGCGGCACCTGAATGCCACGTTGGTTCGAAACGGTTCGCGCGGCATGTTCTGGCTCGAGCCGCTGGTGGAGGTCGAGACGCCGCAGGGCCGGATTGCGTATGGTCCCGTTTCCGTGGATTCGGTCGCGGGCCTCTTCGACGCGGGATTTCTCGAAGGCAAGCCCCACGCGCTGCAGCTTGGCCCCACCGAAGAGATTCCGTTCTTGAAGCGCCAGGAGCGGCTCACCTTCGCGCGTTGCGGAATCACCGATCCATTGTCGCTCTCGGATTACGTGAGCCACGGCGGCTACCGCGGCCTCGAACGAGCGCTCAAGCTCATGCCCGAAACGATTGTGGAAGAGGTTACCAATTCCGGGCTCCGCGGGCGCGGCGGCGCTGGATTTCCCACTGGAATCAAATGGCGCACGGTGCTCAACACTCCGGCCGACCAAAAGTATATTGTATGCAATGCGGACGAAGGCGATAGCGGCACATACGCCGACCGCATGATCATGGAGGGCGACCCGTTCGTCCTGATCGAGGGAATGACCATCGCCGGTATCGCCGTCGATGCGACGAGCGGATATATCTACGTTCGCTCGGAATATCCGCATGCTTTCCGCACTCTGCGGCACGCCATAGCGATCGCCTACGAGAAGGGCTATCTCGGCGAAAGCGTCGCGGGGAGCGGCAAGCGATTCGATCTTGATGTGCGCATGGGAGCGGGAGCGTACATCTGCGGCGAAGAGACCTCGCTGCTCGAAAGCCTCGAAGGCAAGCGCGGCCAGATTCGCTTCAAGCCGCCTCTGCCCGCGATCAGCGGCCTTTTCGGGAAGCCGACCGTGATCAACAATGTGATCTCGCTCGCCACGGTGCCGATCATCCTCGACAAGGGCGGCGAGTATTACAAGAATTTCGGCATGGGCCGATCACGCGGCACGCTGACGATTCAACTCGCCGGCAATATCAAGCACGGCGGCCTGGTCGAAAAAGCGTTCGGCCTCAGCCTGCGCGATGCGATTTACGATTTTGGTGGCGGCACCGCTTCGGGGCGTCCGCTGCGCGCCGTGCAAGTCGGCGGACCGCTCGGCGCATATTTCCCGGAATCGCTGCTCGATACGCCGCTCGATTACGAAGCGTTCGCGGAACGCAAAGGCATGCTCGGGCACGGCGGAATCGTGGTGTTCGACGATACCGTCGATCTGGCGCATCAGGCGCGGTTCGCGATGGAGTTCTGCGCGGTCGAAAGCTGCGGTAAGTGCACCCCATGCCGCGTGGGCTCGACGCGCGGCGTCGAGGTGATCGACAAAATCATCGCCGATCAGGACCGCTCGAGGAATCTCGATCTGCTCGACGATTTGTGCGAAGTATTGACCGACGGCTCGCTCTGCGCGCTGGGCGGACTGATTCCCTTCCCGGTGCAGAGCGCAATTCGTCATTTCCCGGAAGACTTTCATAAGCCGGCGCCGGCGAATGGTTCCGGTCAAGTTTCAGGCAAGGTCTCGAACAAAGTTGAGGAGACACGACCATGGCACTGATTCGAGAAGTCGACTACGGCACGCCGAAAAGAACTTCCGGGACTGCGGTGACTTTAGAGGTCGACGGGAAGTCGATCACCGTGCCGGCCGGCACTTCCGTGATGCGCGCCGCTGCCGAAGCGGGCGTGCAGATCCCCAAACTTTGCGCTAGCGACAATCTCGAGCCATTCGGCTCTTGCCGGCTGTGCCTGGTCGAAATCGACGGGCGCAAAGGCACGCCTGCTTCCTGCACCACGCCCGTTGAAGCGGGAATGAAAGTGCGCACGCAATCGCCCAGGCTCACCAAGTTGCGCCGCGGCGTGATGGAACTCTACGCGTCGGATTTCCCGGCTGAGGCGCTGAATAGCTCGACAGGCGTCACCTCCGAATTTCAGGAAATGGCGGTCGCCGTCGGATTGAACGAAGTGCGCTACGGGCTTTCGGGCCGCAACCATCTGAAATCCGAGAAGGACGAATCGAATCCGTATTTCGCGTTCGATCCCGCGAAGTGCATCGTCTGTTCGCGCTGCGTGCGCGCCTGCGACGAAGTGCAGGGCACGCTTGCCCTGACCATCGACGGCCGTGGCTTTGCGTCTCAGGTTTCCGCCGGCGACAAGCCATTCATTGAATCGGAGTGCGTTTCCTGCGGCGCGTGCGTGCAGGCCTGCCCCACGGGCAGCTTGCTCGAGAAATCAGTGATCGAAAAAGGCGCGCCGGATCGCAGCGTGGTGACGACGTGCGCCTACTGCGGCGTGGGCTGCTCGTTCAAGGCCGAATTGCAGGACGACACGGTCGTTCGCATGATGCCCTTCAAAGAGGGCAAGGCGAATCACGGCCACTCCTGCGTGAAGGGCCGCTTCGCCTGGGGCTACGCCACGCACAAGGACCGCATCCTGAAGCCGATGGTCCGCGCCAAGATCACCGATCCTTGGCGCGAAGTAACCTGGGAAGAAGCCATTAACCACGCGTCCAGCGAATTCAAGCGCATTCAAGCCAAGTACGGGCGCGATTCGATCGGCGGCATCACCTCTTCGCGCTGCACGAACGAAGAAACATATCTCGTCCAAAAGATGATTCGCGCCGCCTTCGGCAACAACAACACCGATACGTGCGCGCGCGTCTGCCATTCGCCGACGGGGTATGGGCTGAAGACAACGCTCGGCACCTCGGCAGGAACGCAGGATTTCGACTCGGTAGCGGCGGCCGACGTAATCATGATCATCGGCGCGAATCCGACCGACGCGCATCCGGTTTTTGCCTCGCAGATGAAGCGCCGGCTGCGCGAGGGTGCGCGGCTCATCATCGTCGATCCGCGGCGGATCGATCTCGTGAAGTCGCCGCACATTAAGGCCGACTACCACCTCCCGCTCCTGCCCGGCACGAACGTTGCCGTGATTAATGCGCTCGCGCATGTTGTGGTCACCGAAGGCCTGGTCGACGAGGCGTACGTCAAGGAACGCTGCGAGACGGAGGCATTCGAGCAGTGGCGCAAATTCGTCGCTGAAAAGCGCAACTCGCCAGAAGCCTTGGAACATATCACCGGCGTGCCGGCTGCCGATATCCGCGGCGCGGCCCGGCTCTACGCAACCGGCGGGAATGGCGCGATCTATTACGGACTGGGGGTCACTGAGCATAGCCAGGGATCCACGATGGTGATGGGCATGGCCAACCTCGCGATGGCGACCGGCAACTTCGGCAAGAACGGCGTCGGGGTAAATCCGCTGCGCGGGCAGAACAACGTGCAGGGCTCGTGCGACATGGGATCGTTCCCGCACGAATTCCCCGGCTACCGGCACGTTTCGGACAATTCGGTTCGCCAGGCATTTGAGAAGGAGTGGAAGGTGCCTCTGCAGTCCGAACCGGGGCTGCGCATTCCGAATATGATCGACGCGGCTCTCGACGGCACGTTCAAGGGCCTCTACGTCCAGGGCGAAGACATCGTGCAGTCCGATCCGGGAACGCAGCACATTTCCGCGGGCTTGGCGGCGATGGAGTGCGTGGTCGTCCAGGATCTTTTCCTCAACGAAACGGCGAGCTACGCGCACGTATTTCTGCCGGGGTCATCGTTCCTCGAAAAGGACGGCACATTCACGAACGCGGAGCGGCGCATCAGCCTCGTGCGAAAGGCCGTTCCTCCGATGGCTGGGCTGGCGGATTGGGAAGTCACCGTTGCGCTCTCGAATGCGCTCGGATACCCGATGCATTACAACCATCCGTCCGAAATCATGGACGAAATCGCGCGGCTCACTCCCACCTTCGCGGGCGTCAGCTTCGAGAAGATCGACCGCCTCGGCAGCCTGCAATGGCCATGCAACGCCAAGGCTCCTGAAGGGACTCCGGTGATGCACGTCGGCGGCTTCGTGCGCGGCAAGGGCAAATTCATGATCACCGAGTTCATCCCGACCGACGAGCGCACCACGGGCCGTTTCCCGCTGATCCTGACCACTGGGCGCATCCTCTCGCAATACAACGTAGGCGCGCAAACGCGGCGCACAGCCAACAACGTATGGCACGACATGGACGTGCTCGAAATTCATCCGTCCGACGCGGAAAATCGCGGGATCAAGGAAGGCGACCTCGTCTCGCTTACGAGCCGCGCCGGGGATATTACCCTGCCGGCGCGCATCTCGGAGCGCATGCAGCCGGGCGTCGTCTACACGACGTTCCACCACGCAATGACGGGCGCCAACGTCGTCACCACCGATTTCTCCGACTGGGCGACGAACTGCCCCGAATACAAAGTGACTGCGGTGCAGGTGCAGCTCGCGCGGCACATCTCCCAGTGGCAGGAGCATTACCGGGAAACGCGCCGCATGACCACACGAATCGAAAAAGAGACGGCGGCCAACGACTAGCGATGCAACCCGAGCACATGGTTCACATGGCGAATCAGATTGCTCTCTTTTTCGCCAGTTATCCGAAAGACGAGGCTGTGGCCGGTGTCACCGATCACTTCCAGAAATATTGGGAGCCGCGCATGCGCAAGCAGATCATGGAATACGTGGCGCACGGCGGCGGCGGCCTGCACGAGCTTGCACTCGAAGCAGTGAAACACCTTCAATAAGCGTTCTGCGGGAGAGCCCCGCTCTCGATCCCACACGCGCTTGGCCTGTTTGTGTTAGTTTGGCTTGCGCCCGGTCCCGCCAAGGAAGGGAGCGCGTTCATGGCGACTGCTGTGACGGAAGGTGCGGGGGCGCAAAACCGGCATTTTGTTACCATTATCGCCGCCGTTTCCGCGCTGGCAGGGCTGCTCTTTGGCTACGATACCGGCGTCATCTCCGGTGCCGTCCTTTTTGTCCAGGAAGATTTCCACCTCAGCACGTCTCAAGAGGAAACCGTCGTCAGCGCGGTTCTGCTTGGCGCGCTGATCGGCGCTGCCGTCGGCGGCCGCTTGGCGGATCGCTTTGGCAGGCGCGCGGTTCTCATTCAAGTCGCGCTACTGTTCATGGTTGGCGCGCTGGGAACGGCCTTGGCTCCCTCGACCGCGTGGCTATCTGTCGGGCGCGTCGTGGTGGGAATCGCGATCGGCATCGCATCGTTCACGGCGCCGCTCTACATCTCGGAAATCTCGCCGGCCGATGTGCGCGGCAAGCTCGTCTCGCTGAATCAGCTGATGATTACGATCGGGATCGTCTGCTCGTATCTGGCGGACTACGGGCTCGCGGACATCCGCGGATGGCGCTGGATGTTTGGCCTGGCGGCAATCCCGGCGGCGAACCTGCTGCTCGGGCTGCTATTCGTGCCGGAAAGCCCGCGCTGGTACATGAGACAGCTCTCGCGCGAGCGGGCGCGGGAAGTGCTCGCGAAAATACGAAAGCCTTCGGATGTGGACGCCGAGCTCGCCGAAATCGAGGCGAGTTTGAACCAGCAGCAGGGCAACTGGCGCCAACTGCTGAGCCGTTCGCTGCGTCCCGCTCTCGTGATCGGGATCGGCCTCGCGGTGTTTCAGCAGTTCACCGGCATCAACACCGTGATCTACTACGCGCCCACGATCTTCAAGCTCGCGGGGCTACACTCGAACTCCGCGGCGATCCTGGCTACCGTCGGCGTGGGCATCGTCAACGTGCTGATGACGGTTGTCGCGCTCGAACTGCTCGACCGCGTCGGGCGCCGCCCGTTGCTGCTATATGGCTTGGTGGGCATGATCGTGAGCCTCGGGATTCTCGGGGCGGGTTTCCTCTCGGCGAATCCGACGAGCACCCTGGCGTGGACTTCCGTCGTTTGCGTCGCGGCGTACGTGGCTTGCTTCGCTATCAGCCTCGGGCCGATTTTCTGGCTGATGATTGCGGAAATCTATCCGCTGAAGATCCGCAGCCGGGCCATGGCGGTTGCAACTATGGCGAATTGGGGCGCGAATCTGCTCGTGGCCCGGACATTCCTCAGTCTCCTTCACGTGCTCGGGCGGCCGTGGACTTTCTGGCTGTACGCGCTCGTCGGCGTCCTGGCGTGGATATTTGTCGTCCGACTGGTCCCCGAAACAAAGGGCAAAACCCTCGAGGAAATTGAAGCCACATGGCGGGCGCGAGGACGGCCCGCGTAAGCCGGAGCGAGAGCCTAGCGCCCGAGCATTGACTGTTCCTTGCAGAATTCCACGATCCGCGCCTCCGCCCAGAAACGTCCTTCGCCGCCTTCCTGCGCGATGAAGGCGCAGTGGCCGCCGCGGCTCGTCGCGACCAGCGAAATATTCGGGTTACCTCGCAACTGCTCATTTGCAAACATCGCGAACGGCACGACCGGATCGTCCTCGGCCGTCACAATCAGCGTCGGCTTTCGGATTGCGCCGATCACGCGCATCGCGCTCGACTGCGCGTAGTAATCGGCCGCGTCGCGAAAGCCGCAGAAGTGCGCGGTGATGCGGTCGTCGAACTCACGCACGCTGCCGACGCGCGCCAGGTCGCCATCCAGTCCCTTCGCGTAGCGCTCCGGGAAAATACTCCCCTTATGCCGCATCCGCCGCTTCAACCGCGTCACGAAATGCCGCTCGTAGAGGAAGTTTTTTGGCAGTTCGATCTCGGCGGCGCAGGCAGCCAGATCGAACGACGGCGCCACGGCTGCGAACCCGCGCACCTCGCGTGGCGCCGCGTCCGTGAATTCTCCGGCCATCTTCAGCACGAGGTTGCCGCCCATCGAAAATCCGGCCGCAAATACTTCCGGCAGTCGGTCGCGTTCGATCAGCTCCAAAACCACTGCGCGAATATCGGAGCTCAAGCCCGAATGGTAGAGCGTCTCGGTCAGCATCTCGGTGCCGCCGCAGTTTCGCTGGTTGAGCCGCACCACGTTGAAGCCCGCGACCCACGCCTTCTCCGCCGCGCCGAGCATGTAATCCGATGCGCTCGACCCCTCGAGCCCGTGGAGCAGCACCAGCGTCGGATGCTCGCGCAGATTCTGGTGGAAATGGCAGTCGCCGCGCACCTGCGTTCCCGGCTCCGTGTGAAACAGCCTTGGGACGCCCGCGGGCAGGCGCGGGTACGCGCGTCGCCAGAATGACGCGGCGATCGTCATCAGATGGCCGTTGCGCAAGAGCCTGTGCGGGATGAACTCTTTCACGAACTTCCATCGTAGGCAGTCCGCGCGTTTCCCGCAACCTCACCTTTGCGTTAGAATCCGGGGCGCAAACGCGCCTTCCGCGTCCCTTGCCCACATGCCACCTCGCGAAATGCCGGCGCAAGTGCAAGCCAGATCGATCTGGCGGCTCGGCGGGTTGTCGGTCTGGCAGCTCGCGCGCAACGTGCTTCGCGACATTTCCGCGAACAACCTTTTCGGCCGCGCCTCCGAGCTGGCTTTCAATTTCCTGTTCGCGCTCTTCCCGCTGCTCCTCTTCATGCTCACGCTGATCGGCGTGTTCACTTCGCAGCGCGCCGACGTTCAGGGCGCCCTGCTCGCTTACTTCTCGGATTTCCTTCCGCCGGCCGCCTTCGCTCTTCTCAACACTGTGACCGATCTCGCGGCGAACGCTGGCAGCGGCAAACTCACCTTCGGGATCGTGCTGGCTCTCTGGTTCGCTTCGGGCGGCGCAAGCTCAATGATTTCCGCGCTGAATCTCGCCTACGGCGTCGAGGAAGCACGCTCATGGATCAAGGTCCGCGCGATCGCGCTGTTTCTCACGCTGCTGATGTCGGTTCTTCTTATCGCGGCGTTGGCGCTCGTGCTGATCAGCGGCCGGGCCGTAGATTGGCTCGGGGCCGAGCTCAGCCTCACGCCAGAGATCGTAGCGTTATGGAAGGCGCTGCAGTGGCCCGCAGCCCTCGCCTTCGTGACCCTCTCGCACGCGCTGATCTATTACTTCGGCCCGAATCTCAAGAACCGGCGCTGGCACTGGATTACTCCGGGATCGGCATTCGGCGTCCTGCTGTGGCTGGCCGCTTCGCTCGGTCTCCGCGCGTATCTCCACTTCTTCAACAACTACAGCGCCACCTACGGCTCGCTCGGCGCGGTGATGATTTTGCTCGTGTGGCTTCACATTACCGGGCTCGCATTCCTCATCGGAGGCGAAATCAACGCCGAAATCGAGCGCGCCGCCTCGGGCCCGATCTAAATTTGCCGACATTCATCGCGCCGATCTGCGCGGTTTGCAGTAGGATTCCCCCGGCTGGCACCTCAGCTGAATTTCCCCACGAGGAGGCTCATATGACTCGACGATTCCGCAATTCTGCTCCGCCGTTCTTAGTTCTGATCGCGGCTTTCGGAATTGCCGCTGCCCTTTCGTCCGGCGCGCAGCAACCGCCGCCGCTTCCCGAAGGCTACGTCGTTCCCGGCCCTGTCACAGCGCGAGGACTGGCGCCGAGAATGCACGGAGAGCAGCTTCCCACTGCCAGCTCGCGCACCTTCGAGGTAATGTTTGGACCCGGCGATGAAATCATGTCCGGCCTCACAGAATTCGCCGAGAAGAATCACATCACTTCGGGCTACATCAGCGGAATCGGCGGTCTCGCCACCGCCACGCTCGGCTGGGGCGATCCCGAAAAGGGCGGCGTGAAGACGATTCCCGTGGAACAAAAGTGCGAGCTCGCGTCGTTCCTCGGCAACATTTCGATGCAGCGAGGCAAGATCTACGTGCATGCGCACGCCGTCGTCAGCTTTTCGGACGGCAGCACGAAAGGTGGCCACCTCAACGATGCACACGCGAATCCCTTCGTCGAAATCTTCATCGTGACAACGGATTCGCCCGCCGCGGCCAGCTCCGGCCGGTAATTGGCAAATGGAGGCCAAAGGGCGAAGGATCGTGGTGATGCTACTATTCCTACTGATTACACTCCCAATGGCCATTGCTCAGGACAACGGAGAACACGACCGCCAAGCCATTCGCACCGTGATGGACCGTTTCGTGGACGCTTGGAACAGACATGACGCGAAGGCTTTCGCCGCCGTGTTTGCCGAGGACGCGGACTTCACGAACTGGCGCGGCGACGGCGCAAGCGGCCGGTCAAAGATCGAAGAATTCCACGCGCCGATGTTTGCCACGATTTTCAAGAATAGCCATCAGAGCTACACGAGCATCAAAATTCGCTTCGTTCGCCCCGACATCGCTGCCGTGGATGTTCGCTGGGAGATGACCGGAGCGACAGACGCGCAGGGCAATCCGCGGCCGCCTCGAAAGGGATTGCTCGATTTCGTGATGGCCAAGAATGAGGGCCAGTGGCAAATCACCGTAATGCACAATCTCGACACGTCAGCTCTGCCGCCTGCGAAGTAATTTTGCCGTCGCAGCTGGCCGACTATTGCGACCGTTTCGCTCATCCGCGCCGTCTTGCTTTCGCCCTGCGATGCGCCTAAAATAATCGAATATTGATGACGGTCGTTTTCGATATGACGAACTTCTTCGAGCCCAGCGCCCCTAGCTGGGCTTCGGCGTTTATGGGACTGCAAAATACCCATAGGAGACGCAATGATTGACGGAAATGTTCCGGAGGGGCTGACGTTTGACGACGTTCTGCTGCTGCCCGGCAAATCCTCGGTGCTGCCCGCTC
The DNA here is from genome assembly GCA_049279635.1 of Candidatus Acidiferrales bacterium. Lineage (GTDB taxonomy): Bacteria > Acidobacteriota > Terriglobia > Acidiferrales > UBA7541 > Palsa-295. Next base: position 28,228 of record JBAPOM010000076.1, read on the forward strand.
AGACCGACACGCGCACCTGCCTTTCGCGCAAGATCGCGATCAACATCCCCATCGTCGCTGCGGCCATGGATACGGTCACCGACGCGCGCCTGGCCATCGCCATCGCGCGCCAGGGCGGCATCGGGTTCGTCCACCGCAATATGACCATTGACCGCCAGGCCGAAGAGGTGGACCGCGTGAAGCGCTCGGAAAGCGGCATGATCGTCGATCCGGTGACGATTTCGCCCGAGCTCACCGTCCGCCAGGCGCTCGACATCATGAACAAGTACAAGGTCTCGGGCCTGCCGGTGACGCGCGGGCAGCGCCTCGTCGGCATCCTCACCAACCGCGACCTGCGCTTCGAGCGCAACCTCGATCAGCCGGTCGGCAACATCATGACGAAGGACAACCTCGTCACCGTAGCCGTCGGCACTACCCTCGAGGAAGCCGAGCGCCTCCTGCAGCAGCATCGCATCGAAAAGCTGCTCGTGGTCGACAAGGACTATCACCTCAAGGGCCTCATCACCGTAAAAGACATCCAGAAAAAGCTTGAGTTTCCGAACGCCGCCAAGGACGAGCAGGGCCGCTTGCGCGTCGGCGCTGCAATTGGCGCGACCGGCGATTTCCTCGAACGCGCCGAAGAGATGGCGCGCGAAAAAGTGGACGTGATCGCGATCGACACCGCGCACGGCCACACCACGCGCGTGATGGAGGCCATCAAAGCCGTCAAGCATCGCCTGCCGGAAATGCAGCTGATCGCCGGCAACGTCGCGACCGCCGAGGCCACGCGCGACCTCATCGCGCTCGGCGTCGACGCCCTCAAGGTCGGCATCAGTCCCGGCTCGATCTGCACCACGCGCGTCGTCACCGGCGCGGGCGTGCCGCAAATCACCGCGATCGCCGAATGCGCTCGCGCCGCGCAAGGCAGCGGCATCCCGCTGATCGCCGATGGCGGCATCAAGTTTTCGGGAGACATCACCAAGGCGCTCGCGGCCGGCGCTCAGGCCGTGATGATCGGCAGCCTCTTTGCCGGCACCGAGGAATCGCCCGGCGAGACGATTCTCTATCAAGGCCGCACATTCAAGTCCTATCGCGGCATGGGATCGCTCGGCGCGATGGAGGCTGGCTCCGCCGACCGCTACGCCCAGGAAGGTGCCGAGCGCGGCAAGTCCGTCCCGGAGGGAATCGAAGGGCAGGTGCCCTACAAGGGGCCGCTCTCGGCACTCGTCGAACAGCTCGTCGGCGGCTTGCGCAGCGGCATGGGATATTGCGGCGTCGCGAATCTCAAGGAACTTCAGGAGCGCGGCAAGTTCATCCGCATCTCCGCGGCAGGCTTGCGCGAAAGCCACGTTCACGACGTGATCATCACGCGCGAAGCCCCCAACTATCGCCTGGAATAGACGAGCTCCGCGCAACCGGGAGCGGCGATCAAACGGCGCATGACGCAAACGCAAGAAGGCACATCCCCAAGCTGGTTAGCACTCTGGTGGCCGGCGCTCGCATGGGCCGTAGTGATTTCGCTTTTCTCGACCCACCTCTTTACTTCCCAAAACACGGGACACATTATCATCCCGGTGCTGCACTGGCTCTTCCCAAGTGTTTCGCCGCAGACTCTCGAATTCGTGCACCACATCATTCGCAAGTGCGCGCACCTTACCGAATATTTCATCCTGAGCCTGCTGCTCCTGCGCGGGATTCGCGCCGGGCGTCATGGCATGCGGCTCGCCTGGGCGGCGCTCGCGATTGTGCTCGTGGCCGGCTACGCCTCGCTCGATGAATTTCACCAGCGGTTCGTGCCAGGACGCACTCCGGCGGTCACCGACGTCCTGATCGACACGACAGGCGGCGCGGCAGCTCAGGCTCTTGCGGCGCTCTTCGCGATGCTGGTTCACGTCCGCGAAGTTCGGCCCCGCGAGAGCTAAGAGCGTGCGGAGAAAAACCCTGACCTGTCACCCTGAGTCCGCCGGGGCGGACGGGTAAGTCACACGAGCGACTAACAAGGCCGGGAAAGCAGGAGCTGATGACGCAAGAGTTCGATGTAGTTCAGTCATTCATAGCTGTAGCGGCCATTTCTGGTGCTCAACGACAATTTGGGCCAGGGGATAGGATTATTTGTAATACCGCGCCAGATGGTCCAACGATTACCTTTCAGGTGGAAAGCACTTTCTTTCTTGTCGAACGAGGGGTATTCGAACTCTCCTGCAAAAGAAGGAATTCCGGCCTGGTGTGACTTAACTGTCCGCCGCGGCGGACTCAAGCTGCCGGAGCCGCGCACGACAGAAAAAACAAAAGGCCCGCCTCGTCGTGCGAAGCGGGCCTGTGAGATTACGATTAATTGGAAAGGGCGCTACTTCTCTGCTGCGGCGGCTTCCTTTTCTTCTTCCGGTGTTTCCGCTGCGGCCTTCTTCCCCTTCTTTTCCTTTTTCTTCAGCTCCGAGCCGAGGAATTCGAGGATCGCGAGCTCCGCGCCATCGCCGATGCGCCAGCCGGTGCGAATGATCCGCGTGTAGCCGCCCGGACGGTCCGAGAAGCGCGGCGCCAGATCGGCGAAAAGTTTCTTCGTCGCATTCGGCGTCATCAGAAACGCCGCGGCCTGCCGCCGCGAATGGAGCGAATCCCGCTTGCCGAGCGTGATCATGCGCTCGGCGATCGGGCGCGCCGCCTTCGCGCGAAGGAGCGTCGTCTGGATGCGCTCCTTCTCGATGAGGTTCGTCACCAGATTGCGCAGCGTCGCGCGGCGATGCGCCGGTTGACGTCCGAGTTTCGATCCTGAAACGAGGTGTCTCATGTTCTGGTCCGCGAGTTAGATTGCGGTCGCGTCCCCTTCCAAGGGAGGAGGCGCGGTCTGGCTCGGCAGCGGCGGCCAGATCACGCGGCCGTGCTCGTCGAACTTCATCCCGAGGCTCAATCCCATCTTGTTCAGGATGTCCTTGATCTCGTTCAGCGATTTGCGCCCGAAATTCTTGGTCTTCAGCATTTCGGACTCGGTCTTCTGCACCAGCTCGCGGAGATTCTGAATGTTCGCGTTCTTCAAGCAATTGTAGGAACGCACCGAAAGCTCCAGCTCCTCGACCGAACGGTCGAGAAACTCGAGGCGCGGATCGGCGTAGTTCTCGATGGCCTCTTCCGGCAGCTCCGGCTGTTCCTCGAAGTTGATGAAGATGCTCATGTGGTCCTTGATGAGCTTCGCCGCGAGCCCGATCGAATCCTGCGGCGTGATCGCCGCATTGGTCCAGACCTCGAGCGTCAGCTTTTCGTAGTCGGTCATCTGTCCCAGGCGAGCCGCCTCCACCGCGTAGTTCACCTTGCGGACGGGGGAGTGGACCGAATCGATCGGGATGTAGCCGATCGGCAGGTCTTCGTCGAAGTTGCGGTCGGCGGCTACGTAGCCGCGGCCGTTCTTCACGCGAAGCTCGAGTTCGAGCTTTCCGCCTTCGCTCACCGTCGCGATGTAGATGTTCTTGTCCAGCACCGCGATGTCCGAGTCTTCCTCGATCTTCGCCGAGGTAACCGGGCCGGGCGTGTCGACCACCAGCGTGATCGTCTTCGGCTGATCGTTGTTCAACTTCAGCGGCACCTGCTTCAAGTTCAGGATGATGTCCGTCGCGTCTTCCACCACGCCGGGAATCGGCGAGAATTCGTGCAGCACGCCTTCGATCTTCACCGCCGTGATCGCCGCGCCTTCAATCGAGCTCAGCAGAGCGCGCCGCAAAGCGTTCCCTACCGTCGTTCCCCAGCCCCGCTCGAAAGGCTGCGCCGAAAACTTCCCGTACTTGTCCGTAAGCGACTCGGGTTCGGCCGCCAACCGCTTTGGTTTCTGAAAGCCCTTCCACATATTCGTACCTTCCTTCCGGCCCGCTTACCGCGGACCACGCAAAGCCCGTCTTTTCGTAAGAAACTCGGAACGCGCGCTACTTCGAGTACAGTTCGACGATAAGCTGCTCGTTCATCGGCGGCGTCTGCACGTCTTCACGGCGAGGCTGCGCCACCACGCGCGCCTTGAAATTCTCGCGGTCGATATCGAGCCATGGCGCGATTCCCTGGCTCTGCGCCAGGTTGCGCGCCTCAAGCACCATCGCGTTCTGGTGCATGTTCTCCTTCAGCGCGATTTCCTCGCCCACCTGCACGAGGTAGCTCGGGATATTCACCTTCTGGCCCTTCACACGAATGTGCCCGTGCAGCACCAGCTGCCGCGCCTGCGCCCGCGATCCCGCCAAGCCCATGCGGTAAACCACGTTGTCGAGCCGCCGCTCGAGCATGATCACCAGGTTCGAGCCGGTGGGGCCCTTCATGCGCACCGCCTTCTCGAAATACGAGCGGAACTGCCGCTCGAGCAGGCCGTAAGTGCGCTTCACCTTTTGCTTCTCGCGCAACTGCACGCCGTAGCCCACCATCTTCGGGCGGCGTGCCTGGCCGTGCTGTCCTGGAACGAAATTGCGCTTTTCGATCGCGCACTTTTCCGTAAAACACCGGAGGCCCTTCAGGAAAAGCTTCTGCCCTTCCCTGCGGCACAACCGGCAAACCGCTTCACGATGTCTTGCCAAGTGCTTCTCCTTTGCTGCTACTCCAGAGCCTCAGGCTCGAAGCCTGAGCTGTCTCGAAATTAAACGCGGCGGCGCTTCGGCGGACGGCAGCCGTTGTGCGGCACCGGCGTGACGTCCTTGATCGCGTTGATGTGCAGACCGGACGATGCTAGAGCGCGGACAGCCGATTCGCGCCCCGCTCCCGGCCCCTTCACGCGCACTTCCACCGACTTCATCCCGTATTGATCGCGCGCCACTCCCGCAGCCGTCATGGCCGCCTGCTGCGCCGCGTACGGCGTGCCTTTGCGCGATCCCTTGAATCCCACCGAGCCGGCCGATGCCCAGCTCACGGCGCGGCCGTCGGGGTCGGTCAGCGTGACGATCGTGTTGTTGAACGTCGCCTGAATGCACACGACGCCGTGCGGCACCACCCGCTTCTCCCGCTTCTTGCGAAACTCTTTCTTGCGCTTGGACGGTTTTGCCGCTGCTGGTGCAGCTGCTGCGTCCTGAGGTTCTTTCGCCACGCTATCCCTCTCTTCTTTCCGGCAGAATCAGGCCGATCCGATCTTACTTGCGCGCCATCGTCTTCTTCTTCGCGGCGACCGCGCCCTTGCGCGGGCCTTTCCGTGTGCGCGCGTTGGTATGCGTCCGCTGGCCGTGCACCGGAAGATTCCGGCGATGCCGCAGGCCGCGGTAGCACTGGATTTCGATCAGCCGCCGGATGTTCATCTGCATCTCCTTGCGGAGATCGCCTTCCACCCGGCCTTCGGCCTCGATCGCGGCGCGCAGGCGCGTCACTTCCTCTTCGGTCAGGTCCTTGATCTTCTTCGTCGCGTCCACATTCGCCTTCGCGGCGAGCGAACGCGCGCGCTGCTGGCCGATGCCGTAAATGGCCGTCAATCCGATCCAAAGCCGCTTATTGGGCGGCAGATCCACACCTGCAATGCGAGCCATGCGTTTTCTCCCTTACCCTTGGCGCTGGCGGTGCTTCGGATTCACGCAAATCACACGCACCACGCCGCGCCGGTGAACGATCTTGCACTTCATGCAAATTTTCTTGACCGATGCTCGAACCTTCATCTTCGGCTCCTACTTGTACCGGTAAACGATTCGCCCGCGAGTCAGGTCGTAGGGTGAAAGTTCGACCGCCACGCGATCCCCGGGGAGGATGCGGATGAAATTCTTCCTCATCTTTCCCGAAATGTGAGCGAGCACCTGATGCTTGTTTTCCAGCTGAACGCGAAACATCGCGTTCGGCAGAGGCTCGATCACGGTGGCCATCACCTCGATGGCGTCTTCCTTCCCACTCTCGCCCGGCTTCTTCTTGTCCTGCTCTGGTCTCGCCATGCGCTCCTAACACTTTGGAGACGCAGCAAGCGTCTCCATTTGATGCTCTACCGGGCCAATCGATCTTGGAAGCCCCGGCCCGCCAAATTCGGCCCTACCAGACCGGCCCAGTCGCCTCGCGCGGCCGGGTCAGAATCCAGGGCCCGTTGTTCGTGACGGCGACGGTATGCTCGAAATGCGCCGAATCGCTGCCATCCGCCGTAACCGCTGTCCACTCATCGTCCAGCAGCCTTACTTCCGGGCTGCCCGAGTTCACCATCGGCTCGATCGCGAGGACCATGCCCTCCTGCAGGCGCGGCCCATGTCCGGCGCTGCCGTAGTTCGGGACTTGCGGCTCCTCGTGCATTTTCGTCCCGATCCCGTGCCCCACGAACTCGCGCACCACCGAATATCCGTTCTTCTCGACCCACTCCTGCACCGCCGATGAGACATCGCCCAGGCGGTTACCGGGCCGAACCTTGTCGATCGCCCGCTCGAGGGACTCGCGCGTCACCCGCAGCAGCTTTTCCCGTTCCGGCGCGATCTTCCCGACCGGCACCGTGAGCGCGGCGTCTCCGTAATAACCTTCCACCTCGACCCCAAAATCCATCGAGAGGATGTCGCCCTCGCGCAGTTTTCGGTTCGGCGACGGGATTCCGTGCACCACCTCTTTGTTGATCGAGGTGCACACCGACCCCGGATAACCCCGGTAGCCCTTGAACGCAGGCCGCGCGTGGTGCTCGGTGCAATACTTCTCGGCGAACTCGTCGAGCTCTTTCGTCGAAAGGCCGGGCCGAACCATCTCTCGCATCTTTTCGAGCGCGCCCCACACAATCAATCCGGCCCGATGCATCTTTTCCAGTTCGGCCGGCGACTTACAGATGACCATTTCTTTTCGCTTCCAAGCGCTTCAAGAGCACTTCACCAGCTTTTCAAGAGCGCGGCTCACTTCTTCCACCGGCGCCCCTGCGTCCAGCAAATCCAGCACGCCGCGGCGGCGGTAATACTCGGTCAACGGTTTGGTCTGCCTCTCGTAGACAACCAGCCGCTCTTTCACCGCTTCCGGCCGGTCGTCCGCGCGCTGCACCAACTTGCCGCCATCGCGATCGCAGATTCCGGCCACTTTCGGCGGCGCTTCGTGAATATTGTAAATCTCGCCGCCTACGCTGCACATCCAGCGGCCCGAAATGCGCTTCACCAGCTCTTCTGGGCTGACGCAAAAATCCACCACCTGAGGCTTGCCGAAGCCTCGCGCCTCGAGAATCTTGTCGAGCTGCTCGGCCTGGGGCAGCGTCCTCGGAAACCCGTCGAAGACGAATCCCCCGGCGCAATCCGGGCGGCTCAGCCGCTCCTCGACCATCTTCATCACCAGGTCGTCCGGCACCAGCTCGCCGCGCTCCATGATCGGCCGCGCGATCCGGCCGAGCGGCGTTTCACGGCTTACCGCGTCGCGCAACATGTCGCCCGTCGAAAGGTGCGGCACGCCGCAGCGTTGAGCAACCTTCTTCGACTGGGTGCCCTTGCCGGCTCCCGGCGGCCCCAGGACAATTAACGCCCGATTGAGCGCCATGCTCCCCGCCGAACTCGCCTTAACCGCGACGACTTCGTACTCGGCCCTTTTTAACGAACCCTTCGTAATTCCGCATCACGAGCTGCGCTTCGAGCTGCTGCACCGTATCCATCGCCACGCCCACGACGATCAGCAGCGACGTGCCGCCGAAATAGAACTGCACGTTCAGGCCGTACAGCACGAAATTCCACATGTGCTGGTCGAACCACGCCCCGATCGCCCCCGGCAAATGCTGCAGGTGAATGCCCGCGATCATCCATTCCGGCAGCAGGCAGACGACCGCCAGATAAATGCCGCCGACCAGCGTGAGCCGCGAAAGAATCCGGTTGATGTATTCCGACGTGTTTCGCCCCGGCCGGATGCCTGGAATGAACCCGCCGTACTTCCGCATGTTGTCAGCCAGCTCGGTGGGGTTGAAAATGATCCCCACGTAGAAAAACGCGAAAAAGATGATCAGCGCTACATATAGAACCGTGTAAATCGGCTCGCCCCAACTGATTGCCGACGCGAACTTCTGAAAGAATCCCGCCTGGTTCTGCCCCTTCTGAAAGATCATCGCCGCGGTTTGTGGGAACGTAAGCAGCGAACTCGCGAAAATCGGCGGAATCACGCCGCCTGAATTCACGCGCAGCGGCAGATACGTCATCTGCCCGCCCATCACCTTGCGCCCCATCACCCGCTTCGCATACTGCACCGGAATGCGCCTTTGCCCGCCCTCGACAAACACGATGAACGCGACCACCGCCAGCATCAGCGCGATCAACCCGATCAGCGCAATCGGCGTCAACGAGCCCCACTGCTGGTTCTTGGCCTTGTCAAACAGATCGCCGATGGCCCGCGGCAACCCGACCACGATTCCGGCGAAGATGATCAGCGACATTCCGTTGCCGATGCCGCGGTCGCTGATCTGCTCGCCGAGCCACATGATGAACGCCGACCCGGTCGTGAGCGTCAGGATCGTCATCAACATGAATTTCACGCCGGGATGGTAGACCAGCGACTCCCCGGACATCGACTGCCGCTGCAGCGTCAGCGCAATCGTGAACGACTGGAACACGCTCAGGATGATCGTGAGATAGCGTGTGTATTGCGTGATCTTGCGCCGCCCGAGCTCGCCTTCCTTCTGCAAGCGCTCGAGATACGGCCAGACCACCACCAGCAACTGCAAAATAATCGACGCCGTGATGTACGGCATGATGCCGAGCGCGAAAATCGTCAGCCGGCGCAGGTTGCCGCCGCTGAAGAGGTCGATCAGGCCCAGCACCGAGCCTTTGCTCTGATCGAACAGCTGCCCGAGGAGCGTCGTATTGATTCCCGGGGTCGGAACGAACGCGCCGATGCGATACACTCCCAGCAGCGCCAGCGTGAACAACACGCGATAGCGCAGATCCGGCGTGCTGAAAATATTCCGAAACGCCTCGACCAGCTTCCTCATTGCAGGACTTCGACCTTCCCTCCGGCGCGCGTGATCTTCTCTTCAGCCGACTTGCTGAAAGCATGAGCGCGCACCGTCAATGCAACCTTCAATTCGCCGTCGCCGAGGACTTTCACGCCGTCGCGCATCGCGCGAACGATGCCGTGGCCCTTGAGTGATTCCGGCGTCACCGTCTCGCCCGCCGCGAAAGCGTTGAGGCTTTCTACGTTCACGACCGCAAATGTCTTCGGAAACGGGCTCGAAAAGCCGCGCTTCGGCAGCCGCCGGTGCAGAGGCATCTGGCCGCCTTCAAAGCCCGGCCGCCGCGAATAGCCCCTGCGGGACTGCTGCCCTTTGTTGCCCGCGCCCGACGTCTTGCCGAGCTTCGAGCCCATGCCGCGCCCTACACGCACCTTGCGGTGCCGCGAGCCGCGCGGAGGTTTCAGATTCGAGAGTGTGGGTGTGTTTGCCATTTTCTCTTAGCCTTGCACTTCCACCAGGTGGTGGACCTTTGCGATCATGCCGCGCGTTTCGGGCGTGTCCGCGCGCTCGACCACTTGCTGCATCCGGCGAAAGCCCAGGCCGCGAATCGTCTGGCGCATGTCGCGCGGGCAGCCGATGAAGCTGCGCACCCACTTGATCTTCAGCGTTCCCGATTTCTTTTTCGTCGTCGTCATTTTTGCTCTTAGGCCGCGCGGCTAGGAAGTTGTTGCCGCGGCCGCTTCCTCTCCGGTCTTGCCGCGCCCTTCGGCCACGCGGGCCGCGTCTTTCAGGTGCAGCAGCGCGTCGAACGTGGCCTTGATCACGTTGTGCGGGTTCGAAGTGCCGAGCGACTTCGTCAGCACGTTCTGAATCCCCGCTACCTCCATCACCGCGCGCACCGGGCCGCCGGCAATCACGCCGGTGCCTTCGGGCGCGGGCTTCAGCAAGACGCGCCCCGAGCCGTAGTAGCCCATCACCTGGTGCGGGATCGTACTGCCCTTCAGGTTGAGCTTGACCATGTTCTTCTTCGCTTGCTCGATGGCCTTGCGGATCGCCATGGGAACTTCGCGGGCCTTGCCCATGCCGAATCCGGCATGGCCGCCCTGGTCGCCCACCACCACGAGCGCCGAGAAGCTGAGGTTCTTGCCGCCCTTCACGACTTTCGTGACGCGGTTGATCGACACCACCTGATCCTTCAGGTTTGCCTGATTGGTTTCGATCGGCCGGCGAACGGCCAACGTATCTTTGAGCTCTTGTTTCGGCATAGTTTTTAGAACTTCAGGCCCGCCTCCCGGGCCGCTTCGGCAAGCGCTTGCACGCGGCCGTGATACTGGTAGCCGCCGCGGTCAAACACCACGTTCTCGACGCCTTTGGCGCGAGCGCGTTCCGCAATCACCTTGCCGACCACTTTCGAAGCCGCGATGTTGCCGCCGCCCTTGATCTGCGCGCGAACGTCCTTGTCGAGCGAGCTCGCCGCGGCGAGCGTGGTGCCCGAAGCGTCGTCGACCACCTGCGCGCGAATGTGCCGCGTCGAGCGGTGGACGCACAGACGCGGGCGCTCGGGCGTCCCCGAAATCCTTTTCCGCATGCGCACGTGAATCCGCCGGCGGTGCGCCTCGCGAGATAGCCTTCGAACCGGTGCTGCCACAGTCGTTCTCCTTTTCCAGTTACCGTCGCTGTTCGAGCCGTGTTACGCGGCGGTCGTCTTCGCGCCCGCCTTGCCCGCCTTCTTCTTTAGCCGCTCGCCGGTGATGCGCACGCCCTTCTGCTTGTACGGGTCGGGCGGGCGCAGCCTGCGAAGATTCGCCGCCACCTGACCCACCTTGTTCTTGTCCGCTCCGGAAACCGTCATGCGCGTCTGCTTCTCGATCGCGATCTGAATCCCTTCGGGAATCGGAAATTCGATCGGGTGCGAATAGCCCAGCGCGAGAACCACGTTCTTCCCCTTCACCTCGGCGCGGTAACCGACGCCCACGATATCGAGATCCTTCTTGAATCCCTGAGTCACTCCCGTCACCGCGTTGGCCACGAGCGCCCGCGCCAGGCCGTGCAGCGCGCGCTGCTCTTCGGACTCGCGCTTCGCGATGAGTGTGCTGTCCTTTTGCTCGAAGTGAATTCCGCGCGGCAGCGGCACGGTCATCTTGCCCTTGGGGCCCTGCACGTCCACCACGCCGTCCTTAATCTGCACCTTCACGCCCGACGGCACAGGAATCAGCTTGTTTCCAATTCGCGACATGGCTCTCTTAAAACCTCTCTCGAATCTTTACCAAACTTCGCACAGCAGTTCGCCGCCCACGCCTTCCTTGCGCGCGGCGTGCCCGGTCATCAGGCCGCGGGGCGTCGAAAGAATCGCGATGCCCATTCCGCCCACCACGGCGCGGATGCCCGTCTTCCCAACGTAGCGGCGCGAGCCGGGACGCGAAACGCGCTTCAGATCGGTGATGACGCCGTGGCGGTCCGGCGTGTAGCGCAGGAAAACGCGCAGCGTCTTCTTGCCTTTTTCTTCCACCACTTTGAAATTCGTGAGGTAGCCCTCGTCCTTCAGGATGCGGGCGATCTCAACCTTGAGTTTCGACGACGGCAGATCGACGCGCGGGTGCTTGGCGCGCACCCCGTTGCGGATCCGGGTCAGCATGTCTGCTATAGGATCGGTAGTCATCTCGTTTTCACCAACTCGACTTTACGACGCCGGGGATTTCGCCCTTCAGCGCGTGGCCGCGGAAGCAGATGCGGCACATCTCGAATTTCCGCAGGAATCCGCGCGCCCGGCCGCAGATGCGGCAGCGGTTGCGCTGGCGGATTTTGTACTTCAACTTCTTCCGCATCTTTGCAAATTGACTGTCTCGAGCCATGCTTCTCCGTTTCTCCTCGACCTAATTCTGTGCGCGGAAAGGCACGCCGAGCTGTTTCAGCAGCTCGCGCCCTTCTTCGTCGCTTCGGGCCGTCGTCGTGATCGTGATGTTCATCCCCTTGATCTTGTCCACGCGCGTGTAGTCGATTTCCGGGAATACCAGTTGGTCCTTCAGCCCCAGCGTGTAATTGCCGCGGCCGTCGAATGAATTCGGCGGCAAGCCCTTGAAATCGCGCACGCGCGGCAGGACGATCGACGCGAGCCGGTCGAGGAACTCGTACATCCGCTCCCCTCGCAGCGTCACCATGCACCCGATCGCCATGCCCTTGCGAATCTTGAAATTCGCGATCGACTTCTTCGCCCGCGTGATCACCGGCTTCTGCCCGGCGATCTGTCCCAGCTCGGCGGCGGCCGTATCGAGCAGCTTCACGTTCTGGCTCGCTTCGCCCATGCCGATGTTGAGCGTCACTTTCGAAACCCGCGGGACGGCCATCGAATTCTTGTAGCCGAAGCGCTTGGTCAGCGCCGGCATGGCCTCCTTGCGGTATTTTTCATGCAGCCGGTTCGTCATTTCTCTCGCCTCTTGCTAGTTCTCAAACGTCGTGTTGCAGCGCCGGCAGACGCGCACCTTGGTGCCGTCCGGCAGCGTGGTGTGTCCCGCGCGGGTGTGCTTCCCGCAGCCCGGGCAGACCAGCATCACATTTGAAACGTTCATCGGGCCCTCTTTTTCGAGGATGCCGCCCTTGATGTTTTTCGACGGATTCGGCCGCGTGTGCCGCTTGATCATGTTCGCGTGCTCGACCGTCACCCGGCGCTTCGCCGGGTCGACCGAAAGCACTTTGCCGGTCTTGCCCTTCGAGCGTCCCGCCATGATTTTCACCGTGTCGCCGTGGCGAATGCCGAGCGGCGCCGGTTTTGCATTCGTTTCTCTCATCGCTACCACACTTCCGGGGCGAGCGACACGATCTTGGTGAACTTCTTGTCGCGCAGCTCGCGTGCGACCGGGCCGAAAACGCGCGTTCCCACCGGTTCGTTCGCGTCGTTGATGAGCACCGCGGCGTTGTCGTCGAAGCGGATGTACGTTCCGTCCCTCCGCCGCTGCTCTTTTCTCGTGCGCACCACCACGGCGCGCACCACTTTGCCCTTCTTGATCTGGCTGTCCGGCGCCGCTTCCTTTACCGCCGCCGTGATGACGTCGCCCAGCGACGCCGTCAACCCCGCGTCTCCCCCGATCGGGAGAATGCAGGTCAACTGGCGCGCGCCGGAATTATCGGCCACCGTCAGCCACGTCCTCATCTGAACCATTGTCGTGCTCCCTTAGTCTTTCCCGCGGCCCTTCGAGCTCGCGCTACGCGCGCGTCGAACGCTGCAGCACTTCCTTCAGCCGCCACCGCTTCAACTTCGAAAGCGGCCGCGTCGATACGATGCGCACCGTGTCGCCCACGCGCGCTTCGCGCGTTTCGTCGTGCGCGTAATACTTCTTCGCCGACCGGATCACCCTCTGATAGAGCGGGTGCTGCGTGGTGCGCCGCACCTTCACCACGATCGTCTTCTCCATCTTGGCGCTGGTCACGATTCCGACCAGTTCCTGCCGCGCGCCGCGCTCGCGGCTTGCTTCCTGCTCCGCCGCTTTCGCGGCCGCTGTCTCGTTTGCCATTACGCCTTCCTCAATTCGCTCGCGCGCAAAAGTGTTTTCACCCGTGCGAGGTCCTTCTTCGCTTCGCGCAGTTTCTTCAGGCCTTCTGACTGGCCTGAGGACATCTGGAAGCGCAGACGAAAAATCTGTTCGGCGAGTTCGCGCTCCTCGAGTTCGAGCTCGTTGGGTTTCATCTCGCGGTATTTTTCCAGATTCGGCCGCGCCATTAGAGTTCCTCCGCCCGGCTGACAAACTTCGTCAGGATCGGCAGCTTGTGCGACGCGAGCTTCATGGCCTCGGTGGCCGACGCTAGGTCCACGCCTGACATCTCGAACATGATGCGCCCCGGCTTCACGACCGCCACCCAGCGCTCCGGTGGCCCTTTGCCCTTGCCCATGCGAGTCTCGGCCGGCTTCTTCGTGAACGGCTTGTCCGGAAAAATGCGGATCCACAGCTTTCCGCCGCGCTTGATGAACCGCGTGATCGCCACCCGCGCCGCCTCGATTTGCCGGTCGGTGATCCAGGCCGGTTCGAGCGCCTTCAATCCGTACTCGCCGAACGCGAGCGAGCCGCCGCGCCACGCTTTGCCGGTGCGCCGGCCGCGCTGCTGCTTGCGGTATTTCACTTTCTTGGGCATCAACATGGTTGCTCGCCTGTCCCTTTACGCCGCTTCCGTGCGGGCTCCGGGCTTCACGCGCTGCGGGATTTTTTCGCCCTGATAGACCCAGCACTTCACGCCAATCAGTCCGTACGTCGTGTGCGCCTCGGCCGTGCCGAAATCGATGTCTGCGCGCAGCGTTTGCAGCGGCAGCCGCCCCTGCAGGTACCACTCCTTGCGCGCGATTTCCGCTCCGTTTAACCGGCCCGCCACGCGCACCTTGATTCCCTTGCAGCCGAAGCGCAGCGCCGAATCCACCGCCTTGCGCATCGCCCGCCGGAAGGCCACGCGCTTTTCAAGCTGCAGCGCGATCGATTCCGCCACCAGCTGCGCGTCGAGTTCCGGACGGTGCACTTCCTGGATGTCGATGTGCACTTCGCGGTTCGTGCGCTTCTGCACTTCGCTCTTTAGCTTGTCGATCTCGGAGCCCTTCCGCCCGATGATGATTCCCGGACGGGCCGTGTAGATCCGCACGACCAGCTTATTGGCGGCGCGCTCGATCTCGATCGTGTCGACGCCCGCGGATTTCAGCCGTTCCTTCAGCTGCTTGCGAAGCGCGACGTCCTCGTGCAGCAGGTCGGCGTACTCCTTTTTCGCGAACCAGCGCGACTTCCAGCCTTTGTTGTAGCCCAGGCGGAAACCGTAGGGATGTGTTTTCTGTCCCAAACTCGCCTCCTACTTCTTTTTCTTCTGCGCTTCTTTCGCGCGTTTCTCGATCGCCTTGCGGGCCTTGCGAATCGTGCCCTTCACGCCCTTCGAAGCCTCTGCTTCCGCCGCTGCCGCCGCCACACGTCCTTCGGCGGCGCGCACGTGCTCCGCCACCTCGACTACGATGTGGCTTGTCCGCTTCTGATAACGGAAGCCGCGCCCCATCGGCGCAGGACGCATCCGCTTCCATCGCGGCCCTTCGTTGACGAAGCAGCGCGTCACGTACAGCGCGTCCACATCGAGCGATTCGCCCGAATCGTCCGCCTTGCGCTCGGCGTTTGCGATCGCGCTGCGCAGCGTCTTCTCGATTTCCTTGGCGATGCGCTTTTTCGTGAACCGCAGCGTCTGCAGCGCGTCTTCCGCGCGCTGCCCGCGGATCAAGTCGACCACCAGCCGCGCCTTCTGCGGCGATACGCGGACGAACCGCGTGTTTGCCAAGCCTTCGATCGGGCCGTGAACTGCCGTTGCTGTCGCCATCGTCTCGTCTCTTCCCTTGTCTACACGCTTACGACTTCGGTGCTGCCGCCGCGGGCGCTGCTGCTGCCGGTGCTCCCGCCGCTGCCGCCGCCTTCTCGAGCGCCGCCTTCACGGCGTGGCCCTTGAACGTGCGCGTCGGCGCGAATTCGCCGAGTTTGTGTCCCACCATCTGTTCGGTGATGTACACGGGAATGAACTTCCTCCCGTTGTGCACGGCGATCGTGTGCCCCACCATCTCGGGCAGGATCGTCGAGCGGCGCGACCACGTCCGCACCACCTTCTTCTCGTTTCGCTCGTTCAACGCCTCCACCTTTTCCTGCAGGTGGCCATCGATGAACGGCCCCTTCTTCAGCGAGCGCGGCATGAGCTTCCTATTCCTCCACCCGGCGCAGCTTCACCCATTGCGCGCGGCGAAGCTTGCGGAATCCCCGCACCGGCCCTGGCACGCGGTGCGAAACCGAGCAGAAGGGACATACAAAGCGCGTCCCCTGCGCGTTCGGTATATTGTCCACAATCACGGCCCATCCCGCGCGGCAGAAACGGAACAGAATCTGCGGCGCTGGCGTGAGCTTTGAAACTCGTCCGGCGGGTTTTGCGGACGCCTTTACAGCCGGCTTCGCTGCGCGCCGCGGAACCGCTTTCCGCGCTCGTGCCGCTCGCCGGGTCGAACGTCGAGACGTTCTAGTGGCTGTCATCAGGGTGCTCTCTATTACCCGCCGCGCCGGGTTCATTTTTTACCGCTCCGAAAACTGCAACAAATTCATGCTATGGCTTGCGCCGTTCCACGATCATCCGGTCGCTCTTGCGCTTCTTTCGCGTCTTGGCGCCCAGTGTCGGAAATCCCCACGGTGTCTGAGGATGGTTGCCCTTCACGCGGCCTTCACCGCCGCCGTGCGGGTGATCGACCGGGTTCATCGCCACGCCGCGCACCGTAGGACGCTTGCCATGCCACCGGGTGCGTCCCGCCTTGCCGTACGTCACGTTTTCGTGATCGAGGTTACCGAGCTGCCCGACCGTGGCCATGCAATCCACGCTGAACTTCCGCACTTCGCCCGAAGGCAGCTTCACGAGAGCGACTTCGCCCTCCTTGCTCAGAAGCTGCGCCGCTCCGCCGGCCGCCCGCACCACTTGCCCGCCCTTGCCGGGAAACAGCTCCAGGTTGTGCACCATCGTGCCGGGCGGGATGTGCCGGAACTTCAGCGCGTTTCCCGGCAGAATGTCCGCGCCCTCGCCGTTCTGCACTGTCGCGCCCACCTCGAGGCCCACCGGATGCAGGATGTAGCGCTTCTCGCCGTCCGCGTAGTGCAGCAGCGCGATCCGCGAC
>JBAPOM010000077.1:0-3905 GCA_049279635.1 Candidatus Acidiferrales bacterium
TTCGATCACGCGTTCCGAATATCCGTCAGAACTTCGACACTGTTCGCGCTCGGCTGGAGCACGAGGAAGCGGAAGCACGACAGCGGCGTTCAAATCTGCGGAACTTGATTCTGTCGATTTAGCCCGCCACGCCGGGTGTTTCGGGGGCGCGGGAAAAATTAAACAAAGGAACAAAACTATGAGTGTTGCGACTTTCACGAAAGATGCATTCAACGAACTATCAGACGCAATCGACGAGATGATGTCGCTCACCGGCCCGGACATGAAATTCGACAGGCGCGCCGAGGCCAGACACGCCGCGTTGCTTCAAAAGATCAGCGTTCTGAAGCTAGGCGTGACGCCGCATGAAATGCGCATGTGGCAATTAGAACGCCTCTCCACGGAGATCGGCCTCCAGCGCTCTGCCGCCGCAATCAAGCGGAAGCTGCCCGCGGCGACTGAGCGCGAGTGGAGAGATTTCGGGCGCGGCCTACCGGTCCAGCTCACGTCGATCCCGAAAGACTCGGAAGTGCGCGCGAACGAAGCGGGCACGAGCAGCATCACGTACACAATGGGCCCACAAGGTGGGCGATTTGTCCCGCAGGATTTCTACACTCGGTTCGCTCAAGTCCTGAAGCAGCACGATCAGATTTTCGACGATCAGTTCTCGACGATCATCGAGACATCAACAGGCGCGAACATGCCAGTGCCCGTACTCGATGATGTCTCGGCATCAGCGGTCCAGATTTCGGAAACGACGGCGCCGACGGAAGTCGATCTTGGCTTCGGCGTGAGCCAGCTCGGGGCGTTTACATTCCGCAGCGGCTTGATCGCAATCTCGCTAGAATTAATTCAGGATAGCGGCGTTCCGTGGCCGCAACTTTTGGAAGAAGCGTTGGCCTTAAGACACGCCAGAGGAATTGGCGCAGCTCTCGTGACAGGCTCGGGCGTAAATGCGCCCGAGGGCCTTATTACCGGAATCCTCTCCAGCGGAGGGCCTATTGTCGTCGCCAGCGGATCGGCCGCGCAGGACGGAGGGAGCGAAACGGGGAGCAACAGCATCGGCGTCGCGGATCTTAACGCCGCGTATGGCAAGCTCGACCGAGCGTACAGGTCGCGAGCGGCGTGGGCGATGAACGACAATACCGTCGTCGAACTCCAAGCGCTCACGGACAAAGTGGGCAGGCCACTGGTGGAGTATCGGGGATTAGCCGGCGTTGGCGATGTCCCGGTTCTCCTCGGCAGGCCAATAGCTACTTGCCCGAGTTTCCCTGTTGTTGAGTCGAAGAACAATTCGGTCGCATTTTACAGTGTGGCACATTATCTCCAACGACGGGTGCCCTCATCGGCCTATGTTCAGCGATTCGCAGAAGCGGCGAACCTGATCGAGTACGGTTTGTGCGCCTTTCAGTCGTACTTCCGCGTGTCGAGCGCGTTCGTGGCTCCAGACGCCAATTATGTCGGAGGCGTGCTGATTCAAAATCACAGCTGAAGGTTCGTGGCGGACCTCGGCAGCCGGTCGCCACGAAGCGCGAATCGCTGCCATCGTTCACGGCGAAGGCGCGCCTCCACCCGGCCCCGAGGAGAATTGTTTCTAGTCAACGTCCAGGCAACTATCTACATATCCCCTACGTCCATGGAATTCGACAATGTCCTCGCCGCTGAGTGTGACATGCCCTACGTACCGCACAGTATCACCCTTATTCAAAGTTCCGATCGCTACTGGATCGCCAAGAGCATACCGATCGCGGTCATAAACGATAACGTCGCAAGTTACGTTGGCCTCAATGCCCGTAGGTGTGTCGTTATGTGATTTCGGCTTTGTAACCGTTACGTCAGGCGGAACAATATCTGAGGTCTTTGCCGTGTGAGCGACATCGGGAAATACATAGGTGGGATAGAAAGACCGGATGTCTTTATATTCCGACCTCGAACAGCTGCTAAGTGAGCCTTGGGCATCCATCGACTGAACCAGTCCGTCGTCCCCGACGACGGGAATCAGATTGGTGATGCTCAATGCGCAATCGGGAATATCGAACTGTCCGGAATCACCTAGATGAATGACAAAGGACTTTGCCGCGTCCGATCTCGCGGCGGAATCGAATTGCTTCTCCAGATTATCGGAGAGTGGCAACACGCTGAATTTGTAGTATGTATTTCCATCTTGCCATTTCGTCGTAAATTTGTATTTGATTCCGATGTTGGTAATGGGCAGTTCCGGGTATACCGTTGGATCAATCAACCGATTGTAGTACCAATATACGCTCCCACCGATTACGGCAGCTGCAACCGCAATTCCGAATCCAAAGGCAAAAGCCTTTCCGGCGAAGCGAACCAGACGTTTCCCTACCTCAAGAACGCTCAACTGCGGTCTCCACTGCGCGGGCAATCCTTCCAGCAACTCCGGCAGGGTAAGCAGACATTTACGTTACTGCGTACTGCCGGTCGGGTCAAGAAGTCGTGGACGTTTGCCATGCCGCATTCGTGAGGATGATAATCTCTTGGAAAATGAAGACCGAAGGCTTTTACTGCCCGAAATGCAAAACGGATTGGACATGGCCCGCCGATGACGGCACTTGCCCACGGTGCCACGACACTTACATCGGCGGGTGGTATTTTCGAATTCGTAATGTCTCTTTCCTGGAGATCATCGGCTTCTGTACCCTCTGCTATCTGCTGTATCGCCTCGTCAGATGGCTGTTTTAACGCAGCGGTCGCGCTGCAACGCTGTCTCGGCCCGCTCCGGCATGGGCGACCACGCGGCGGAGATCAAAAAGTGCCGTATACGTGCTTGCAGGCCGGACATTGCAGCAGACCCGCAGAAATGGGATTTTCGACGAGATGAATTGCAGTACTCTTCGATTCCCAACACCCCGGACAATACGGGGCTGAGTCTCCTTCTAACCAATAAAACGGAGGTTTGAAGGTCAGTTTTTCTTTGAATTTCAGCGCTCGCTCTAGTTCTTCTACTCTCTCGTCGGCGCGTCGCTTCTCTCGCGACAAATCCATCACTTCATCCTCGAGCTTAAGGATGCGGCGGTTGAGCTCAATGTCATTGAACTTCTTGACGAGATCTGCGACTTCTTTAATATTCTCTACTGCACCCACTTCAGCCTCCCTCTGGAATTCTAATCGGCGTCGTACTCACGAGCTTCGAGTGCTTGAATTCGCTTCGTGCCTATTTCTTTGTATCGTCCGGGTGAATCCGCCGACGGAGCGGCTTAACCGAAGGCGTGGCGGCGGTACCATCAGCGGTCTCCCCTGAAAGTGTTTTTTCTTCGGGCAGCGAGAGTATTTTTTGGCCCTCGAGGTTCATGTACTGCATTTTCGGAGTAGCCTCCTGAATCGTTTGGACAGCTTTCTTCACTTCCTCGCTCTCCGTCCCTTTGGCTGATGGTGGCTCGATTCTCACCTCAAAATGGAAGCCAGAATCGATGCGATTGGCCATTCGATTGAGCGACAAGCGCAATTTCGTTTTGAGCTCATGCTCGCGTCCAGGTACGTTTCCGGGATATTGGGCTATCAGCTCAGCAGTAAACGAGTCGATCGCTTGCGACATAACAGAATTAGCATATTCGGCAGCCCCTTCCGAGACGCCTTTTGGCAAGCCGAGGCGATCTATTTCTCGCGATAATTTACGTATCTCTAGAATCTTTTTGTAGTTGGAAATAATGTATGCGATGGCTAGGGCCACGACCGCACCAAATTTGGGGGCGGCTGTAAGGAACACCGACAGGTCCGTCGAAGACACTGTCCTAATCCTTAAGTCGTCCGTGCTGCCCGTTGCAACCTCAGAGAAAGTATTCAAGATGAATTCCATCTCCTTTAGCTCACTAGCATATTCGCCGAGCTTGTCGTGAACTGCGCGGCGCGGAATGAGGAAGGCGATCTCAGCCTCGCCAGGTGCTAGCTGCTCCGATCCGACG
>JBAPOM010000078.1:0-6204 GCA_049279635.1 Candidatus Acidiferrales bacterium
TGGGATTGGCAATCACGAAACGATTGATCCAGGCGCATCGCGGAAAAGTCTGGGTCGATAGCGAACCGGGCCGCGGAAGTTCTTTTTCCTTCCTGCTGCCTACCGATGTGGAATAGGATGAGCGGAACAATCGCTCCATAGGGATGCCGATGGCACACAAAGAAAAGATCCTGATCGTCGATGATGAACCGAGTATTAGGAAATATCTTCAAACGCTGCTCGAGGTGGACGGGTTCGACGTGGAAGCCATCTCCAGCGGCAAGGAAGCGCTCGCGCGCGTCGGCCGCGGCGAGCGTCCCGACTTCATCATCCTCGATGTGCTGATGCCCGAAATCGACGGGCTCGAAACGCTCCGGCAGTTGATGCAGATGGATCGATCGCTCAACGTCCTGATGCTCTCCTGCTTGAACGAGGTCACCACCGTCGTCGAAGCGATCCGCCTCGGCGCGCTCGACTATCTGACGAAGCCTTTCGAGAAACCCGAGCTCGACGCCGCTTTCCTCAAGTGCCGCCAGAAAAAAGAACTCCGCACGGAAAATCAGGCGCTGCGCGAATACTGCGAAGCCCTCACCGAGGATATCTCATTCCTCGCCGCCAGCCCGCAGATGCTCAAGATTCGCCAGCAGATTCTGCAGATCGCGCCGGTCGACGTGCCCGTGTTTCTCAGTGGCGAAAGCGGCGTGGGAAAAGAAGTCGTCGCGCGAATGGTGCATCTCCGCTCGCTGCGCCGCCAGCAGGCTTTCGTCAAGGTGAATTGCGCGGCGCTGCCCGGCGAACTTCTCGAATCCGAGCTTTTCGGCTACGAGCAGGGAGCGTTCACGGGCGCCGTGCGCGCGAAGCCCGGCAAATTCGAACTCGCGAACAAGGGCACCATCTTTCTCGACGAGATCGCCGAAATGAGCCCGCACCTTCAGGCGAAGCTCCTGCACGTCCTGCAGGACGGCCAGTATTCGCGCCTCGGCGCTCGCGCGGTGGTCAACGTCGACGTGCGCGTGCTGGCCGCCACCAACATGAACGTGAAGGAAGCCATGAAATCGGGCCGCTTCCGCGAGGATCTCTACTATCGTCTCAACGTGCTCTCGATCCACATCCCGCCGCTGCGCGAGCGCACCTCCGAAATTCCGCTGCTCTTCCGTCACTTCCTCGCGAAATACAGCGAGAAGTATCAGAAAGCAGCGCCGGAGCCGTCGAAGCATCTTCTCGAAGCCGCTTTACGCTATTCGTGGCCCGGCAACTTGCGCGAGCTCGAGAATTTCGTCAAGCGCTACGTGATCCTCGAGGATGACGAAGGCAGCTTCCGCGAGCTGCTCGAAATGACCGGACAGCAGCAGCGCGTCGTTCCTCAACAGGAAACGACGGCCGCGCCTAAAGAACAGGGCCTCAAGGCGCTGGTGCGCGGCTTGAAGGACGAAGCGGAAATGGAAGCGATCGCCGACGCGCTCGAGAAAACGAACTGGTGCCGCAAGGATGCCGCGCGCATGCTGGGAATCAGCTACAAAGCGCTGCTATACAAAATGCGCGCGTTCAATCTGGATTCAGGACGCGGCTCGCGCTCGGCTGCGGCCCGGGAAGCCGCCAAAACTGCTGCCGCCGCCAAAGAAGCTGCGAAAGAAAAAGAGAGCACGAAGGAAGACGCCCCCGCGGTGGTTCGCGGCTCTTAGCGCCGCGAAGGAACTCTTGGCGAAGATTACGGGGAATGGCGGCCCTGCGGCCTTCGTTCATTTGGAGGTCCTGGTACGTGTGCCATGAGTTGAGGTAAATTGTTGCATATCTTGGGCACACGCAGCGAAATAGGACTACCCATTTGACCTTGCCTTGTTCTAGTATTCCGCTCCGATAGAGGCCGCGCACAACCATCTTTTCGCGCGAATCGGGTTCTGGTGGTCATGTATCGCGCGACGATGCTTGTTGTCGTAAAAGGGGTTGCTGCTCGAGTGATTGCGAGCGGCCAGCATGGCACCCCAAGGGCTGGCACCACCCGATAAGCGAAACTTTGGTATAGCGATTGCTCCTCCTTTCCGGGGGAGCCGTGTATCTTAATCCC
The DNA here is from genome assembly GCA_049279635.1 of Candidatus Acidiferrales bacterium. Taxonomy (GTDB): domain Bacteria; phylum Acidobacteriota; class Terriglobia; order Acidiferrales; family UBA7541; genus Palsa-295. Next base: position 2,045 of record JBAPOM010000078.1, read on the forward strand.
AGCGTTGAAGGAGCCGCACGGATGACGGAACGTCGAATGGCACGCCGGTACGATCTTTCGCTACCGGTGAACGTCCGCCTGCCAATTAATCGGGAGCCGAGATCCCACAGCGGCCAGACACGGGATATTTCCACGCGTGGTGTTTACTTCACCGTGGAAAACGATCTCGCCCCCGGCACCGAGCTGGATTTCACACTTACGCTGCCTGCGGAAATCACGCGCGGCACGGAAGTTTTCGTGCGCGCTCACGGGCGCGTCGTTCGCGTCGATCGGCGCTCCCCCACGGACGATCAGGAACCCATTGGAATCGCTGCGGTGATTGAGCGCTACGACATCATTCGCGGCGAAAACTCGCGCGCCTGAAAGCCTCGGAGAACGCGGCATTTGCGGCCGCCAACTCGCGTTCTCTTCCCTGTGGCCAGCAGTTTTCTTCAGCCCATCTTCCCTGGCGAAGAACCTCCGCGAACGAAAGTTCGCGAACGTACAATTACGGACTGGGATTGCTAAACCACTGTCGGCTCAACCTTTCCCCTACGGAGTACTGGAACTATCGTTGGAACAGTCCTTCCCGAAAGTGCTAATGATTTTCAGGGTCTCGTCTGAATGGACCGGATCGGTCTAGCTGCTGGCCACGACAACGCAGTCACGCCTCCCTTTAAAAGCGCGCTCTACGCGAGGATTTTCGCGTGGTCGACGGCCGGGGTGTGCAGAGCGCAATCTGTCCCGCTTTTGGCGTTCGATGTGCAACGCACTTCAGTCGATGGCCTCTGTCGCGCCCATAAGAACCGACACTGTAGCGTATCAGGCCGAAGTGCCGCCAGAATCCATCTATTTCGGTCCATCGGCGGCAATGCAGTCCGTCCGTCAAAAAGTGGAACGGGCCGCGGGACTGAACGTACCAATACTCATCCTGGGTGAAAGCGGCACAGGCAAGGAAATCCTCGCGCGGTTTATCCACAACCAATCGCCTTGGCGAAATGGCCCCTTTGTCAAAGTGAATTGCCCGGCGATTCCCGGGGCGCTCATCGAAAGCGAGCTCTTCGGCTTTCAAAGGGGCGCTTTCACGGGCGCGCACGCCGATAAGCCCGGCCGCATGGAGACGGCGCAGGGCGGCACGCTCTTCATGGACGAAATTGCGGAGATCGATTCCGGACTGCAAGCCAAACTCCTCCACGTTCTGCAGGACGGCCACTTCATGCGCATCGGCGGCCACGACGAAAAGCGCCTGGACGCGCGCGTGATCTGCGCGACGAATCGCCGGCTCCAGAAGGAAATCGAAACGGGCGGCTTTCGCTCGGATCTTTTCTACCGCATCAACGTGATCAGCATCACGCTGCCGGCACTTCGCGAACGCCGCTCCGACATTCCGTATCTCGCCGAATACCTCCGCGGCGTGTTCAATCGCCGCTTCCAGCGCGATGCCGCGCCGCTCTCGAAAGAAACGATTCACCTGCTTCAGCAGCGGGATTGGCCCGGCAATGTCCGCGAACTCGAAAACTGTATGGCTCGCTACGTCGTCCTCGGCTCGGAAGACTCGTTCTACGCCGAGCGGGTGGAGTCCGCTCCCGCCCGTTTCAGCTACGAACCGACGCCCGATGGCAATATTCCTCTCAAGCGCATCGCTCAGGAAGCCACGCGCCGCATGGAGCGCGATGTGATCCTGAGGGTGCTCCAGGCCAATCAGTGGAATCGCCGCAAGGCCGCCGAAGTATTGAAAATCAGCTACCGCGCCCTGCTCTACAAAGTTCGTCAGGCGGGTCTTCCCGCGAAGCGCCCCCGCCGCATCCTTGAAACTGACTCTGATTAGCCTGCGGCATTACCCGCTGTTCGCAAAGCTTCAATCAACGATTCGCTTACCCTTCTGACCCCGTGTCTGGTATGAAATTGCCCGTTGCGTCTGCCTTGCTCCCGCTAGCCAATTCCGTTAGCCTCAATTCAGGTAAGCGCCATGTCCAAGAACAACGGCAAATCGAATCTCAAGGTCTGCCTTCTGTCGCCGCATCCGATGGTACTGGATGAATTGCATCGCCTGCTGGAAGACTCGGGATTTCAGATCACCTCGAAGCAGCTCGATTCCATGCTTGCGCCTGACTTGCGCAACCTCGACCTCCCCAAGGCATCTGTTTACGTCGTCGACGCTCATGCGGCACATCAGGCCACCGGCGCCCTGCTCGGCAACATTTTGGACAAGCATACCGGCGCGCGCCTCCTGGTCGTCGGGGACAAACTCAAGGAAACGGACAGCCACGCCCTTCTCCGCCAGGGAGTGAAAGGCATTCTCACTTACGCCGAGGCACGCGAGCAGCTCGCGCGCGCCTTGCCGCAAGTTGCATCGGGCGGCATTTGGGTGCCGCGTCCGGTACTCTCGCGCTTCGTCGATTCGATCCTCAGCAACACTCAGGGACGCCGCCTGCGCGCCGATTCCCCGAGCGAGCTGAGCCGCCGCGAGCAGGAAGTCCTCAGCGGCCTGCTCGAAAATCTCGCGAATAAGGAAGTCGCCGACCGCCTGCACATCTCCGAGCGCACCGTGAAATTCCACGTCTCGAATTTGCTGGCGAAGTTCGGCGTCCGCCGTCGCGCCGACCTCATCCTCCTCTGCTACCAGCGCCGCGCCGACGAGTGATGCCTGGCAGTTGCCTCGGCCCCTGCTATTTTCCAACTTTCTCCGCTATGTATCTCAGAAGAGGGGCCACGTGAACCAGCGTGTAGGAAGCGTCTCCGCTCTGGCCGCGCTGGATTAGCTTCACAAAGTCCATGTCGTCGCTCAATCTTCCGATACCGAGGTCCGTGGGCTTTTTTGAGACGTCGTATACTTCTGGGCTTTCACAATGCCAGTAGAAATCCTCCTTCTCATCGATCTGTACTGTTTTGAGTTTAAGGTCCTCAATCAAATGATCAAATATTGCGCTGACCGCCGCCTTTAGGCGCTCCAAATCAATTGCAAGACCGTCCATTCGCATCCTCCTTGGCACCTTGACAGGCTAACCCTGAATCACCTGCTGTTCGCTGCTATACTTTTGCCGATGCCTAGCTTTTCCATCGAGAATTTCGGCTGCCGCGCGACGGAAGCGGACGCTGCGGCGCTGCGCCGCGAACTGATTGCGAGCGGGCTCGCGCAGGCTGACGATCACGCGACCGCCGAGGTCGTCGTCCTCAATACCTGCACCGTGACGGCAGCCGCGGACTCCCAAGCCCGCGACGCGGTGCGCCAGATCCATCGAGCGAATCCGGCTGCGCGCATTATTGTCACCGGCTGCTACGCGCAGCGTGCGCCCGATGAACTTGCCGCGCTCGATGGCGTTTCAGTCGTCGTCGGAAATTCGCACCAATCGCAAATCCCCGGCTTGATCGGCGATTTGAACGCGCCGCCCCGGCGCACCGATTTCATTCCGCTCGCGCGGCTCAACGATGACGCGATGTCGCTCGCGCGCGGCCCCGCGAAAATCCTCACCGGCGACATCTTCGCGCAAACCGGTGTGAACATCCCGCTCTCGGCGACCGCCGACGCCACGCCAGCCGATCGCACGCGCCCGATCCTGAAGATTCAGGACGGCTGCAACAATCGCTGCTCCTACTGCGTGATTCCTTTTGTGCGCGGGCGCAGCCGCAGCCTCGCGCCGGACGCTGTCATCGACGAAGTGCGCGGTCTCGTCAAAGCAGGCGCGCGCGAAATCGTCCTCAGCGGAATCAACCTCGGCAGCTACGGCCGCGATCTTACGCCGCGCGCCGCGCTCGCCGACGTCGTGCGCCGCATCCTCGACGAAACCAGCCTCGAGCAGCTCCGCTTCAGCTCGATCGAGCCACAGGACGTCACTGAGGACTTCGTCTCGCTCGTGGCATCCTCGCCGCGCCTCGCGCCGCATTTTCACGTGCCGCTGCAGTCGGGCTCGGACCGCATCCTGCGCGCCATGCACCGCTGGTATCGCGCCGCGCACTACGCCGAGCGCATCGACCTGATTCGCCGCCTGCTGTCCGACGCCGCCATCGGCGCGGATGTGATCGTCGGCTTCCCCGGCGAAACCGACGCCGACTTCGACGCGACCGCGCGGTTCATCGCCGCCCTGCCCTTCACGTATCTCCACGTCTTCTCGTTCTCCGAGCGGCCCGGCACGGTCGCGGCGAATCTTGAGGGACGCGTTCCGACGCACGTGATCCGCGAA
>JBAPOM010000079.1:0-3121 GCA_049279635.1 Candidatus Acidiferrales bacterium
TCACAGAGCGGTATCTATGACTATGTATGTAGTATTTATGGGCAGACCTTTCCACCTCGCGGCCCAAACAGCAGAATCTAAGCCGCGCTCCGGCGCAGACGTCGGATGCGCTCAAGACTATCCAGCAAGTCCTTAAATTCCCGTGTATTCGCGGCGCGGTAGCGCAGAAGCGTTTCCAGCGCGGGGCGGGGCGGCTCTTGAAGATGTGAAGCGCATTCGATTTTGAAGAGGTACCGTGCAAGCTCGCGGCTAATCGTTTGCTGTTCGATTTCAGTCTGAAGCGCGTCGAGAACTTCTTTCTTGAGCTCCTCCTGGCAGGTCTTCTGAGGCGCCTTGTTCTGTGCAGTGTGGTCCGCCGCGACACGAGCGAGCAGACACAACAGGTAAGCCGCGCGTTCGGTGGGCTGGTCGCCATAGCACGCGCGAAGTTGCTCCAAATCTTCCGGCTGTGGCCCGCGGTCGCCTATCCGTTTCCTTAGCCCTTGCAGCGCCGGAATGCATTCGCTAGGGCTCAACCGCTCCGCTGGTTCGACCGAATGTGTGCCCTGCACACCCGCCAGGCGGAACCAGAACTGGGCAACTGGACGCTCTCTATTTTCCCGCAGCTCCACCGTTTTTTCGACGAATGCCTTCGAAAACTCTCGGGTGAAGGCGTTGTCGATGCGCCGCTTGATCAAACGATTGAACACGAGATCGTCGATTACCTCGTTCTCGATCGAACCGTCCGGATTGAAGTCTCCCGTGAATCCGCGGCGAAGAATCGCAGCCTCCTGTTGTTCGTTCGCTAGGATTCTCCCGGATTCGATCCAGTGCTTCGCTGCATTTTGACTGGATCGCGTTTTTCCTCTCGGCGTGCGCGGTCCCGTTGGCTTGCCCATTTCTTATCCCTCAGAAGGGAGTAAACTCCATGCCCACGTGCTTGCCTTGCTGCTTGCGATAGAGATGAACGTGCTGGCGCCATCGGCAAAGATTTCAACCTCCACAAATGGGCACCGCGCATGCATTCGTGAAGCGGCCCCGCAAAATTAGCGCCATAAAGCAAAAAAGCCGCGACAAAAACTTCGTCGCGGCTGATACTTTCTCGGCCTCTTCGTACTTACAACTCCGTTATCATATCCGGCCTCCCGACTGTTGTCAAATGCGTCCTCGACAGCCACGCTGCGACGGCTTGGGACCGATGCTGGGTGCCGAGCATCTGGCACGCCACGGCCTACGCGTCAGCCGAGAGACGCTGCTGCGGTGGATGAACCGCGCAGGATTTTGACGACCCAGCGACGGCGAGAAAGACCGATCCATTTTCGTCCGCCCCCGCCGCGCTGCATTCGGAGAACTGGCGATGATGGACAGATCCCCTTACCGCTGACTGGAAAGAGGCGGCCCTACCTGCCATCTGATCGTCGTGATCGGTGACAACATCAGCCGGATCTGGGGCCGTTCGCTGGAACACGATTCCACCGTGGACGCACCCTGCAAGGCTGGCACGCAGGCCCGGGGCGACCGCCAGCGCTTAACATCTATAAGAACAGCCTGTCCGTGACTTCGCGCACCCCGGAAGGATAGGAGCAATTGCACGACCTGCCGGCCCCCAGTTTGGTCGCGCTCTGGCGGAACTCGACATCGAGTGGACCGCGGCCCAATCGGCCCAGGCCAAGGGATGCATCGACGGGCGGTTGGGCACGCGGCAAGATCGATTAGTGAAGGAAATGCGTTTGGCGGGAATCGCCACGCTGGAAACAGCAAATCGTTTCCTGAGGATTACCTTCTGGCCCTTCCGGCAGAAGCGATTTGGCGTGCCGCCCGCCCGGGGGCAGCGATTGGATCGCCGGCATCGGCTGCAGGAGTTTCTTAGCGTGCACGTGGCGTGGACCGTGGGTACCGACTACACCAGGACAGAATACATGCGCCCCTGCAAAGCGAGCCGGCCTGCTTCCCTTTCGCTTTCGCACAACGAATATTATCGCGATCATGATCCCTTCTTCCCTCGTCGCGACATCGTAATGATGCGTTGGAGGAAAACTGCGCCCTCCCTCTTATAATTGTTGGCGCCCGCGCTTAAGAATGCCTCACACACTTGAGCAACGCTTCGGCCTTCGGTCGATGCGATGGCTTCGAGGTTCTTCTTAAGGTCTGATCGAACTCGGAACGAAAGCCTAGTGTCCTTTCGCATCTGTCGCGGATTCTACCATTCTCTCACGCCGGTTTACACATTTGCAGAACTTGACAAATATGGAACCCAGTGTCATTATATGTATGACATTGGGTGTCAGAAGGAGAAGAACAATATGAAATCGCACCGCAACACATTCCTTTCAAATAGGAAGCTGGCCAGAGCTACTTGGGGTGGACTGCCCAGGAGTGCAATGCGCACACTCAGGGCTCTAACAGAGGAATATGGTCTCTTGGTATCGACCGGAGATCTGCAGTTTCTAGACGGCCGGTGGTATGTAACGCACGTCGGCCTGCTGCGAATAGCCCGGTCAAAGAAATGCAGTGGTATTAGATCTGTTCTTGTCAGTCGGCTGTCTGATCCGTCAGCGAACCGTTGGATCTTCAGGGCAACCGTGTACAAATCTCTACGGTCCCGCGGCTTCGTTGGGTATGGAGACGCCAATCCTTCCAATGTCTCTCCTCTTGTTCGCGGCGCCGAAATGCGTGTGGCCGAAACGCGCGCCGTGAATCGCGCTCTCCGAAAAGCCTACGGAATCGGACTGTGCAGTGTCGAAGAGCTCGGTTCGTTCTCAGCTCCGCAAAAGCCGCTGGCGCCCGCGCTGCCTACAAATGGCCATCGCGGATCGAACGGTTCAGGCAATGGCCAGCCGCGATTGCGTGACCAATTGTGCCTGCTCATCCGTCAGCGCAATCTTGATCCTTCCCTCGTGAAGGCATACGCCGCGGATTTCTGCGGCACGGAAACGCTCAAAGAAGCCGGCCGCGATCTGGTCGAATCCTTCATCACTCAGCTCGCAGCCTCGGCAAAGCAAGATCGAGAAGCCCTCGTGTGCAAGCTGAATTCGTACGCCCAATCGGTGGAGGCAAAGCCATGAACCGACATATTCCCGGTCTGCATTCCCGACAGCAGGATTGCGAAAATCTTCTCGAGGGCCTCTTCCTGGTCCGGGTC
>JBAPOM010000080.1:0-5356 GCA_049279635.1 Candidatus Acidiferrales bacterium
GCACCGGATGCAGTGGCCAATGTCCGCGCCAGTAGTTGTTCAGGTTGATCTGGACAGTTTCGTACTGCTGGTCAACGCTTTCGGCAAACAGCTCCTGAATCCGCGGATCTTTCGTAAAGGAAATGTGCGGCCCGACGTCGAACATGAATCCGTTCTCGGAACGGAAAGAAGCTGTGTGGCCGCCGCGATACACATTCTTGTCATACATGACCGGGATCACGCCTTCGGCGTGAAGGCGATACGCTGCGCCGAATCCTGCCATTCCTGATCCGAGAACGACAATGTTGGGCATGAAGAGATTTCTCCAGCTGTTTCGAGTTAGCTAGGCGTGCAGAAGAGCTTCAAAACGCTCGATGTGTGCCTTCGTGACGCGTCGAACGTCTGCACCTGCTTCACATGCGCGATACCACTCGACGGTCCACTCGAGGGCCGAGGACAAGGAAAGAACGGGGCGCCACTTCAAATAGTGCCCCGCTTTGGATGAGTCCAGTTTCAGCGTGTGCGCTTCATGCGGATGCGCTCCCCCGTCAGGCTTCCAGGAGGCGCCGTCTCCCCACAAACGTACCAGCTCGTTGGCAATGAAGCAGACCGGCCTCGCATCCGCGTTGTCTGGGCCGAAGTTCCATCCCGAGGCAAAGCGTGCGGGGTCTTCCGTAAGGCGTTCGGCGAGCATGAGGTACCCGAGAAGCGGCTCAAGGACGAACTGCCACGGCCGGACCGCAGCAGGATTTCGGATCAGACAAGTCTGGCGGGAAATAAATGCCCTCATCAGATCCGGTATGAGTTGGGCGTCGGTCCAGTCTCCTCCCCCGATCACGTTACCGGCGCGCGCACTCGCGAGGCCGATACCATGGCGGTCGAAAGAATCTGATGGAAAGAAAGAGTCGCGATAGGCTGAGGTGACGAGTTCGGCGCAGCCCTTTGAATTCGAATAGGGGTCGCGGCCACCCATCGGTTCAGTTTCGCGGTAACCCCAGACCTGTTCCTGATTCTCGTAGCATTTGTCGCTTGTCACGTTAACTACGACGCAGGGTCTTCCGAGTTGGCGTATCGCTTCGAGCAGGTGAACCGTACCCATCACGTTGGATGAATAGGTTTCAATCGGGTCGTCATAGCCGCGGCGGACTACCGACTGCGCCGCCATGTGGATGACGACGCTCGCACGAGACTCGCCCAAGGCTTCCTTAAGCTTTTGGAAATCGCGGACGTCACCCTTGAGAGATCGAATTGATTCAGCTACCTCAGCAAATTCAAACAGGTTCGGCTGAGTCGGCGGATCAAGAGCATATCCTGTGACGTCGGAACCGAGTGAGTTTAGCCAAAGCGACAACCAACTCCCTTTGAAACCAGTATGCCCCGTCAGGAACACACGGCGACCGTTCCAGAACGCGCGATTGATCATGTTCAGATCAGTACAGTTCGAAAATAGGGCTCTAGGCGACTTCTGCAGCAGGTGCGGTGGGTATGTCCAGCGATCGCGAACCTTCGACCGCTGCGGGCCATCGTTCGTTTTGCTCGCGCCACAGCTTCTCGACGAGGCCTTCTCCAGTCGCTTCAACATCCTCAAACGTGAGTGCCTCGTCCTTTGAAACGTCGCGACGCAGGACGCGGCTTTCCGACAAAGCGATTGGGAGAGCCCCAGCAGAACGAGCGCCGGCCACATTGTCAATCAGTCCATAGGTGCAGAATCCGCCGACTCCGTCCAGCCGTTCTCCAGCTTTCAGGTTCCGCTTCGCGACCGCCACTACCTCGCAAACCGGGCCCGCGAGCGGGCTGACCGTTGCATCACTGAAAACTACTGCGCGGCCAATGGTAGAGGCGATTTGAATGTGAGGAAGATGAAACGGCGTGTAGAAAACGTAGAACGGACCGTCACCGAGTTTGTAGTACGAGAGTTGGACTTTCTTTAGTGGCGATTCCTCATACACTATGACGAAAGCGCCTGTGTGTGGAGCGGCACCGAGAGCATAATCGACAAGACCGGTTTCGAGCATTTGGTCGGCGGGCAATAGTTCAGCCATTTCGCGCACATTCTGGCAGGCAGGACCGTGCATTCCACGCCGACCGGCGCGGAACCCCGTCGCATTCGCGAGTACCGTTGCTTCCATGGACAGCTTCGTGGAGTCTGCAAAGGAAGTGACCTTTCGCACATCCTGATCATACTTTTCTGCGAATGCACGCTGAGTGTCGGGATTCCGGTAGTAGTCGACCATGCCTTTAATGTTGCCTGCCGCCACCGGCCGAAGTCCGGTCGACCGCAAATAGCGGAGAAGGGTCATCGCCACACCGGGCTCATCTCCATCCGTATGCGTTAGCACGACTCCGGCACTGTCCGCCTTTGCTTTCAGGATCGGGCCAAGAAGTGAATCAAGTTCGGCGTTAACCAGGACAACGTGCTTATGATGATCGAATGCGTCCAGCGCGACGCCCACGGCGGCATCTACTGTACCTGTCACCTCCACGAGGATGTCGATTGCATCGCATCCTATCAACACCGCTGGATCATCGGTCAACACCGGAGTACCGCGCTCGATCGCGTTTTGCGCATCACGAGCGGAACCTGCACGAGCCCACGTGTTGATGCCGGCTTCTCGAAACGCGCGCTCGCCATGCGCCAGCGTCCGATTGGAAATTGCGGCCAGACGAATTCCTGGCGGCGGCGTTCCGAGTTGAAGCGCAATCGCGCGTCCCGTCGCTCCGGCGCCTATCATCCCGACACGGACTGGACGCCCCTTGGCCTCAAGGTCTCGAAGCGCGGTATCTACATACATGCGTCCTTCCTCCAATCAAAAATTGCCGGTCGCAATCTAAATAACGTTCGAACTGAACAAACGCGAGTGGAACATGACATCCCCGAGTTTGCAGGGGATTGCTACCTCAATCGAGTTAGTCACCGCGCTCCCGCGGCACTCTGGTACTTTCCGTTCCAGTCTGCTCTCCACAACTCCCAGGGAGCAACACCGCTCGTACACAAATTCTCCAATTCTTGTTTGTCTTTGAAGGTGTCCATGCTGGCCCAGAACCCATCGTAACTGTAGCCGATCAACTGTCTTTCTTCGACCAATCTACGAAACGGCTCGCCGACGAGCTCGTCTTTCTCACCAATGTAGTCGAAGATTTTTCTCTTGAACACAAAATACCCGCCATTGATTCGCAAGCTGCCGTTGTTCATTGCGTGAATCCCCGAAACCAAACTATCGTTTCCCTCTTGCAGAGAGACCAAGTGATAGCTGAGATGCGGGCGAACACAGAGGAAGCTTGCGATTTTCCCATGTCGGTGGAAGTGGTCGAGTTGTTGTGGCAGCGGCAGATCGGTGAGGCCATCGCTATAATTAGCCAAGAACTCTTCTTCGCCCTCCAGATACTTCTCAACAGCTCTCAGACGTTGTCCGATATTGGAAGTAATTCCCGTGTCGGCGAACGTGATTCGCCAATCGTGAATGTCGCTGTTGAAAAGCTGCAGGTTCTTGCCACCATTAGACAGAACAAAATCGTTCGAGGCGCACTCGTTGTAATTCAAGAAGTAATTCTTGACTGCATCTCCGCGATGTCCTAAGCACAAGATGAACTCTTTGTGACCGAAATGTGCGTAATATTTCATCACATGCCAGAGGATTGGCCGGTAGCCTAGGGTCACCATGGGTTTGGGAATTGTCTCCGAGTACTCCTTGAGCCGCATTCCCAACCCGCCGCAAAACAATACGACTTTCATTTGCGACTCCTATTCACCTGGAATTTGAAGATTGCAATCGTGAGGACCGATTAAAGCTGGACGAGCTGCCAATTTCGATCCTGCTCGGAAACGACCGAAGCATCCAGCGGCCATCGAATGTTGAACGCGGGGTCGTCGAAGCGGACACCACGCACGGCGGCAGGCTCGTAGAAAGTTGAGGTCATGTAATACATCTCCGTGCATTGCTCAAGCGTCTGGTACCCATGAGCACAATTCTCTGGCACATACAGCATTCGGCCGTTTTCCGCGGTCAACTCGATGCCCAACCATTTCCTGTAAGTCGGAGAATTTGGTCTTAGGTCGAGCGCTACGTCAAAAATTGCGCCTCGAGTGCAGCGCACCAGCTTGGCCTCGGGCGCCGGCGCCGTCTGATAATGCATTCCCCGAATCGTGCCTTTCTGCACGCTGAACCCCATATTCGCCTGGACCGGCACGAAATGCAGACCGTGCTCCGCAAACTCTCTTGCGCACCAGGCCCGCATAAATCGTCCACGATCATCTTCGTGTGGGCTCGGATCGATCACTCTTGCTCCATCCAGGCCCGTTTCCGCGAAACGCATTCCGTCGCCGTCTCCACTGAGAATGTTAGGACAATTGAACGGACTGGCCTAGAATTCGGCAACATTTCGCTGGCAACGTAAGCTCAGCCTGCGCCACCAATTTGAAATGCGGAAGCATAGCGAATCTTCCAATCGTGCCTCTTGTCGGAAAACGGCTCGAGCCCCCAGTACTCCAAGGGCCACCCTCGTCTCAGGGACACATCGCCTTCGTGGATTTCCTTTATTAGCTCTGTCACTGGCTTCCAGCCCATTTTCTGCGCGACCCTTGTCCGCACATCCAAATCAACGCCTGACACAAATAGATATCCGCCTGGCTTGACCAGTCGCGCGATGTTACGGAGAGTCTTTTCTGCGGTGGCGGGTGGCATATGGCAGAGGAATCGGTTTGCCACCACGATGTCCTGGCGGCCTAGGGATGTGGCGAGTTCCGGATCGCCCGCATCCCCGCGCATCCAGGTGATCTCTTCCTTCAGCCAATCCTTGATCCTCGCTTGATCGCCATCTACGTCAAACATCGCGTGCATTTCCTCGTCGGTCACACGCTCGAAAATCGACGTCTGTTGATCTCTAGAAGTGTTCAACCCTACATCCGTCCTTTTTGTCGTGCCCTCCTCGCCAAAGCTTTGGACGGCATCCAAACTATCTAGAGAATACGTACCTTTCTCGGCGAATTCGACAATTTCCTGCGAAATGTCGACTGCACGCGTCCTGAATCTTAGATCGGGTCGCGCAGAACGAATCGCCCACAGGATGGAATAAACCTCAGCACCCTTACTGCAAGCCAACACGGAGATGTCCAGGCCGGAACCGTAGGGGCTCCGGTCCACAAGACGCCGCATCAACTCGAGTTCCGCTCGATTTCGGAGGAAGTAGGTAGCGAAGTATTGCTTTCGCTCCGCGTGAATACGAACAATCGTGTGCAAGTGCCTGCCGCACAATTTCGTGAGCAAGTTGCGATGTGATGAGACGGGAAGATGATTCCAAATCCGGCGAATTTGGATCAAATAGGCTCCCAGGCATCTTCGGAGAATCCTTGAATAGGCAGGGTCAGACAAACTTGTTT
>JBAPOM010000081.1:0-4764 GCA_049279635.1 Candidatus Acidiferrales bacterium
CTTCTGAACCCGTGTAGTACTGGTCGGTATCCTTCCAGCTTTTTGCGCTGGTGATCTGATGATCGCGGTCCATATTCCAGGAATCCCAGGCATCTTCGCCCGGAGCGGACTCTGTCTTGTACTGAGGGTTGTCCGTTCCCTGGATCGTGATCAATTGTCCGGCGTTGACGTGCGTGCTCCCTTGCGGTTCGGTGATATCGGCCGAGCCTTCGCGAACGATCGCGCTCGTTTCGCTATCGGAATTCACCTGAATGCGATATTCGCCCGTGCCATCCGGATGGACAGCGGAATTGGGCGTATCGATTTCCGCATTCGCTTCGCCGGGCCGGACTACCGCGTAGGTGACGAGACCCTGGCCGACCTGCACCTGAATATTTTCGCGGCTGATGTTCGCGATCTTGGCGGTGGCGTTGTGGGACAGCCGCAGGACGTTTGCGGAATCGAGTTGAATTTCGGCGCTGCCATCCGGTCCAGTCGACACGCGATCGCCCACTGCGACAGGCGTATTCACGGTTGCCGCGACCCATTCACCGTTGTCGCCGCGCTGGGTGGAAACGTTGCCCTGGACGACGCTCAAACGCGCCACGCCCGGCGCGGGGCCGGACTGATCGGGTTGACCAGCCTGCTGAGAATAATCCTGATCGGGCGGAGGCGGCGCTGCACCAGCTTGCTGATCCTGAGCTCTTACCGGCGCGCTCACAGACATCACGCCCAGCGTTAAGAAAATCGCTACGAGAGTCGCGAGATGTTTTTTCATAATTTCCCCCTGGCGGACCACCGCCAGAAAACCCTTCGAATCCACCTGTGGTAATGCAGGGCCAGTGCCAAACAAGTGCATTTGGCCATTCCGCCTCGATCTTATTGTTAGGATGTGGGTTAGCCGCCAAGGTATGCCAGCATTCCTCCCGACAGGTGTTCACTGTACGGTGGTTTTCACGCGGAGGGTGGTGCTTTTCAGCCAGTCTGGCAACCAATCAAACTGGGCCGGTTCGCCTCAATCGAATTTGGGACTCGGAACCGGTTGAGCCCGTCGCCCAACAAGAACGGCGCGACCATCGACCGGATTTGCCGTTTTGAGACGGTCACACCCCAAACTGCCGCAAATGATGGTCAAGATGTTTGTACATTAAGATCGCCCACTCCTCCGGCGTCATCTTCCCAAAGAAACTATGCGGATTCTTCGTACACCCTGCCGCTCCTCCCGCAGTAAATTTGTCGATCAATCCCGATAACCGCTCCCGTTCCTTGCCCAAATCTCGTTCGTCCGCCACAATAAGGCTCTTGGCCGTCGGCGAATTCTTCCGTAGCGGGTCTTCGTTTCGAAACACCATCGGCTTCACCAGCCGCCCCATTAGACGTGCGGGTAGCGCACCCTTTTCGGGCACCACTTCTCCCACGGCCCACTGCATACTCACCGAGCAATGTGCCAGCATCTGCGCCAGCGTCATCTTGCCCCAGCGCCTCTCACTCTGTGGCTCCAATTTTCCCAGCCGGGTCTTTACCTGATTCGCCACCGTCGCATCGAACAGGTTCTTCATGCTTACATGCCTCCTTTGAATGAGAATAACCAACCAGATGTCCGTCCGCCTCAATCGAATTCAGGACAAGGGGCCGGTCGATTCGCGCCCGTACCACAACCCAACGAAGCCGGTCTTGTAGGCGACGGTGTCCTTCAGTTGCCATCTCGTTTCGGCGCTGGAAGCAGCGAAGAGGCGCAGCCCGTCACCCAACAAGACTGGCGCAATCATCAATCTAATATCATCCACCAAGCCGAGCCTGAGAAAGTCCTGGCACAAGATCGCTCCTCCCACGAGCCAGATGTTTCCGAATCGAGGCGCGAGGACCGCATCGACCAATCTCTGGAGATCACCTGAATAAAACTCCACGCTCTTTCTCGTGGACGGCAGGTCTCTGGTTGTCGTCACGACGGTCGGCGTGTCTCCATAAGGCCAGCCGAGTTGAAGCGCATGTTCATAGGTGCGCGAACCCAGCACAAAGCAATCGATCGCGCCGACGCCTTCCGCGGCGCTGTCTTCCGAGACGCCTCGTTCGTAGGCATCGGCAGGACTCTCGAGCCACGAGACAGTGTTGTCGTGCTTGGCGATGAAGCCATCAAGACTTGAGACCACGTGCAGCGTTACGGTCATCTACTTGCTTTCGCCCGGCACGTCGGGATCGGGTACGCCCATTTGCGATAGACGATAACGCAGGGCATTCCGCGAGAGACCCAGTGCACGTGCGGCTTGGCTCTTGTTGCCGTTGGCGCGGCGCAAGGCCTCGCGGATGATCTCGTCCTCCCACTGCTCGAGTGTGAAGCCTTCAGGCAGGACGGGAGCGGCAGAATCCGCGTGGGGACGCGGGCGCGCGCTATCGAGGTGAATATCGGCAGCATCGAGTGTGGAACCGGCGGCAAGCATGACGCTGCGCGCCAGAATATTTTCGAGCTCGCGAATATTTCCCGGCCAGTGAAAATCCATCAGCAGCTTCAGCGCTTGCGGCGTGATGCGCGGCGTCGGCTTGCCGGATTCGCGCGCGAACTTCTCGAGGAAAAAGGTGGTGAGCGCGGGGATGTCCTCTTTGCGATCGCGCAGGGGAGGGATATCGATCGCGACGACATTGAGGCGATAGTAGAGATCCTCGCGGAACGTACCTTCTTCGAGCGCAGCGCGCAGGTCGCGGTTGGTGGCGGCGATCAGGCGGACATCCACTTTGATGGTTTTCGTTCCTCCGAGGCGCTCGAATTCGCGCTCTTGCAAGACGCGCAGGAGCTTCACCTGGATTGCGGGCGGAACGTCACCGATCTCATCGAGAAAGAGGGTGCCCTTGTCCGCCAGCTCGAATTTTCCCGGCTTGCTCGAAGTGGCGCCGGAGAATGCGCCCTTCTCGTAGCCGAAGAGTTCGCTTTCGAGCAAGTTTTCGGGAATGGCGGTGCTATTGATTTTGAGAAACGGGCCGGAGGAGCGCTGCGAATGCTCGTGGATGGCGCGCGCAATCAAGTCTTTGCCAACGCCGCTTTCGCCGCCGATCAGGACCGTGGCGTTGGTGGGCGCGACGCGCTCGACGAGGCTGAGTACAGCTTGCATTTTGTCGCTCGTCGCGACGATGTTCTTGTATTCGTAACGCTGGCCCAACGCCTCGCGCAGATCGCGATTTTCTTCGCGCAGCGCGTGCGTGGCGAGCTCCTTGCGGATCACGAGGACGAGTTCCGCGAGCGAAAAGGGTTTCAGCACGTAGTCGCTTGCTCCTGCCTTCATTGCGTCGACGGCCGATTCTACGGTGCCGTAGGCGGTCATCATCACCACCGGCATCTCCGCATCGATACGTTTCACCGCGTGCAGAAAATCGAGGCCGCTCATTCCGGGCAGCTTGAAATCGGTGACGACAAGGTCGAAGGGGTCCTTCGCGAGGAATTGCAGGCCCGCTTCGGCGTCCGGGGCCGTGCGCGCCTGGAATCCCTCTTCGGCAAGCTGGAGCTCGAGCAGGCGTCGCATCTTAGCTTCGTCCTCGACAATTAATATCGATGGCTTTTCGCGCTTCATATTCGCCGGCTATCTGATGCGATATGTGTGCTCATGAATTTTCGGGCGCCGCCGGAAGGAAAATCCGGAAGTGGGCGCCTGGCCGCGAATCGTTCTCCAGTTTAATCGAACCGCGATGATCGTCCACGATTTTGGCGACGATGGCGAGGCCGAGGCCCACGCCATCTTTCTTCGTGGTGAAAAACGGGTTGAAGATCTGCTCGCGCGCTTCCGGTGGCACGCCGGGGCCCGTGTCGTCGATTGCGATGCCGACGCCGGAGCGGCCTGCAGAAGTTTCCGGAGCGACGGAAATGCTCAGCATCTCGTCGCGGCCGTCGGGCGAAGCCTCCATCGCCTGGAATGCGTTCTGAATGAGATTCACGAAGATGCGCTCGCAAAGCTGTTCGTCGGCCAATATTTCGGGCACCGGGGAATAGTGGCGTTCGACGCGCACTTTGGAATTAGGCGATTGCACGAGCACCGATTCGAGCGAGCGGTCGATGATATCGCAGACGCGCTGCGCGTGAAGATTGAGATGCGCGGGGCGCGCGAAATCAAGGAAGCGGGCCACGAGCGCGTTCAGCCGGTTCACTTCGGCGGAAATGTAACCCGCCAGCTCGCCCGCGAGCGGTTCCGAGTCCTGCAATTTTTGCTGGAGCATTTCCGCCGAGCCTTTGATCACGCCGAGCGGATTGCGGATCTCGTGCGCGAGGCCCGCCGAAAGCTGGCCGAGAGCGGCGAGGCGCTCGGAGCGGCGCGCTTCGGCTTCGGCGCGCTGCAGCTGGCGGTTCGTTTCTTCGAGTCGCTCGGAGAGCTCGCGATAGCGCTGGACCTGGTGGCGATTGTCCATGACGAAGCGGTTGACCAGCATGGCTGCGAGAAAGAAAAAGAGAATGCGAATCGCAAGGATCGTCTCGCCCTCGGTTCCAAGCTCGTTTTCGCCCCCCTGGAGCGCCGGAATCAGGAAGGAGCAATACGCGAGCGACGAAACTGCGGTCCAGGCGAGGGTGGCCAGGGGGCCGAAGTAAACGGCCGCGGTGAGCACGGGCAGGTAGTAGATCGGATAATAGGTACTGTTAATGCCGATCTCGCCCGTGTGAGCGAGTAGCAGGGTGGCGAAATAAATCTTCAGAACGACGCTGTAGACGCGGCCGCGTCCCGGCAGCTTCGCAATGAGCGGGCCTTCGAGAACTTGAATGATCGCGATGACAAATAGAATGATTTCTTTGTGAGCTTGGTCCTCCGC
>JBAPOM010000082.1:0-16597 GCA_049279635.1 Candidatus Acidiferrales bacterium
GTACTGATCGCTCGGGTGGTAATCCACGCCTATAATCATCATGTTCGGCTCCTTTCTCCCGAGCCTTTTGGTCATCAACAAACCAAAGTCTACTCGGGCCTAAGGAGCCGACATTGTTATGAAATCATGTTCGGATCTAGTACTTCGCTTGCCCGGTTGAGCTCGCACGGATAGCCGGACATCCTCCCAGCCAGCCCTGACCTTTTGTCCGGTAGATCGGCTCACACCACCTCCTCAGGTGCTTGATCGGACGAGGATGAGTGGAATATAGTCTCCGCCATGGCAACTACACCGATTCCGCAGTCGCAAAGCCGGCTCGAACTGATTCTGGTCGAGGCGGAAGACAAAGTTCCGCTAAACGGGCTGCTGTGGGAGCCGCAGAAGGCCAGCGATTCGCTGGTCGTCATGGTGCCCGGTGGCACGACGGGCGCGGCGCTATACCCGGCGCATGATTACTCTCCTCTTGCCAGCGGGCTGACAGACAAAGGCTACGCTTTCCTGCTTGGCAACATGCGCGCCTCGTACAACAACGCCTACTCGGAATATGGCGACGCAGTGAAGGACATCGACGCCTTCGTCGCGTACGCGAAATCGAAGGGCTACGCACGGATCGCGATTCTGGGCATCAGCCTTGGCGGCTGTCGCGTGGCACAGTACGTGGCTGAGCGAAACGACCCAGCGGTGAAAGCGGTCGGCTTTGTCGCGTCGATCCCGTCACCGTATCTGGAGTTTCAAGTTCGGAGCAGCGAAGCGGAGAAGCAGCGCCTGGACGACACGCTCCGGCACGCGCGCGAATTGGTCGCCCAAGGCAAGGGGCAGAAACCCGTCGAATATGAGGACTGGTTTCCCGGCAGCCTGTCCGTCATGGGAACGGCTAAGTCGCTGATCAGCTTCTTCGGAGCGCCGAGCGATCCGAGCGCACCGAGCTCCGTCAAGTACGGCCCGAAGATCAAAGTTCCCGCGCTGGTGATTCATGGCGAAAAGGACGAGCTGGCCCTCCCGCCGAACGCTCAGGCGATTTACGACAGCCTGACGGCATCGCCGCAGCGGGACTTGATCTGGGTGAAGGGCGCGAGCCACTATTTGACGCCGGGCCCGCTCGCGGAGTCCTACGCCAGACTGACCGTCGACTGGCTCGTGAGAAATTTCCCCGCCTCCCCTCGCCGATAGGCAATCGAATCGGAGGAAGCAGGCGATCCGATGAGGAGATTATTTTGGTATGCGACGGTGGTGGTGCTCACGCATGCCGCGGTCGTCCTTTGGCACCTCGAACTGCTTGCAAGGCTGAATACGGCGCTAAAAGCCGATCAAGTCCCTCTTCTCGCCGGCCTCGCGAATATCATCCCGCTGGTGGCTCTGATTTCGTTGTGGGCGCAGTTTCCCAAGCTCGGTGGTTGGCTCCTTCTGTTTCTGGCCGTGCCGCTCGTGATCGGCGGATATTCCCATTTTCTGAGTGCTGGTTCGGACAATGTCTTCCGCATGGCGCCGGGTGAATTGACCGCCGGTTTTCGAGTGAGCGCGGTGCTGCTATGGATTCTGGAGTTTTCGGGTTGCTGGTTGGGCGTTGAAATTCTTCGCCGCTCATCGTTGTCCATCGCGAATGCGTAATTCGAAATCACCCGCCGCCATCCTGGCGCGCGCACATTTGAGGCTAATGGCGACTCTGAGATGGAATAGATGCGCCGCTATTTCTTCAGTAGTCCGAACCGGATCGGGAGGAGTTGTCGAAGGCGCGGCTCCCGCAGCCAGATTCCGAACCAGGCGATCATGCTTGTTGACAGTGGGACCAGTATCGGGAAGGGGTAGTGGATGCGGGTATAGGCGGCGACGGCTCCGCCGAGATAGCCAGTGAGAAGCACCGCGCCGAGAACCGCGGTAGGCGGAATCAGGTACAGGATGATGCAGCCCAGTTGCAGGCATGCGAGGAGCGTCAGCCTGTCCACCGGCCAGCCGATCTGGTCAAACATTTTGATATAACCCGGGTTTCGGGTCAGCTTCCAGTGAGCGCTCATCCCCACCACGAAAACGGGCCAGAGCGAAACAACCCAGCCGGCCCAGACCAGCCAACGCTTGCCCTTCGCTTCGATCAGCGGAACATCAATGGCACTCATGTGTTCCTCTCCTTTTGCGCACGGCCTGGACACTGCAACTCCAAACGCAGAGCCGGCGTAGTATACGCGAAAGCAGCCGTTGATCAGGAGTCCTCAGCCCAGCGACGTCACATTCAGTGGCTCGATCTTGTACAGCACGCGAACCTCACCCGGCTGGCGGAAGGGATAGACCGCCTTGTCGAGATATTTCTGCGACAGGCTGTTAATGTGCTCGTCGGCGCCTTTTTGCGTGATTTCCACGACACGCCCTCGAATCGCGAGATAACGGTAGGGATTATCCGGATCGAGGATTGAGAGCGAAACGCGCGGATCGCGGCGCACGTTCCTATCTTTCACGCGGCCCAGCGCAGAATTGAACCGCACGTATTTGCCATCGTAGTCCACCCAAACGGGTGTGACCTGCGGGCTGCCGTCGCTCATGATCGTCCCCAGATTCGCGAACGCCCGCTTCTGAAACAGGTCGAGAAATTTTTCGGGGATC
Organism: Candidatus Acidiferrales bacterium; assembly: GCA_049279635.1. Taxonomy (GTDB): domain Bacteria; phylum Acidobacteriota; class Terriglobia; order Acidiferrales; family UBA7541; genus Palsa-295. Next base: position 2,593 of record JBAPOM010000082.1, read on the forward strand.
GTCTCCGCCATTGTCAGCCTCCTGCGAAATAGCTTCGACCGTAAGGATAGCCCAGGTCCTGCGTGGGGCAACGGGAGAAATTCAAGTGCCGGTCGACTGACCTCGCTTCCGCATGTTTCCGGATGCGCTGCGGGTGGTGCATTTTGTATGATGTGCGCCGCCGGAAGGATCCGGGAGAAAAATCCAAGGAAAAGGGGGGACCGAAATGCGGAAAGCGACAGGTGTTCTGCTGTGTGGTATTGCGGTTCTGTTCCTGGCGGCTACAGTTTCATCACGTGCGACGCCGAGCAGCTCCTACGCCGACGATCGCGCGGAGATCGAGGATCTTCAGGCTCGCTATATGTTCGCGCTGGATTTCAAAGACCCCGATACGTATGCATCCACTTTCACGGAGGACGGCGTGCTCGATTACGGTCCTGTGGTGGAGGGCCGCGACGCGATTAAGAAAGTGATCGCCGATATGGGCAAGCGCACGCCGGGCCAAGTGGCGCCGGATGCCGCGGGCCTGCCTCCGGTCGTGGGGCGCCACAACATTTCGAACATCGTGATAAAGATCGAGGGCGACAAGGCGGAGGGAAGAGCCTATTGGTTTCATTACAGCAACAACACTCCGAAGCGAACCGGCACTCTTGACTCGTTTGGCCACTATGAAGACGAAATGGTCAAAGTGAATGGCAAGTGGTATTTCAGCAAACGGAAAATTTATAACGAGCAGGTAGCCGCCTGGGCATACAAAGGCGGGAATCCGGCCTGGTAGCCATCGCTGGGCGATTACGCAGGCGCCTACTGGTAGCGTCCCTGCTCTTCGAAAAGCCTTATTTCGTCTTCCACCGAGAACACCTCGGGAGGAGAATGCGCGAAGCGAGCTTCGGATTCGTTCGCCCTCGGACGGGGTTACATGTTCCGTCACGGAACGTTACGGCTCGCGGCGAATTGCGCGCGTGGTCCGCTACAATCAGCGTGTGCCGAAACGATACTGCACAAGCCGGGCGGAGTGGCGTCTCCAGCCGGGAAAACCAGCGGAGCCACTTTCTCCGCATTACCGCCTCGATTGCGACTTTGGAACCGGGGTTATCATCTGCTGGGAGGATGGCGGGAGCGAGCCGATTTACGTCTGCGAGAGCCACGCGAAGCAGCTCGGGCAGCCGCGGAAGCAGGTGACGGACATTCGGATCGTCACGCCTCCGTCGGGGCACAACGGCGATGCCGTGAAAGTCGAAGACCAAAGCGAAATTCAGGAGGTTGCCGCCACAAATCCGAAAGCCGCTGCCTCGGCGGAAACGACGCGTACTCTTTCGGATGATGCGAAAGCGGCGGTCGCTGTCGATCGAACCGCAATTCAAGAAGTTGCCGCGCCGGCACCGAAGGGCTCTCCTTTGCCGGAAGCGCAAAGGGATGTTCCAGTCGCCATGCCTGAACCTGCAGGCGGTCAGACCGCAATTCAGGAAGTTTCCGCGCCACTGGAGAAGATCTTGCCTCTGCCGGAAGCGCCGTGCGGCGTTTCGGAAGCACCGGCTGAACCTGCTGAACCTGCTGTCGATCGAACGGAAAGTCAGGACGTAGCTGATACACGTTCGAAGGCGCCTGCTGCGCCGGAGGCACCGGCGCGCACGCTGCCGGAGATGAAGGTTGTACGGGCGACGGAGTCATCTGTCAGACCTCCGGCGCGCGACCTTGCTTACGGAAATCCGGCGAAGGCGATGGTGGATGAGGCGATTTGGAATCTGGCCAGCGGAAACTACCGGGCTTACAAAGCCGCGCTGGAGCAAGGGAAGTCCGTGGCGGAGGCCGCGGGATCTGCGGGCGGGCAGCTGGCCATGGTCCATCGAAAGATCGGCGATTACACGCTCAAGATGGAAAATCTTCTTGCGGAATCGAAAGCGACGATCAACGTGGGGGAGTGTATCGACAAGCCGCTCGAGCAGGCAGTGCTGGACATTATCGGGAATGGCGCAATGAGCGATTCCGACAAGGACGCGGCGGTGCAGCAGCTCGGCGTTATCCAGGAATGGGTGAAACACGGGCTGCAAGGGAATATCACTCCGCTCCAAGCGAATCAAATCGTGCTGGCGATCGGCGACCGGGTGAATTGGGGAGGAACTGCGGATGTCCCGGAGCAATTCAAGGCGGTGTATCGCACGCTATACGGCAACCTGAAAACCGCGATTCGTTGTGCTGTTCCTGGGGCGCAGAATCTTCACGATCGGCTCACCAATTTGTACGCGGCGAAATCTGACCTCGAAGTCCGCTAAACGCGAAAAAAAGTCCGCGCGGCAGTGCGCATCATCGATCGTCAGGAAGGCCGACGCGGCGCAACAGATCCTTGAAGCGCGGATGGTAGCGCAGGGCGTCCATGCCCGGATCGATGTGAAGGTAGATGAGCCAGTGCGAGCGCTCGGCGTAGGCTTTCTCGAGGCATTCGATTGCGCGATCGTCTTGTCCCAGGCCGACGTGGATTCCGGCCAGGAAGTACGGCGCAACATATTTTTCCTTCGAGAGATTTGTTAACTCGTCGAGAATCTGAGTCGCCTCGTTTGTTCTGCCGGCTCTGCCGAGGGTTTGTGCGAGTGCGGCGCGCATCAGAGGGCTGCCGCCGGAAAACCTCACCGCCTTCTCGCCCTCGGCGATCGCCTCCTCGTAATGAGCCGTCTTCCTAAGTAGCAGGCCGAGGATCCAATACGTGACGGCATAGTTTGGCTCGAGTTCGACGGTTCGCCGGAGCTGTTCGATGGCGTTCTCGTATCGCCGGGAATGGTAGAAGGCCCATCCGACGGCGACGTTGATGATGAGCGACAGGGGATCGAGCTGCTGGCTGTTCCTCATCCTGGCCAGAGCTTCTTTGTGGCGTCCCATGGTCATTACATACTCGGCGTACCAGTGGTTGGCGGTCGGGTAGGTGGGGCCTAGCTCGAGGCTGCGCTTGAATTCCGCCTGCGCCTTTTTCCATTGCCAATCGTGAAGCCACAGCACGGCCGCCAGAGCCGTGTGAGCTTCGGCGAGTCGCGGGTCGAGCTGCAGAGCGGTCATCGCCTCGGCTTTCGCGCGCGGGAACGCTTCCTTGGGCGGCAGATAGCTGTTCCATCCGAGAAGCACGTAAGAATTGGCGACGCCCGCATAGGCGAGGGCATAGTTGGGATCTTTTTCGGCTGCCTCCTGGAAATGCTCGATCGCCTTGTAGAAACTTTCCTCCGTCCAGCGATTCCAGTGATGAAGACCTTTCAGGTAGAGCTGATACGCCTCGGCATTTTCCGTGGGGTGTGCCGTGAGGCGCTTCTTTTGCGCGCGGGTGATTTGCAGCTGCAATTTTCCAGATATCTCGGTGGAGATTTCGTCCTGGAGGGCGAAAATGTCGCCTGACTTGCGGTCGTATTGCGCGCACCAGAGCTGAGAGCCAGTGGCTACGTCGACGAGCTCAGTCGAAATGCGCAGGGAGCCGCCTCCTTGCATGATTCTTCCCGTGAGGACGGCGCGGACGTGCAGCTCGCGGCCGATGGCTTGAGGGGCAATTTCGCGGCTGCGATATCGAAAGACCGTGCTCTGCGCCATCACGCGCAGTTTCGGTATGGTCGCCAGCGTGTTGATGAGGCTGCCTGCGATGCCGTCGCTGAGGTATTCGTGCTCGGGGTCACCGCCAGCGTTTTCGAAGGGCAGGACTGCGAGGGAGTCGATGACTTTAGCGACGCGCTGCGGGCGAGTGGCGGCTCGTCGCACAAAAGAAGTCCGCGTGGGGCGCCGCTTCATATAAGGTCTCCGATGCTAAACGCGCTAGTAGCCGACCGTGAATCTCCGGCCTGTGTGCTGCGGGTTCTCCAACTCATCGATCGCGGCCATGGCGAAGTCTTCGAGCGAAATGCTGCTCGATCCATCCGGCGCGATCAGGAGATCGTCGAGTTCCAGGCGAAACTTTCCGGTGCGCTTCCCGGGCACGATCATCGTCGGGGGACACAGAATCGTCCAGTCGATTTCAGTTTCTTCTCGCAGCAGGTCTTTGATGACGGCGGTGCATCTGGCGCCGCCTTCAAACACTTTTGGAAAATCCGGGCGGTCGATGTACGGGACGCCATCGATCAGGAGCGTGGCCGCGCCTCCGATGGCGAGAATTCGTTTTATCCCCGCAGATTTTGCGGCCTGGATGAGGGATCGCGTTCCGACCTTCTGTGCCTGGATTCGGCCTTGCACATGTGCATCCCAGGCAGCGGGATCTGGGGGAACGTAGTTTGCAATCTTTTCGAGCCCGTGATCTCCGGCCTTTAGAGCCGCCGTAACGAACGCGTGAGCTTCCGGATCAGCCGGCGGGGTGTAGCAGTGGATGACTACGCCGTGTCCGCGAAACACGTGGGAAAGGGCGGTTGTATCGGCGATGTCCGCGTACACGGGATTGACGCGTTCGTGCCGCAGCACGTTCTTGGAATGGCGCCTGATGGCCGTGACTGTGTGCCCGCGAGCGATTGCTTCGGCAAGAATCTTCGATCCGACAAATCCCGTGGCGCCTACGAGAGCGATCTTCATCGATCCTCAACCACGCTTCGCGATGCAGCCAGCCCTTCGCCAGGGTGTGCGAGTTTTCACTTTGCCATCCGAGCGCTAACGAAGTTCGTTAATGGACGGGATTCTAGCATACGAGGCGGCTTCGGGTTTCGTTGCGAGTGATTTGTGTTTGCGAGATTTCTCAGGCACGACGAGAACGGATCTGTCGAAAAATGTTTGGAGAACGGCGGCCCCATCGGCCAATCGGAGCCGTCTTTCCTGAAACAACTCCCGATTGTTTTGCACAGGCATGCACAAATTTCCACAGAGTTTTTTCCAAATAACTCTTGCCAACTTTTCTTCACGCTCTTACTATGCGCCCAGATTGATCGGGAAGAAAAACTTCACGAGTCAATTCGAAGAGGCAAAGCGAGGGTAAAACCGAGCGAGTCTCGGCAGAATTAGATTTGAGAAGAGAACTTCGCGATTCGATCCGGCAGGAACGGTGAGGGTAAAACCGAGCCGGCTCGGCTGAGTCGAACCGAGGAGTGAGCTTCGCAGCTGAGTGCAGGGGCGGCGCGGGTAAAACCGGGTTGCCGCTGGACGCAAGCGGAGGCGAAAGCTTCGCAAGTGCACTCAAGGGTGCGGCAAGGGTAAAACCGCGTCGCGATCGTGAGCGAACTGGCAAGTAGAGCTTCGCGACTCAATTTACCGAGGGCGGTCCGGGTCAAACTGAACCGCCTTCGACTAAGTTGAATCGAGAAGCGAACCTTCGCGAATCAATCGAAAGAGGGCGACCCGGCCAAAACCGAGTCGCCCTCATTTTTTTGTTATGCAGACAGCCAATTCTCCCGGCCCTACCACTCCAGTCGACAGCCCCGATAAGTCAGTCACCCATCTGAACGACTGCTGAACGAAACTACGACTTGAATCGGCGGAGTGGTATGATCGGGCCGCTTTGACGTCGAGGTGGAGCCGGCGTCTTTGCGAAGGATGGCTCAGCCGGTGTAACGCGGGGGCGGAAACAACGTGCCGGTCATCGACAATCAGCCGTACATCGGATTTGAGGGGCCGATCGGGGCGGGGAAGACCACGCTCGCGCAGCTATTGGCTTTGCATCTCGCCGCGAAGCTGATCCTGGAAGACGTGGATGGCAACGCGTTCCTGCCGGATTTCTACGCCGACCGGGAGAGGTGGGCGCTCGGCGCGCAATTGGCGTTCCTGATTTCCCGGTACGAGCAGTTGCGAACGATTCCGGCGTTGCGCGGCAGGCCGGTGGTTTCGGACTACACGCAAGCGAAAGATCCGATTTTCGCGCGGACGCTGCTCCACGACCGCGAGGTGGAATTGTATGAGAGGCTCAGCGTGGGACTCGACGCGAGCCTTTCCCGGCCGGACCTGACGGTTTACGTGGACGCGAGGAACGACGTCCTGCTGGATCGGATTCGCGGACGCAACCGGCCGTACGAAGCTTCGATTGATGCCAAATATCTGGACGCGTTGCGCGACGCTTATGCCCGCCATCATAAATCCACGGGCGGATTGCAGGTGCTGAGCATCGACACTTCCGAGCTGAGCCTCCGTTCTGAATCGCAACTCAACAGCTTGTATAAGAAGATCCTCTTGGCAGCTTCCGCGCGTTAATCCCGAATCTCGGTTTCGTCAATCCCGAATCGTGGTTTCGTCTTTTTATCGACGGACCTTTGGGCAGTGGTCCGGCCACTTCTCTTGCCTGTCCTTCTTCTGTCCTATCGATCAGTAGTGTCTCTTCGCGCGGACGGACTAACCTGCGAATGCTTCGGGGCCCCCAGCCTTTGTGGAACTCAGAATGGCAATTTGCGCGCCGGCGCATCCCGGGCGGCCGGCACAACGCTGTGAACTGGGGGCAAAATGCGTATCACCGGACTTATTCAACCGCGAGCAACGCAGGCGGTGACTGTGGCTGTTCTGCTGTGCATGTCAGGCGGGGCCGCACACGCCGCAAGCCAACAGAAACTGACACGATATCACCGTCGCACAACTTCTTCGGCGACCGCGCCTTCGATCACGACGCAGCCCGCGAACCAAACCGTGACTGCAGGACAGACGGCAAGTTTCGCGGTGACGGCAACCGGAACGGCGCCCCTAGCCTATCAGTGGCGAATGAACGGAACGGCGATCAGCGGTGCCACGTCATCCAGTTACACAATCCCGGCGACGACGATTTCAGAGAACGCCTCTCAGTTCACAGTGCTGGTCAGCAACGGCGCGGGAAGCGCAACGAGCACTGCGGCCGTTCTCACCGTGAGTGCCGCGCCTTCCATTCTAAACAGCAGTGCGGCGAGCTTGGCTTTCGGCAGCGTCAACGTATCGAGCAGCAACACGCAGAGCGTGACGCTGACGAACCCAGGAAGTTCGAGCGTGACGATTTCGAACGTGATGGTGGCAGGAGCCGGATTCGGCGTGAGCGGTGTGTCGTCCGGGTTGATTCTTTCGAGCGGGCAGAGTACGGCGCTGAGTGCGAGGTTTGATCCCGCGTCGAGTGGGAGCGCGACGGGCAGCATCACGGTGACGAGCAACGCGGCGAACTCGCCGATGGTAATCACGCTTTCGGGCACGGGCGTTGCGCCGACTACGTATTCGGTGTCGCTCAACTGGGCTCCGAGCACGTCCTCCGTCACGGGCTACAACGTGTACTCGAGTACCGTGTCGGGTGGGCCGTATGCGAAGCTGACGCCGGCGCCAGTCGGCGCGACGAACTATACGGACAACAGCGTGCAGCAGGGAAATACATACTATTATGTGGTGACCGCAGTGAATTCGCAGAATCAGGAGAGCGCCTATTCCGCCCAGGCGTCTGCGAGCGTCCCGTAGCCGCGATCTGCAATTTCTAGAACAGCTTGATGGCCAGGTCGCGCGGGTGCGAGCCCGTCGGCACGAGTGTGACGAGGCTCGGTGTCGGTTCGTTCGCGCGGATCACGCCGAGATCGTCGGATTGCGTATCGACCACGAGAAGCATGTCGCCGCCGGGCGTGAGCTCGCAGGTCTGGGGACCTTGCCCGACCGAGATCGGTTTCGCCACCTGGCGCACCGAAATTGCTACCGGAACGATGTGGCTGGCGGCGAAATCGGAAACGAAGAGAACTTGCGCGTCGGCTGTGAGGGCCGCGGCCGCAGGAGATGATCCGAGCAGGAGGAAATCGCCGACTTCGTTGGTTTGCGTGTCGACGACGACGAGGCCGTGCGTGCCGGCTGACGGAATGTAGAGTTCGCCGCCATCGGGCTTGAGGATCAGATCGTCGGGCGTGCCGCCAAGCGCGAGATTCGCGAGCAGCACGCGGCGATTTAAATCGACGACCGAAATTTGAGCGGTAGTGCCGGAAGTGAGGAAGGCTTTCGAGCTATCCGGAAGGATGGCGATCTGCTCGGGATCGGGAGCGACGGGAATTACGCCGCGCGGAGCAAGCGTGACGGGATCGAGCAGAGAAACGGTGGCGTCGTCGCGGTTCGAGACAAGCAGGAGCTTGCCGTCGGGCGTGACGCGCGCGATCCAGGGGCGCCTGCCGGCGCGGCCACGGGCGACGATGCGGCGCGACGCGCAGTCGATCGCGACCACCGTGTTGGCGCCGGAGGCGGCGACGTAGGCGCGCGAGCCGTCCGGCGAGAAATCGAGCGCGTAGGGCATGGCGCCCACAGGGATGCGCGCGATGATGCGATTCGTGGTGACGTCGAGAACCCAGGCGTAGCCCCCCGTGGAGCTGAGCCCCCAGATTTCCTTTCGCGCGGGATTCGCGCGAATGCCAGTGGGGTCGGCGCCGACGGGGATGGTCGCAACGGGCGCGAGCTTGACGAGATCGATGGCCGTGACGGTGCCGTCGGCGGTGTTGTCGACGTAGGCGCAGAGATGCAGGCCGGGGCGCAAGAGCGACGGGCGGAATTCGAGGGCGACCTCGCGGACGGCGAGAACCGCGAGAAAAACCAGCAGGATAACGAGGCGATAATTGAGGCGGATTTTCATGCGGGCCGCCGAGGCGAAGTCAGCGCGGGGAGCAGCGCCCCTATGGAGCGAACGGCGCGTGACTGAGCGAGCATGTCAGTTCAGCGTGCGGCCGAGGACGGCGGCGATGGCGCGGACCTCACCGACGAGGCGGTCGAATTCGTCCGGCAGGATGGATTGCGGGCCGTCGGAAAGCGCGTGCGCCGGGTCGTGGTGGACTTCGACGAGGATCCCATCCGCGCCGACTGCGACCCCTGCGCGCGAAAGCGGCAGGACTTTGTTGCGGCGCCCGGTGCCATGCGATGGATCGACCACGATCGGCAAATGGCTGAGCCGCTGCACGGCGGGAATCACGCTGAGGTCGAGAGTGTTGCGCGTGTGATCGGAAAAAGTGCGCACGCCGCGCTCGCACAGGATCACATTGTAATTGCCCTCGGACATCACGTATTCGGCGGCCATCAGAAATTCGTCGAGCGTGGCGGACATGCCGCGCTTCAGCAGTACCGGTTTGCGCGCTTTTCCGGCGCGTTTCAGGAGCGAGAAATTCTGCATGTTGCGCGCGCCGACCTGGATCACGTCCGCGTATTTTTCGACGAGGTCGAGCGATTCGTTGTCGATCGCTTCCGTCACGACGCCCATGCCGAATTTGTCGCGCACGTCGGCGAGGATCTTGAGGCCGTTTTCGCCGAGTCCCTGAAAGCTATAGGGCGAGGTGCGCGGCTTGTAGGCCCCGCCGCGAAAAAGGCGCACTCCGGCGGCGCGGATGCGTTCGGCGATGGTGAAAACTTGCTCGCGCGTTTCGACGGCGCACGGGCCGCCAACGATGGCGACCGCCTGGCCGCCGAAGGTGACGTCGCCGGAGGGTGTGGGCACGCGGACGACCGAGTTTTCCGCCTTCACGTCGCGGCTGACGAGCTTATACGGCTTGCTGACCGGGATGCATTCGACCACGCCGGGCATCGATTCAAGCGCGCCGGTATCCACCTCGCCGCTATTGCCGGTGATGCCGATCGCCGTGCGAGCCGCGCCGGGAATCGGGTGCGGACGTAACCCGAGCGATTCGATCCGCTGGCAGACGGCGCGGACCTGTTCTTCGGTGGCGTTCGCTTGCATGACGACGAGCATGGCGAGCTTCCTCGATGAATGGTGAAACGGAAATTCTAGCAGGTGGGGGCGCGGACACAAAGCGTCCCCCTACCTCTTCGAGTTCGGAGGACAGGCGAGCCGGAGCACTTCGCCCGGGCGGCGCCCGCATTCGTCAAATGGGGATGGAGCGCGACACGTTGGCCATGAAATTGAGGAGCTTCGGATGCTCGAAGATTGTGGCGCTGATGAGGGCTGAGACGGCCGCTTTCGCGTCGCGGAGTTCGTCGAGGCGGCTCTCGATGCCTCCGCTCCAAACATGATGGACGTCCGCGGCGACCTGCTTTTCGATTTCTTTCGGATGCGCGTGGGCCATCTCTTCCCGGAGGTAGGCGGTGATGGCGTCGAATTCTCCGCGGTCGAGCCAGATTCCGTGGCATTTCGGGCACCAGTCGACGACGATCGAGGAGCTTCCGAAAATCACGGAAATCATGTTCACGCCTGCGCATTTCACGCAGGGGCGCTTGGTGGGAATGGCGCTGGCCTTGTCGATGTTTTCGATTTCGGCGTTGAGCCAGCGCAGCGAGCCATCGGCGACGCGATTCTTGAGTTTGCGCAGCTCATCACTGAACAGCCAGATGCCTTTGCATTTCGGGCAACCCTCGAAATCGAGGGAGAAAACCGTGTATAGACCGAGCGCGTTTCCACACGCAGGGCAGCTGTCGCCTGTCGTCTCTTTGAACTTCGCTCCCTTGATCGGGAGAACTTCCACGTGGAAATCGGTTTCGTCGCTCGGTTTCTGGACGCGCTTGAACCAATAGGGTACGTGCGTGTTGTTGACGAAGTCGGAGAAGCCCTTGCCGGCGACTGGCATGATTCTCTTGAGCGTTTGATCGATTGGATTGAGCTCGCCGCCGTCGAGCCAGAATCCGCCGCAGTTCCGGCAATAGTGCAGGAAGATGTCGTCGGATTCGAGGAACTTTACCTTGGCCAGGATGGAGTCGTCGCAGCGGGGGCACTTCTTCGGCTGCTGCTCGGGCAGGCTGTCCTTTTCGCTTTCGCAATACTCGATGCTGCCGTCGACCGTGAACGCCATCTTGTCGAGCTCGCCCTTATCGAGCCAGAGGCTGCCGCATTTTTCGCACATGTCATAGGAGATGCGATCTTTCTTGGTAATCACTTCGTTGTTGGTCATCTCCGTGCCGCAGTTCAGGCAATTCATCTCTGAAGTCTCCGTGGCGCTCCCGGTTGATCGTGAATCTCAATTTTAGCAGCGCAAGGACGATTCGTTGCAGCCGATTCTTGGCCAAGCTCGGCGCCAGGTAAGATAATGGCGCTCGCCTCCGGTATTATTTCTTGCTAAAGTGCCCCATCCCAAAACGGTCGAATTGAAAAAGAAATGCTGAAAATGCCAACTCTGGACCTGCGCCCGATGTCTGCGGGTGAGATTCTTGATCGCACCGCGTCGCTCTACCGCGACAACTTCGTACTGTTCTTCGGAATATCGGTGGTGCCTCACTTGCTGCTTCTCCTATGGAACCTGCCGCGACTGGTGTTGCTTGAGTACGGTCGCCGGATTTCGCCGTCACAGCTTTTCGAGCAAACGGCAATCACTTTGGTCATTACTGTAGTGGACGCCCATATCGTCTACTTTTTCGCACAGGGAGCAACGACCTTTGCCGTCTCCGAAATGTACCTCGGGCGAAAGGTATCGATCTTCGCCGCCCTGCGGCGTTTGGGGACGCGAACGCGGAGTTTGGTCGGCTGCACTCTGCTCAGCGGCATGACAATTTTCTTCGCAACTGTGCTTCTTCTCGTGCCGGGCATTTCTTTGGCGTGCCGACTCATGGTTGCATTACCCGCCGCAATTTTGGAAAACCTAAGCCCACGGGGAGCGTTCGAACGGAGCTTTTCCCTGACGAGAGGGTACGTGAAAGGGGCTCTCGCAATTTTCGCGCTGTACTTCGCGTTGCGTATTACAGCCTATCTGCTGATTCTTTATGCATACAGACTCGTCGTCCTCGCCCGACTCGATTTAGAAACGAGATTACTCGGGTCGGTACTCGTCCTGTTCGCAAATGTCGCGATCGCAACGTTAATCGAGCCTTTCCTGACGATCGCGGCGACCGTGTTTTACTTTGATTTGCGCGTGCGAAAAGAGGCCCTGGATCTGCAGCTCATGTTGAACGATAGCGGAAAGATTCCGGCGGGGCCGATCGGTGCGCCTTCGACGTGATTCGCCGAACAGCGGCGCCATGAGGCGAATGATGAGCAAGAAACCGGCAACGGAAGCGCCGCGCGCGACGCGAAAGCGGCGGGATCGGCGGCAGGGAACTGCTACGGCGCGCGATGCTGCTGCTCGAGGCACGCGTGCGCCGGAGACCGGCTTTGGCGCAGGCGGGAATGCGACCGATTCGACGAATCCGATTGCCTGGCTCCTCGGGGGAATCGATGCGGCGACGGCCGCGAATCTGCGGCAGGTGGCCGTGATCTGCGTGACGGCGTGCCTGGCGCTGGGGCTGGTGCAGTTTGTCGGCAGCCAGCAGACGTTCCTGTATGTCTTTCCGCCGGGGCCGCGCGGATTCGATTCCTACTGGGTGCTGCGATACAAGGCGTGGTGGGTCGGGGTGATCCTTGCGAGCTATCTGGCGCTGCCTGCGATGGTGATGGCCGCGATGCCCGGCAAGCGCCTGCGCGATTGCAATCTTGGGTTCGAAGGATTCCGCCGGCATTTCTGGATTTATGTGGGGCTATACGGCGCGGTGCTGCCGGTGATCTGGCTCGTGTCGCTCACGCCGGAGTTTTACACGTTCTATCCAATGTACCCGCAGGCGGGGCGGTCGTGTTTCGATCTGCTGAGCTGGGAGGCTCTGTACGCGGGGCAGTTCATCACGCTGGAATTTTTCTTTCGCGGGTTTCTGGTGGGCGGGCTCTCGCGATTCATCGGAGCGCTGGCCGTGCCGGTGTGCGTGATGCCGTATCTGATGATTCATTTCACGAAGCCGTGGCCGGAGGCGGCGGCGTCGGTTGTGGCGGGATTCGTTCTGGGCTGGCTGGCGTGGAAGACGAAATCGATTTGGGGCGGCGTGTGCGTGCACTGCGCGGTCGCGTCGACGATGGATCTGCTGGCGCTGGCGCACAAAGGGCAATTGCCGTGGCTGCACTGATCGCGCGGCACGCCTCTGCAGCCGAAGAGAGATCCTTCGCTTCGCTCAGGATGACGGCGAAAAATTGGAGGCGCGGGGCGGAATCGAACCGCCGATAAAGGTTTTGCAGACCTAAATTGGTGATAGGGTGCAATCCCATGCCACGTCCTGCATTCTAAGCCCCTTTGACTCCATCTCGGTCGTTGCAGCGGATTGTAATTCATTGCAGGCCGTACGACGGCGAAGTGTAACAGGAGGTGATACAGCCGATCGGCCGCGGCTCGGCCTAAAGACCGCCACGGTGTGGATCCAGACCAGCCGTCCTACGACCGCGTGGCGGCTGTCCTCCAGCGAGGGCCAGTGTAATAGGAAGCTGACCATGAGCCCGCTTACTCGGCCATGTGTGGGCCGTGGCGCCCCTGGCACCCAGTCGTCGTGGCACCCTTGACAGGAAGTGCAACGAAGGAGGAACTAGTGAGCAATAGAGCGACCGAGTTCTCGAAGGACTTAAGACGTAAGCTTGAGAGTTGTTCTGCATTTAACAAGCGCGCTCGGATCGAAAAATGGGTTAAGGACTGGAAACCTGCCGGTATCGCCCGCGGCGGTGTCGATGTGGCTGGAATCCGTCTGGTGGCAGGGAAACAAATTCCGATTGTACTTGTCGAAGCGGAACTGCGACGTGACGACCCACCCGCTAACATCCTGAAAATTTGGAAATGGACGCACGAAGGAAAAATGGATGGAAACTTCATCCTGCTTCAGGCATTCACAAAGGCGTATGACAAGAAGAAGAAAGAACAGAAAGATCGTGCACAATTTTTGGCAGGGCGCATGGCGAAAGACCTCAAAAGATCGAAGTACCGCGCTATTCGGATTGAATATAGGCCGAAGGCTGGAGGAAAAGTTGGCGCAGGACGGAGGCGACACCATGCCCAGAACCTGGCAGCCAGCGTCGTGCGGATAGGAGCGCGTTTGTTACCGTCAGCCTCAGTGTAGGTTGAAGTGATCGGGGTCGCCTGCTATGAACCAGCCCCGCCGTCCTACGACCAGCCTACGAGCTGCCTACGGCCGGGGCGAGGGTGATTAGGATGGGATCCCTCCGCCACCATCTTGAGCAAGCGCTTCCTACCATCGTAAATCTCTTGCCTGGATAGACTGGTGTTCTTGACAGTTCTCCGAGCCACGAGGAGGGAACCATAGTTGCTTGAGTTCCTCACTTAGGAGCCGGTGCGAAACCGGCAGGCACGGCTAGTGGCCTGTAACGACTGATTGTGCACCAACACCGTTTCGCGCTGCGCTACGATTTGTTGAGGTAATGGATGCACCGTAGGGC
>JBAPOM010000083.1:0-10366 GCA_049279635.1 Candidatus Acidiferrales bacterium
CCGCAGCCACTGGTACGCCGAAGGCGGCTACGATTCGATCGCGGAGAAACTTTTCGCGACGATGGATGTGGACCGTTTTTTGTTGGAATACGACGATGCGCGCTCCGGGACGTTCGAGCCTTTGCGCTTCGTTCCCAAGAACAAGACGGTTGTGCTCGGGCTGATCAGCTCGAAGAGGCCGGAACTCGAGAGCGGCGAGCAGATCGTTGAACGAATCAAGGAGGCTTCGCGCTACGTAGCGCTCGAAAATCTTGCACTAAGCCCGCAGTGCGGATTTGCCTCGACGCTCGAGGGTAACCTGATCAGCGAAGAGCAGCAGTGGGCGAAGATGCGGTTGGTGGTCGAGACTGCGCGCCGCGTGTGGTGCTAGAGCAGCCTATATTCGGACTGCCTGCGGGAACTGAAAGTTGCACGCGCCGCGTTTGGATGCTCGTCGCAAAGGCCCCACCCTCACAAAACGAGGATGGGGCACCCGGAAAGTCAAAAGCGAAGGCCCCGGGGCTGAAGCTCCGGCCCCCTATCGCGGCTGCTAGAGATTTAGACGGAGGAAAAGATCATGGCAAAGGTTGTGCTCGGCGTCGGGTCGTCGCACGGACCGATGCTTTCGACGCCGCCCGACATGTGGCACCTGCGCGCAGGCGCCGACCGGAAGAATCCGAAGCACTTTTATCGCGGCGAAGCGTACGATTTCGAGAAGCTGCTGGCGGCGCGGCGGCCAGGGTTTGCCGATGCGATTACTCCGGCAGAGAAGCAGAAGCGCTACGACGCATGCCAGCGCGCGCTCGATAAACTGGCCGCGAAATTCGCGGAGGTGAAGCCGGATGCGGTGGTGATCGTCGGAAACGACCAGCGCGAGCTTTTTACGGACGATAACACGCCCGCCTTCCTGGTCTACGCCGGAAGCAAGATCGAAAACATTCCCGAGACGGAGGAAGCAAAGGCGAAGTTTCCGCCTGGGATCGCGATCGCGGAAATCGGGCACTGTCCTCCGGGCGGCGCCGTATATTCGGGCGCGAATGACCTGGCAGTCCATCTGATCGATTCGCTCATGGATCAGGAATTCGACGTTTCCGAATCATCGCGCTTGCCGAAGGTGAACGGGCACGAGCACGGAATTCCGCACGCGTTTGGATTTCTCTACCGGCGCATCATGGTGGATAACCCGCCGCCGAGCGTCCCGGTCTTTTTGAACGCCGGGATTCCGAATAACCGCCCGAAAATTCCGCGCTGCCTGAAATTCGGCCGAGCGCTGATGAAGGCGATCGAAAGCTGGAAGGAAGATGCAAAGATCGCGGTTTTCTGCTCGGGCGGGTTGACGCACTTCGTGGTCGACGAAGACCTCGATCAGCGCGTGCTAAAGGCCATGCAATCGGGCGACGAAAAGGCGCTCGCCGAAATCCCCGAAAGCTATTTGCTCGGCAACACGTGCGAACTTCGCAATTGGATGCCGGTGTCGGTGGGGATGAACGCGCTGGGGAAGAAGATGACTTTGGTGGACTACGTCGCATGTTATCGCACCGAGGCCGGTACGGGCAGCGCCATGGGCTTTGTCTACTGGCAATAAAGATGTCGGAAGAGAGGCTATGAGAGCAGAAAGCGCAGGAGACGATTTCGCATCACGGCTCAGACGAGTCGATTGCTGCGCGGTTTCGGACGCGCTCGACAAGTTGGGCCTGACGGGCGTGGTGAGCGGATTGTCGCCGTTAAGTTCGTCGCGACGGATTGCGGGCTGCGTGCTGACGATCAAACTGGGTTTTGGGGCGCCGCCTCCCGGAAAACCGCGCCATATTGGGACCACAGCGATCGAAGCGGCGAAGCCCGGCGACATCATCGTAGTCGAGCAGCGAAGCGATATTCGCGCGGCTGCCTGGGGCGGCATCCTGGCGCTTGGCGCGAAGCTCCGCGGCATCAGCGGCGTGATCGCGGATGGGCCCGTACGCGACATCGATGAAGCGCGCCAGCACGATTTTCCCGTTTTTGGGCGCGGCCTCACGCCGGTGACGGGGCGCGGGCGCATCGTCGAGTTGGCGAATAATCAGCCGGTCGAGATCGGAGACATCCAAGTGAACGCCGGCGATTACGCAATCGCCGACGGCAGTGGCGTCGCGTTCATTGCCGCGGCGAACATTGAGCGCGTGCTGGCGACGGCGGAGGATATCGTCGCGCGCGAGGCCGCCATGGCTCGATCGCTCTACGAAGGCAAACCCATCACCGAAGTGATGGGCGCAAATTACGAAAACATGCTGCAGCGCGACTAGAGGCCGCCCCCTTGCCAAATCAGGATGCATCGGTCGAGCGCGCGGGCAAGCTCGACACCGCGACCATCAGCGACGCACTCGACCGGCTCGGCATCGCCGGGCAGTGCCTGAATATCAAGCCGCGCGATCCGCGCTTTCGTCTGACTGGGCGCGCCTTCACGATGCTGTATCGCCCCGTAGGAAAACCCGCGGGAACGGTTGGCGAGTTCATTGATGACGTCGCGCCGGGCTCGGTCGTGGCGATCGATAATGGCGGGCGCGAGAACGCGACGGTGTGGGGCGACATTTTGACGGAGATCGCTCATCGCCGTGGACTTGCCGGCACGGTGATCGACGGCGCTTGCCGCGACACTGCGCTTTGCCTCGAGCTTGGCTATCCCGTTTACAGCCGCAGCTATTCAATGCGCACCGGCAAAGATCGGGTGCAACTCGATACGACGGAAATTACGGTCGATATTGGCGACGCGCGCGTTTCGCCCGGAGACCTCATGCGCGGCGATGCCGACGGCGTGGTGGTGATTCCCCGGCAGCACGAAGCGGAAATACTGGCTGTCGCCGAAGGGATCGCCGCCGCCGAAGATGCGATTCGCAAGAGCGTCCGCGACGGCAAGCGCCTCGATCAGGCCCGCAAAGAATTTGGCTACCACCAACTGCAAACGAAGCGGACCTGACCGAACCGCTTATGAGTTTCCGTGGCGCACCGTGAGAACCGGGCACGGCGCGTGCGCGATCACTTTGTGCACGGTCGCGATTGGGAGATGCGAAGCCGCGCCGGGCACGCCGGAGACTCTGCGGGCGCCGAGCACGATCAGTCCCGCGTGAATCTGTTGCGCGACCTCGAGAATTTTGTCCGCGGGCACGCCTTGCTTCACCTCACATCTCAATTCCGAACGCAACTCCACGTCCTCTGAAACGAGTTTACGCAACAAACGAGCTGAAGAAGCAATCAAGTCGGACTCGTGTACCAACTCATCGGTTTTGCGGCCTTCGACTACGTGGAGAAGCGTAAGTCTCGCGCCATATTCCTGTGCGAGCGCGATTGCGTAACGGGCGCCCGAAAGCGATGCGGGACTGAAGTCGGTCGCGTAAAGGATCTCGTTCAGTTGCCACTGCTGCTCCGTCTCTGTGTGCGGACCGAGTGTGAGAACCGGGCAGGGAGCGTTTCTGAGAATCTCTTCCGCGGAAGATCCGAGGAGAAGTTTTCCGACGCCGGTGCGCCCGTGAGTGCCGAGCACCACGAGGTCCGCGCTGTCGCGATCGATCGCGGAAGTGAGCACCTGCGAAACGGTGCCTTCCCAGAGCTGAACTTCGCTTTCGACCTCCGGGAATGAAGTTTGCAGAAATGTCCGAAGCTTCTTTGTTTCGAGTTCACGCGCCTCGTCCGCCGCGTGCCACGTTTCCGGCGGGAGAGTGTAGTTGGCCGGTTCGACCGCATTCACGACGTGGAGCGCGGCGTGGAAACGCCGGGCCAGATCCGCGGCGTACAAAAGAGCGTTTTCCGCGGCCGGCGAGAAGTCAGTCGCGAAGACGATATCTTTCAAGGCGATGCTTGCTTGCGCCTCTTTCGTCGACGTTTGCATGTTATTTCTCCTGTTCATGCTTCCATGCCGCCGGCCAACCGCGTGTCAGTTCACTCGACCGGCATCGGAGGCGGGCGGCGAGCCCTTCGAATTTTTCGGGTTGGCGAATGTCCGCGATTGCTTCCAGACGGACCCGGCGGTGATCGCTTGCAAAAGTGCGCGCGGCCCCTGTTTCTCGAGGATCGTGCACAAGCCGAGGCTCTGGTATCGGCTGACCGCGGCTGTCGAATCTCCGCTGAGTACGTAGACCTGCGGAGGCGACGGCAGCGAGGCGGCGCGCTCGATGAGATCGCCGATATAGAGGTCAGCCGCATAGTCATCGGTGACCAGCACGTCAAAATGGCCGGCCTGGAGCAGTTTCAAGGCCTCGAGTCCGCTCCAGGTGACGGACGTCTTGCAGTCAGTGTTGCGTTCGAGCAAATCTTGCAGTTCGGCTGCTTCGCGCTCGTCGTTGTGAAGCACCAAGACAGCAGGCGGTGTGACGGTCATGTGCCACCTCTTGGGTGTCACCATATGGCGAACCTGCGCGATTAGCCGTGACGAACGCTACATTCCCATGTGACGCTCATCACAGACCCGAAATCCCTTGGGCGCTCAATCTATGCAGCTGCAGTGAGGTTGGAGTGAGGCGAGGTCGGCAGACATGCGCGACTTGTTGCAGGTCCTCAAGGCGGAGCTTGAGTTTCTAGAGGGAGGCTGCTACCGGAAGATCGCACAGACCTCGTGGCGCCCGCCATTTATTTTCGAAGATTCGCCGAGCTGTCCGTATTCCGATGCATCTCCACGCCGGCGTCCCTGCCTTGCCTGTTCTTTGATGCAACTTGTGCCGGCCAATCGCAGGTTGGAGCGAGCGCCGTGCCGGCACATCCCACTGAATGATGAGGGCGAGACGCTGGATTCGCTTTACAACACGGCGACTGATGACGAAGTCGAGGCGGCGGTGGTGAAGTGGCTGAGAGCCGAAATTCGGGTGCTCAAGAAAGCCCGGGAGAACTAGTCAAATCCGGCTCTATAAATACGAGGAGCACCTTTTCGAGGGCCTACCCTTCGACTTCGCTCAGGATAAAAAGGCCCACGCTTCCACTGGTGCCCTCGCGGGCCAAAGCAAAGAGCCGCGCAAACGTTCGCGGGTTGTCCGCAAACTCTGGAAGCCACGACCTACAAACATTCCCGGCTATCACACAGGCTCTTTAGGGCACGACCTACAGAGGTTCTAGGGTTTCTCCACATCCCCACAACTTTGGCGCGAAACCCGTTTCAAATTTGCTCGCGCGAAAATAGCAGGCGCTTCGCGAATTCCACAAGCAGCAGATACGTGACCGTTGAAATTGCCAGGAAGGTGAAGAACGGAGCCGGCAGGGGCGTGAATCCGAGACGCTGCGCGAGGAACGAATAGGGGAGCCAGATGCCCACGATCACGATCAGGACGGTGGTAATCGCGAGCGGGACGCTCGGGCGGCTCTTGAAGGGATTTTGCGTGGTTCGAATGACGAAGAGCACAAGCGTCTGCGTCGCCAGCGATTCGACGAACCAGCCGGTGTGGAATTCGGCCTGGCCGGCGTGAAAGTAGTGAAGAAGCACGAAAAAGGTCAGGAAATCGTAGATCGAGCTGATTGGCCCGATGAAAATCATGAAATTGCGGATGAGAGACATGTCCCAGCGTCGCGGACGGCTGATGTAACGGTCGTCAACGTTGTCGGATGGGATCGTGATCTGGGCGGCATCGTAGAGGAAATTGTTCAGCAGGATCTGGGTGGGCAGCATCGGCAGGAACGGCAGGAACAAAGACGCGCCGGCCATGCTGAACATGTTGCCGAAGTTCGAGCTCGTGCCCATGAGCAGGTATTTCATGACGTTGGCGGACGCGCGGCGGCCTTCGATGATGCCTTGATGGAGCACTGCGAGGCCCGGTTTGAGGAGAATGATATCGGCGGCGTCGCGGGCGACGTCGACGGCGGTGGATACGGAGATGCCGACGTCGGCCGCGTGCAGGGAGGGCGCGTCGTTGATGCCGTCGCCCATGTAGCCGACGACGTGGCCGCGGAGCTTCAACGCGTGGATGATGCGGTGCTTCTGCACGGGCGAGACTCGCGCGAAGACGGTGGTTTGCTCGGCGAGATGCTGCAGCGCGGGGTCGCTCGTCGCATCGAGTTCGTCGCCGAGGATGATTGCGGGATCGTGCAGGCCAACTTGCTCGCAGATATGGCGCGCGACGAGTTCGTTGTCGCCGGTGAGGATCTTTAACTCGACGCCATCGCGTTTCATGGCCGCGAGCGAATCGGCGGCATCCGGATTTGGGGGATCGGCGAAGGCGAGATAGCCCGCGAACACGAGCGCGGATTCGTCCTTCGAGCTATATGCGTCTCTCACGTCCACGTTTCGATACCCGACTCCCAGGACGCGGAATCCTTGCGAGCTGAGGTCATCGAAAGCCTGCCGGCATCTGTGCCGTGTGTCGACGTCGAATGTGATTGTCCGGCCTTCCATTTCATACGATTCGGAGAGACTGAGGATGCCTTCAGGGGCGCCTTTGGTGATCAACAGGCGCTCGCACGACGCGCCGTCACGCTTCTCGACGACGATCGATAGGCGGCGACGCTCGAAGTCGAAGGGAATTTCATCGCATTTCGTGTAGCTGTCGCCATCGGTGCGGGGCGTTTTCAGGATCGCGGTGTCCAGCGGGCTGCGGATTCCGGTTTGAAACTTGCTGTTGAGGTAGGCGAGCGCTATCGGCCGGTCGGAAGGCTTGTCCAGATAGTCCACGGACGAGACGAGGATCATTTGACCGGTCGTCAGAGTGCCGGTCTTGTCGCTGCAGAGAATATCGATGGTGCCGAAATTCTGGATCGCGGGGAGATGCTTGACGACGACATGCTGGCGGGCCATGCGAACGGCGCCGCGCGCGAGAGTGACCGAGGTGATCATGGGAAGGAACTCGGGCGTCAAGCCGACCGCCAGCGCCACAGCGAAAACGAAGGATTCGAAGGCGTCTTTGTGCATCGCGACGCGGACGACGAGAATAAAGAGCACCAGGAAGAAAACGGCGCGCATGATGAGCATGCCGAAGCGCTTCATGCTGCGCTCGAATTCGGTTTCCTGCGGACGCATCGCAAGGCGCTCGGCGATGGCTCCGAAAGCTGTGCGGGGCCCAGTTGCGAGAATAACGACGGTTGCAATGCCGCTGATTACCGATGTGCCCATGAAGACGAGGTTCGGCGCGTCCGGGCCTTTGGACTGCGAGCCATCGCCGGGATGCGCGCTCTTCTCTGCGGGCAAGGACTCGCCGGTAAGGGCCGCTTGCTGGACGTAGAGATCGCGAGCTTCGAGCACGCGCCCGTCACCGGGTATGAGGTCCCCCGCTGAAACGCGCACGACGTCGTCCGGAACGACCTTGCGGCGAGCGATCTCCTGCCAGGTTCCATCGCGGAGGACGGTGGCGGTCGGAGCGACATCGGCGCGCAGACGATTGATGGCCTGCTGCGAACGATATGTTTGGATGAAATTGATGGCGATGCTGAGAAGGACGATCACCAGGATGATAACGGCGTCCGAAGCGTCGCCGAGTACCAACGAGGCCAAGGCCGCCACGAGCAAAATGATGACAAGGGGGTTTAGGAAGAGAAGAAGCAACTCGACGACGGTCGAGCTGCGTTTTGCGGGCGCCGGCTCGTTCGGACCGTACTGATCGAGGCGCGCTTCGGCTTCCGCTGAGGAAAGGCCAGCGGCGGATGGGGACTTAGGCGGGAGTTGTTCGTCAGCCACGGTGGACGACGGTGTCATGATGCGGGCGCGCGTCCTCTTTTCGGGCGGGGCACGAACCTCGGTGGCCCATACCTTGCCCCGAGCCTACACAGATGCTAACGTTTTCCCGTTATGAAGCAAGGGGATAGACCACACGAGCCGGATCCGACGCTGACAGATAACTACCGCTGGCATCTGCTTGAATCCGCTCCCGATGCGATGGTCATCGCGGATTCCGCGGGGAAGATCGTCTTCGTGAATTCGCAAGCCGAGCGCGTCTTTGGCTACACGCCGCATGAACTCTTGGGCCAACCTGTGGAAACGCTGATTCCGGAACAGGTTCGGCACGCACATGTGCGCGACCGCACGGAGTATGTTGCGGCGCCGCACACGCGGCCGATGGGGATGGGGCTCGAGCTCCGTGGCCGCCGCAAGGACGGAAGCACGTTTCCGGTTGAAATCAGCCTGAGCCCGATCGAGGACGCTAGCGGGCGCTTCGTGGCCAGCGCGATTCGGGATATCACGGAACGGAAGGAAATCGAGGTGGCGCTGCGGCTGAGCGAGGAGCGATACCGGCGCCTCATTGCGGAGGTGAAAGACTACGCAATCTTCATGCTCGATCCCGAGGGGCGCGTGAAAAGCTGGAACGAAGGGGCCGAGCGAATCAAGGGCTATCGCGCGGACGAAATCATCGGCCGCCATTTTTCCTGCTTTTATCCCGCCGAAGTTGTCGAGCGCGGCACGCCGGACGAAGAAATTAAGGTCGCTACGTGGGAAGGCCGGTGGGAGGGTGAAGGCTGGAGAATCCGTAAGAATGGGTCGCGCTTTTGGGCGAGCGTTGTGATCACGGCGCTTCACGATGAGGATGGCAAGCTGCTGGGGTTCACGAAGGTCACGCGGGACATCACCGAACAGAAGCGAGTGCGCGAGTCGTTTCTTCTGGAAGTCACGAATGCGCTGCTTTCGAATCTCGACATCACTAAATTGCTGACCGCGATCGGCGCGTGCGTGCGGCAAGTGAAAGCATTTGACTATGCGTCGGTGGCTTTGTATGACCCTGAAACAAAGATGCTGCAGGTCCACTCGATTTTGGGCGCCCCCGGCACAGCTCCGCTTCCCGAGGACGTGCTGCTGCCGGTGGCTGGAACGCCGCACGGCGCGGTTTATGCGTCCGGGAAACCACTGCTGCTCAAAGGTACACCTGCGGAGCGATTTCCGTTTGAGATGCCGAAGCACCTCGCGGGCGCGTCGATCCGGTCCGGTTGTTGGATTCCGCTTACGGGGCGAGGAGGACCGCTGGGCACGCTGAACGTGTTCAGCCTGCAAGCAGGCGCGTTCGCCGAGGAAGATGTGACCGCGCTCGGGCAATTGGCCGGGCAGGTTTCGGTGGCGCTCGACAATGCGCTGGCCTTCCAGCGGATCGCGGACCTAAATACGCGGCTGGCCAAGGAAAAGCGCTATCTCGAAGACGAACTGCGGACGGAAACCAATTTTAACGACATCATCGGCAACAGCCGGGCCTTGAAGCGCGTCTTGAGGCAGATTGAAACTGTGGCGCCGACGGATTCCACGGTTTTGATTCTGGGGGAAACCGGCACGGGCAAGGATCTGCTCGCGCGGGCCGTTCACAACCTAAGTCCTCGGAGCGGACGCGCGTTTGTGAAGATAAACTGCGCGTCAGTGCCGGCGGGGCTGCTTGAAAGCGAGCTTTTCGGACATGAGAAAGGCGCGTTCACGGGCGCTATCGCGCAGCGGATCGGGAGATTCGAGCTGGCGCATCAGGGAACGCTTTTTCTCGATGAGGTGGGCGAGATTCCCCTGGAGTTGCAATCGAAACTGCTGCGAGTGCTGCAAGAAAAGCAGTTCGAGCGGCTCGGCAATAGCCGGACGATGACGAGCGACGTGCGGATCGTAGCTGCGACGAACCGGGACCTCAATAAGCTGGTCGCCGCGGGGCAATTCCGCAGCGATCTTTTCTACCGGCTGAGCGTTTTTCCTGTCATGGTTCCACCGTTGCGAGACCGCGCCGAAGATATTCCGCTGCTCGTTCACTTCTTCCTGGCGCGATTCGCGAAGCGGATGGGGAAGATCGTCGACGTCGTGCCGCCCGAGACCATGCAGGCGCTGTGCCGCTATTTGTGGCCGGGGAACGTCCGGGAACTGGAGCATGTGATCGAGCGAGCTGTGATCCTTTCACCCGGGCCGGAATTGCGGATTCCGCTGACCGAATTTGAGGGTGTCGGCGCAGGCAATGCGCAGGACGCAACAATGCAGACCTCTTCGACACTCGAGGAGATCGAGCGCGGACACATTCTCAATGTCCTCAGAGAAACAAAGGGGAAAATTGGCGGTGCGGGCGGTGCGGCCGAACGCCTTGGGATGAATCGTACGACCCTCAATTCCCGCATGCAGAAGCTGGGAATCTCGCGCAAAGACATCTGAACAGCATCCGTCCGTCGTAACCTCCATCACTGCCTTCTGTGACGAGCGTCACTGCGCGAATGGTTCCTGTCTGCAAGCGTGAATCTGGAGCGCTGGCCCCGGTGGTATTTGCCACATAAGCCGCTGGACGGGGTTCATGGCCGACCGCTCGAAGCCAGCGCTGGAACTCCGGTTTTAGGGGGAATGCGATGGCAGAGAAAACAGGAACAGCGGTACAAATCGCCAGGGAGCCGACAACAGCTAAGCCGTTTAAGGTAGAGAGCTTGGCTGCCCACGTAAACACCACATTCGAAGCCATTTCCCGCCGGGCCTACGAGATTTTCGAAGGGAGTGGCTACGCTCCGG
>JBAPOM010000084.1:0-45515 GCA_049279635.1 Candidatus Acidiferrales bacterium
GATCACACCGGTGAGCGGATTGTTGAGCTCGTGAGCGACTCCGGCAACCAGCTGGCCGAGGCCTGCGAGCTTTTCCGAACGTACGAGCTGCTGATGCAGGCGCACGTTTTCGAAGGTCACAGCGAGATCCGAGGCGAAGACCTCGAGCTTGACCATCTCGGATGTCTTCGAATCGCCTTCGTCCTTGGAGCCGGATAGATACAGGCAGCCCACGTGCGAGCCGCGCCAGGAAACCATCGGAATGAGGACGAGATCGGTTTCGCCCGACATGCGGAACGACTGGCTGCCCGATTCGTGCTCCGTGGCGCGATGTTTCAAAGATTCGATCGCGTAGCCACCGGAGTGTTCGCGCAGTATTTCCTCTTCCTGGGGCGAGAAGCCGCTCGAGCCGGCAAGATAAAAGCGGCGATCTTCGCCGAGCAGGAAAAGCGCGGCGCGGCTGAAGGTGCTCGTGTCGGTGATCGCCTTGGCGACCTCGCCGCACAGCGTGATTGGATCGTTTCCCGCCAGTAGCCGCGACGTGATCTGAGAAAGGCGGCCGAGCAATTGATTCTCGGCCTTGGTTCGCGCCGTGGTGTCTTCGACGGCCCTGGATTTATCTTCAAGCAGCGTAAGCACCATGCCGAGAGCCACGAGAATTCGCGGCACATTCCAAAAATCCAGATTGGCCTGAAATTTCGGCGCCAGAAAGTGCAGGATCGCGCCGATCGGATATTCCGCTCCCCATGCGAAGAAGCCAACGATGACGGTACGCACGCCGAGTGAGGCCCGTCCGTAGAGCCTGCCGAAAAACAGGCCGGTGAGACCGTAGGTGAGTCCGAGGATGGCCGCGACCGCGACCCACACATTGCCAACCAATTGCTGGTGAACCGCTCCAATTCCGATGGCGAGAAGCCCCGCGGCGAAGTAAGGGCCCAGGCGCCGTGATGCGAGGAACGAGAGGGCGGCTGCGCCCAAAAAGACGGCGGCAGTCGATCCGGTCGCGAGCCAGGGTATTCCCCAATTGAAGCCGATAGAGAAGGACTGGGCCACCATCGGCAGGCCCAGCAGCAGAATGAGGCTGGTGCGCTTCTGTGTGTCGTTGGGCTCGAAGAGGACCGACGAGAGAAATATGAGCCCAGCGCTTTCGAGAGCGGCAAAGTCAACCGCGGTTAGAAAGCTGCCAAGCATTCCTGCGTGGATTTCGAGGGCTTGCGCGAAGAAGTGGAGGAAGGTGAGCGCCCAGGCGAACGTCCACAGCCGCAGGCGCGGTGAGGGAGTCTTGTGTTGTATGGATACAAAGATTCCGACCAGGACGACCAGCACGATCACGATCGGCAAGGCCGCCGGAAAAGTGAAAAACACGTAACCTCCAAGTCAACATCGTAAAGATCGCCAACAAAGGGCGCAATGGAGCGCGGGTACCAACAGTGAACAATGAGACACGCCGAGGCGCGCGAGGCTTAGCAAGAGGTCGATGGCGTGACGTTAAGTCTCATTTATTCAATACGCTGCGAATGTCAAGAAGGACCTCGGTATCTTCGGGGAGGTCGAGTGGGTCGTGCGGGACAAGAACACCTCTCGTAAATTTTGCACGGATGCGCGAAGGATGCGATGCGGGACGAGCAGCGGCGGTCTCCGCGGGCGGGGTCGCCGGTGACGCGTGAGAGGTAGCCGCCGAAACGGCCGAGCTGAACCCGCCGGAATCGAGCGCGAGATTGGCCAGGGCGTCCGCTTCGCGATTGCTCTCGCGGCGCACGTGCTCGACGACGAAATATTCGAACTGGCGCGCGAGCTTCGAGGCGCGCTCGTAGAGCGGCTTGAGGTCCGGGCTCTTCACCTTGTAGCGGCCCTGCATCTGGCGGACGAGAAGTTCGGAATCGCTGCGGATGCGCAGGGCGTGGATGTTGTGCGAGGCGGCGTAATCGAGAGCGGCGAGGAGCGCGTAGTATTCGGCGACATTGTTCGTGTCGCGGCCGAGCTTCTTGCCCAGCTCGAGGATGATTTTGCCATTCGGGTCACGCATTACGACGGCGTAAGATGCCGGACCGGGATTACCGCGCGAAGCGCCGTCAATATTCGCAACGTAAACGCCCGAAGGCGGCGCTGCCGGGTTCGAATCCGAGAAGAGGCGGGCGCTAGCGCGCGGCGGAGTCTTCGGGGTCATGTCCGGCGGAACGCCTCAGCACTCACCGTGCGCTGCCGCCGATGCGGACGACTGCTGGGCGGGACCGGAGGCCGGGACGCTGGAATCGTCCGCCTCGATGTAATAGAGGATGCGCGTGCAAGTCTCACAGTGGAACAGCTCGTCTTCGCCCTTTGCGCGGCGCATCTCCTGTATCACGTGCGGGCGGACGATCATGCCGCAGGCGCCGCACTTTTCATTGCGAACTTCGGCGAGCGCGATGCCGTTGTGCTTGCGGACGATGCGATCGTAGTGGTCGAGGAGATTTTCGGGAATGCCGGCGACGGCGCGGGCGCGCTCAGCTTCGAGCGCGGCGATCTCCTTCTCTTCCTCCGCTTTCTCTGCGTCGATTTTCGCGCGCTGGCCGCGGGCCGCGTCCTCGACTTCCTTTAGATCCTTTTCGGAGGTTTTCACGCGCCGGTCGTACTCTTCCGCATTGACCATTTGCTCGAGGAGACGGTCTTCCGCTTTGGCGATTTCGGCCTCCGCCATCTCCACTTCGTGCTGGAGGGCCTTGTAGGCCTCGTTGGTCTTAATCTGCGAAGTCTGGTCGCGATACTTGCGGACGCGCTCTTTCCACTGCTCGACATCGAGCTCGTATTTCTTGCGATCCTTGATGGTGTTGAGCTGCGAGGCTTTGCTCTGCTCGAGGGCAGCCTTGGCGGCGGCTACGCGCGCGTCGACCTCGGCGGTCTTCTTCGGCAAGGCGGCGAGGCGGGCGCGGACTTCGTGTAGCCGGATATCCACGGCCTGCAGATCGAGCAGCGTATGGAGAATCTTTTGCACGGCAGCGGGCATTCTAGCACAGTGTCGCGTCTTGGCCCGACACTCGCACCCCAGGCGGAGACGCGCCGAGTCAAGTGCGGGTATCGCTGCGCTTGTTCTCGAACATCAGGAAATTTCCGCGTTCGCGCGGCTCCGGCCGGCCGCGCCTGAATTTATGTCTTGACAACAATCGAGGCCAGGTGTAAGGGACAGTCGGCTAGGGGTTGCATTGGGTGGGGAGGCGTGCAAAGTTTCACTAGAGTGTCCTGGTATGTTGCCGCATACCTGTTTCTTCCTCACGCTTTTCAGGTCTGGGCACCAGTCCAAATCCAGCACGACGTTGGAGGGATTATGAAGCGGATCTCAGCCCGTTTAATCGTAGTAAGCATCCTGTGGTTGGGATGTTGTGCTGGAGTTTTTGCGCAGGCTACATCGCAAATCTCAGGAACCGTAACGGACGCCAGCGGAGCGGTGGTAGCGGGCGCGCAGATTACCGCGACGCAAACCGATACGGGAGTGACTCGGACCGCGACGTCGGATGCGAACGGCGTGTATGCGCTACCGAGCCTGCCACTCGGTCCGTATCGGATGGAGGTCAAGAAGGAAGGCTTCACCACGTTCGTGCAGACGGGCATCGTTTTGCAAGTCGGTACGGCTCCAACGATTGATCCCGTGTTGAGGGTGGGCGCCGTCAACCAAACCGTGCAGGTGGAATCGACGGCGCCGATGGTCGATACGACGACTACGGGCGTAGGCCAGGTAGTCAATTCTCAGTCCGTTGTCGATCTGCCGCTCAACGGGCGCCAGGTGACGCAGCTGATCACGCTGGCGGGCGCTTCGAACACCGTCCAGTATGGTTTCGGCGGGGCCCCATCGGTCGGAAACCTGGTTTCCAGCAAGAATTACCCGAACGAAGCCCTGGTAAGCGTAGGCGGCGGAATGCTGAACGGAACCACGTATCTGATGGATGGGGGAACGTTCAACGATCCGTTTAATAACCTCAACCTGCCCACGCCCTTCCCGGATGCAGTCCAAGAGTTCAACGTGCAAACCAGCGCGATCCCGGCGCAGTACGGCGAACACACTGCAGGCGCGATCAATATCGCCACCAAATCCGGCACGAACGCGTTCCACGGGGACGCATTCGAATTCGTTCGCAACTCGGACTTCAACGCCAAAGATTTCTTCAGCGTGTCAGCCAAGACTCCGAATGGGCTGAGCGACGGCTTGAAACGCAATCAGTTCGGGGGCACGATTGGCGGGCCGATCAAGAGGGAAAAGGTGTTCTTTTTCCTGGGCTATCAGGGTACGTTAATCCGGCAAAAGCCTCCCGCCAACCAGGCCGTTCTCCCCACGGCTTCGGAGCTAGAGGGCAATTTCCAAAACTACATCTCGCAGTGCTTCCAGGGACGCACGCCGCCGACCCTGAGCCCCGCCTACTATACGGGCAACCAACTTAATTACGCGGTCCCTGCGGATGTTCTGGCCTTTGCGAGCCACTTCCCGGTTGGACCGGAGCCTTGTGGCAACACTACGTTTCAACTCATTGCCAATCAAAACGAGCACATGGGTATAGGGAGGGTCGATTATCAGATCAACTCGAAGCAGAATCTGTTCGTGCGTTATTACGGGACGCACAGTCTGGTGCCATCAAGCTTTACCGGAAACGAAATATCGGTTGTGAACGCGGGCACGGACGACACCGTGAATTCGCTTGTGGTGGGCCACACGTACCTGGTCAACACGAATATGCTGAACTCGTTCCATTTCACCTACAACACGGACGGCATCACGAAATTTCAGGTGCCGATCGTCACTCCTACCGACGTTGGAGTGCAGGGCATGTACACTTCCGCGGCTCCCTTCACCCACTTTTCGAACATCAACATCACCGGAGATTTTCAGAGCGCCGGCGGGTTTGCCACTCCGGGTCTCGTCAACACCAAGACGTGGCAGCTCGCGGACGACTATAACTGGACCAAGGGTTCACATCAGTTCCAGCTCGGGTTCAGCTATATCCGTCCCACGCAGACTTCCACGTTTTGCGTGTATTGCAACGGGCTGTTTACTTTCGGTGGCGGGCTCAGCGGTGATCCGATGGCGGATTTCATAGCGGGCGCGCTCAGTTCGATGGTCCAGCTGAATATCTCGCATGATAACGAGAATTGGAGATACCTGGGAGTTTACGCACAAGACAGTTGGAAGGTGAACCCGCGCCTGACGCTCAACTACGGCGTGCGTTGGGAACCCTACTTCGGAGGCAGCTTTCCGCTCGGACAGATCACCCATTTCGACATGGCAGATTTTCTCGCCAATGTGCATTCGCCGCAATTCCCGAATGCCCCAGCGGGAACGCTGTACCCCGGCGATCCAGGATTCAACACGGGCAGCCGGCCGAACTATACGAGGTGGAACAACTTTGCGCCACGGCTTGGGTTGGCCTGGGATCCCACGGGCCGAGGGAAAACGCTGATTCGCGCGTCTTTCGGTATCCTCTACGACACGCCGGAGACGCTCTTCTTCTATAACTACGCGGGGGAACCCCTCTGGGGCAGCAGCGTTGCGATTATTCCTCCAGCCGGGACACCGAACACCTTCGCCAATCCGTGGTCCTACTACTCGACGGGCACAAACATATTCCCCACCGTGCAGAATTCCACGACCGCATACCCGACTTTTTCATCGTACGAGACAGTTCCGTTGCACGTCCACAATGCCTATGTGGAGCAGTGGAACTTGACGATACAAAGACAGATCGGGGCAGCCTGGCTCTTGAAGGCCAGCTACCTGGGCAACGACCTGGTGCACCTGTGGACGATTCAGGAGCAGAATCCTGGGGTCTTTATCGCGCCGAATGCGTCGGGCAGCTGCACTTTCAATATCGTCAGCGCTGGTGTGGTGGTGCCGAAAACCTACACTCCATGCGACAGCAGTACAAATACGAACCAGCGGCGCGTGTTGTCGCAGTTGAATCCGGCCCTAGGCCAATTTTACGGAGGATACCCGGGATTAGACGACAGCGGCACAGGCAGCTACAACGCGCTACTCCTTTCGGCAGAGCACCGTTTTTCAAATCACTTCTCAATGCTGGCGAACTATACGTGGTCGCATTGCATCTCGGATGTGTGGACTCAGGCGATCAATGCCCCGGAGTACACCAATCCGTCGGATCCGCGATTCGACCGCGGAAACTGCGCAAGCGTGGACGTGCACCACAACTTCAACCTGTCAGCCGTCCTGCAGTCGCCGCATTTTTCTTCGCGAGTCCTTCAGTGGATCGCCGGCGACTGGCAGCTAGCGCCGATCGTTTCAGTACACACAGGCAGTTATTTCACCGTGACCATGGGTGGGGCGAACGCCGACGACGCAGCTAACGGAATCGCCGGGCAGCGCCCCAATCTGGTCCCTGGCGTAAGCCCTTACTGCGCACCGAAGCGCGTCTCGCCCTATTTCACGCCGGCAGGCAACTGCTGGATTAATCCGAACGCGTTTGCCTACCCAGGAGGAGGAGCGGTCTACTACCCGGCCGCCAGGACATACCAAGAGCCCGGCGCCTTTGGGAACGAAGGCGTTAATAATTTGGAAGGCCCAGGCTTTTTCGATGTGGACTTCGCTTTGTCGCGAAAGTTCCCCATCACGGAGAGGCAGTCTATCGAAATCCGCTGGGAAACCTTTAACGTCGAAAATCGCGTGAATTTCGTGAATCCCGGGACCGCCGGCATCGCTGCGGTGGGCACGAGCAACACCGTCCTGGGAAGCGGCAGCACATTCGGCATGATTTCGTCGGATGTTGCTCCCAGGATCATGCAGTTCGCGATCAAGTACATGTTTTAGTGGCGGGAGTGATTCGTGAATGTGTCCGGGTTGTAGGTGTTGATCCGAGCGATCAACACCTACTCCCAAGGGGCGTACTCGCACACCAAGCGGCACAAACAATCACGCAGGCTTTTGGGTCCACACGCGGATGGATCTGACCGGGTTTGTGGGGCAAACGACCTCGCACGCGC
This sequence comes from Candidatus Acidiferrales bacterium, assembly GCA_049279635.1. GTDB lineage: Bacteria > Acidobacteriota > Terriglobia > Acidiferrales > UBA7541 > Palsa-295. The sequence continues at coordinate 6,937 of JBAPOM010000084.1, forward strand.
CGCAGCCCACGCATTTGTTATTGACCACAGGATAGGAGATGTACTGCGCCTCGTCCCATGTGATTTTCACCGCATCGTAGGGGCATGCAATCTCGCACGCATCGCATTCCTTCTTGCCGAGGGCGGTCAGGCAGATATTGTTGTCGACGAGCGCTTCCCCGATGATGTATTTGTTTTTCTGCTCCAGTGGAAGCGCCGTTAGCGCGCCGGTGGGGCAAACCTGGGTGCAGGCATCGCAGGTTTCGAGACAATATTTATAGTCTCGGTCGAATCGAATGACGGGCGCCCCAAAGCCCGCCAGACCACCTTCGTGGCCCGTATCCGGGCGAATGATTTTCGTCGGGCAGGCGTGCACGCAGTTGTTGCAACGGATGCAGAGCCCCGCGAACCGATCTTCCGGCACGGCGCCGGGAGGACGCAGCAGCGTATCGCTCTTGCGATATCGCGCCGTCCCGAGCCGACGCGCCCCCAGCGCCAGCAGCGCGCCTCCTGCGCCGGCGAAGAATGCGCGCCGGGCCTCAGGGGACTTCCGCGAGCCAGCACTCGACTTCAATTTGGTCCACAAGGCTTTCCGCGCGTAAAACAGCATGTCCTGGAATCCGCTGAGAGGGCAGATGCGGACGCACCAGGCCATGCCAAAAACAAAAGTGGCTCCCACCAAAACGCCCAGGCCGAGCGAAACCAGAATCACGGTGATCGGATTCGTCGCTCTGTTGATCGCAAACGGGCTGCTGAAAATGCACAGCGGATCCATCCACATCAGCACCGGATATCCCGCTACGGCGCCCACCAGAGTGAGTATCGCGACATATTTACCGACCGGTGGCAACTTGCTCCACCAGCGCGTCTTGCGCAAGCCGACACGTGAGGTGCTCTCAAGCAAGAAGCCGGTCGGACAGAGGTACAGGCAAAACCACCGCTTCTTGAATGAGCTTGCGACGGCGACGACGAGCGCGAGGATCGCTCCCACACCAACGGAGCGTGCGGCGATGCTCGATGATAGAGCGACGAATGGACTGATTTGCTGGAAAAATCGCGGTGCGATCTTCCAGGGCAGCAAGGGCCAAACCAGCACGACCGCGCCGACGAAGCAAGTCAGCTGAATCACTCGCCGCGGTACGCGATGGAGAAACGTCATCCCAAATACGCCCCCTGCTGATGAAGCAGATCTTGCAGTTTCGCCACATTGACGTGGCGAGGCTTACAGTTATCCTGGATGCACAATGCCGCAGCCAGGCCCGCCGCCTGTCCGGTGACCCAGCAAACCGGAATGAGCCGCGTGATATCCGCAACGTCGAATTCCGCCGATATGCATCGCCCGGCCGCGAGAACATTCTCGACCTTCGCTGGAACGAGCGAGCCATAGGGAATCTGGAATGCGGGAGCATTCGCATAGGCGCCGGAATAGCCGATCACATCTTGGAACTTGGCGCCGTTGCGGATTTCGTCGACTTTCAGTTTCTTCACGCCGTCGAGGAGCCGGCTGAGCCGCACGCCGAGCTGAGGGGCCGTTTCGGTCAAGTAGACCTGCTCGTTTCCCGCCTTTTGGCGCAGCTTCTCGACATTGCCCCAGGTTCCGATGCGATGCTTGAGTTCGAATTCGGTCAGATCCGAGATGTCCAGAGCGTCGCCGACCGGGCCTCTCATGTTGAGCCAGTTCACATGTGGCGCGGGCGTGGAATTACCGGCGTGACCGCTGAAGTCGTTGACGCGGCCCTTCGAGGGCCTGCCTCCTTCATCGGGCCTGCCTATGGAAGGCTTGGTCGGGTCTTCCGATCCTTTTCCAGGAGCCATATCGACTTCATCGATGTTGCCGATTCGGCTGATCAGGCCGATGTTGGTTTTGACTTTATCGAAAGCCGCTCCTGCGGCCGCGTAAATGTCGCCGTCTCCCGAAGCGTCGATCACGATATCGGCGAGGATTGCCTGCCGCCCCGACTTGCTCTCAAAAACGGCGCCGCGCACGGCACCTTTGGAATCGACGATGGCATCGACGCCCCAGCAATCCAGGTATGCAGTGATCCCCGAATCGAGCACCATGCTGGCCAGCAGATATTTGAAGGCCTCCGCATCGATCGTTGGGTAAATCGGCGCCTTGTTGCGATCGATGATGCCGTACTTGAGCACGTCGAGTTTCTTCATCAGCTCTTCGCCGATGCCGAAGATGACCTGCTTGTTCTCGCGGTTGTAGAGCGGAAAAATTCCGAGCACGAGGCCGCCGGTGGCGAGCCCTCCGAGATAGCCGTACCTCTCGACTAGAGTGACGTCGACGCCCAGCTTCTTGGCCGAAAAGGCGGCAGCCGTCCCCGCCGGGCCGCCCCCGACAACCAGGACGCTGGTCTTGTGCAGAACCGGCACATCCCTGCGCGGTTGCACCACCTTGTCGCCGACCATCGCCGCCGGAACTCTGTGCTCGGTTTGCGTTGTTGCTTGCCCGCCAGCTTGATCGGCTAGCGTCGACGAAACTGGCATCAGCGATCCGGCCGCGAACAACCCGCCCGCAGCAATCGAACGACTCATCAATTCTCTTCGCGTCAGGTCCTTTGGCATGTTTCCCCCCGTCCGGCGATTAGCCGATCCGAACCCAATTCCCGCGCCCCAAGTCTATCCGGCGCCCATACTACACCCAGTGCGAACGAGCAGCCAACTGCCAGTAAGCCGGACTACAGAGATGTGAAATAGCACTGCATGCCGATCGCGCGTCTTCGATTGCTGTTCCGCAAGCTGGCAAATCCCCGGCCCAAGGCATAGAATCGCGTCGGCTTTTCCCCGGTTTAGGCCCCACCGGTAGATTCCGAAAGGTGATCTCGGATGCCCCTCTCGAAGAAGCTCGCTGCGGAGTTCATTGGAACTTTCTGGTTGGTCTTTGGCGGCTGCGGCGCGGCAGTATTGGACGCGGCATTTCCACAGCTTGGCATCGGCTTTTTGGGGTTGCCTTCGCATTCGGTTTAACGGTGATGACCGGGGTCTACTGCTTGGGCCACATCTCAGGCGGCCATTTCAATCCGGCGGTTTCGGTAGGCTTGGCGGTGGGCAAGCGATTCCCCGTCAGTGAACTCGTGCCCTACATCATCGCGCAGGTGCTGGGAGGCATCCTCGCCAGCGCCGCGTTGTACACGATTGCGAGCGGGAAGGACGGTTTCACACTGAGCGCGGGGTTCGCGTCGAATGGCTACGGCGCTCATTCGCCGGGAGGCTACTCGCTCCTGGCCTGTTTCGTAGCCGAAGTCATACTCACGTTCATGTTCGTCCTGATCATTCACGGAGCCACGGACCGGCGAGCGCCGGCCGGCTTCGCAGGAATCGCGATCGGACTCGGCCTCACGCTCATTCATCTCGTGGGCATCCCCATCACCAACACTTCCGTGAATCCGGCGCGCAGCACGGCCCCTGCACTGTTCGTGGGAGGCTGGGCCATTCATCAATTGTGGCTCTTTTGGGTGGCGCCGATCATCGGCGGGGCGATCGCGGGCCTCGTCTATCTCGGAGTGTTTGAGGAGCGCCGATCGTAGTATGGGGAGGGTTTCGGTCCTCGCCACCGGCTTCGCCTTCTTCGCGTCGCATTCTCGAGCCACATAGCCATTGCGATGCCGGAGATCAGGTTGTGTGGATGTCGCGAGAGTGCGAAGGAGGACAGGCGGATGAAACTTACAAAGCTCGTTACTGCGTTTGCCATCTTGACGTTCGTTGGGCTTTTTTCGATGCCGGCGTCGCCGGAAACGGTCGTTGCGCAGAGTTCTAATGTCGACTTCGACATCGCACTCGATCACGTCGCTCTCAGCGTGCCGGACATCGGACAATCAATCGCGTGGTACCAGAAGATGTTCGGCTTCAAGGAAGTCAGACGCGGCGGGCAACCGAACGGCATGCAGACAGCCCTGATTCAGCGCGGCAACATCCGCATCGAGTTGTTCCAGGTGCCCGGGGCTGCACCGCTGCCGGAGTCGCGCCGAAACCCGTCGGAGGACTTTCGCACACACGGCCTCAAGCACTTTGCCTTCCGGGTGAAGGACATTCGCGCCGTCCTCGCACTATTGCAGGCCAAGGGTGTGAAAGTAGTTTTTGAACTCCGCGACTACCCTGGCGCTGCGTTCGCGTTCGTGAGCGACAACGCCGGCAACGCCATCGAGCTTATCCAGTATAAGACACCATGAACCGGTGCGATAAACGCGCTCGGCGATGCGGGAAAATACAGGCGACCTTTGGAATACTCGCGACATAGCGACACTATCATGGTTATCCGAGTACTCGCTGCCTCGGCGGTGCCGACCGGCGCGCCATCGACATACACAATCCCGGTCAACCCGCCCATTTCACTCAACAAAGTCTTCTCGTCCGATCCATCCAGATTGGCGGTGTAAACGTTGCCGCCCAAATCGGTGAAAAACATGCGTGTGTGGTTCAAATCGAGCGAAATCCCGACTCCTCCGCGCAGTCCGCTCACTAGAATCTGCTGATCCATGCGATGCGCGGAATCGTATCCCGCGGGAGGGTCCATCGGTGCTCGGCTCACGGTGTCCGCCTCGGGTCCGGTGCCTCCGTCTGAAGTCCAGTACATCGTCCGCGTCTTCAGATCGAGCGCCAAATCGACCGGTTCCGGCAGTCCGTCGAACAACACCTGAATATCCGTCCGGTGCGCCGGATTTTCTCCTTTCGGAATGTTCATGCTCATCCGTCGAATGCTGCCGTCGTTGGAACGATCGCCGCGCTGCGTCCAGTAGATTTCGTTGCGCGTCAAATCCAGCGCGATTCCAACGCAGTAATCCTTCGGATCACCTCGCTGGCCCTCAATTCTCTGCCCCGTTTCCACAAGCGTCTCCACGTCCGATCCGTCCAGATTCGAACGCATCACACGCATTCCTTCCCGGTCGGACCAATACAGCTTGGCGTCCCGCAGATCGATCGTCATCTGTTTCGGTCGGTAAGTGAGAGCCCCGCCGCTTGGCACCACCGTCGTCACGTTGCTTCCATCCAAATCCGCGCTCTCGAGCGAACCCGGTCCAAACCGTGCTGCCCATCCACCAGGGGCACCAGGGCCTCCCGAATCTTCGGCGTTTGGGCGGAATGTCATCATATTCGTCCAATAAAGGTGTCCACTCGCCTTATCGATAGCAATTCCGTCCGGGCTGCCTCCCGCCTGCGCCAACACCTTCACGTCCGATCCGTCGGGATTCGCGGACATCACCTGATGCCCGCGCGTATCGAGAAAATACAGCCGGCCAGTCGTCGCATTCGGCGCCAGCGCACCGGCAGGCTCGGCCCTTGATCTAGCCGGCGCGCTGCTCGCGGAGAACATCGCCAGCAAAATCGCGCTCGCCCCCCAGTGCCGCAAACACCAATCCCGCCCGCCGGCCAATCCACCTCATCCGAGCCCCCTTGCCCCGAAGCCGTGCTCGCGTCGCAATTCTGCGCTGCGTCAAATTGTATGACGTACGCCGCCGCGTTCTGGTTTGGGCCCGGAACCGACGACCAATAGAGTTCCCTGGTGTCGCTCCGCAGAGTTAATTGGGCGTTTGCATCGACGGCTCGCTTCTGGTGTAGAATCCCCGCGGTATCCTGTGTTTTCTGGAAGAGGAAGACACGGAAGCCCGGGTCTGTGGAGAAACAAATGAGTAGGGTGCGGAATTATGGCCTCATCGCCGTCGCCGCTATGCTGATGGCGAGCTCGGCATCTGCTCATCACTCGCACGCGATGTTCGATCTCGACAAGCAAGTCACGCTGGTCGGGACGGTGAAGGAATTCCAGTGGAACAATCCGCACTGCTGGATTCAGTTGCTCGTGGCGGATCCGAAGGATGCGAACGCCGCTCCGGTCGAATGGGGTGTTGAGATGGGCGCGCCCATCCAGCTGATTCGTCACGGCTGGAAGCCCGACAGTCTCAAGCCGGGAGACAAGATCACAGTGGTCGTCAATCCATTGCGCGATGGCCGGCCCGGGGGCCAGATCATTTCCGCAATAGGCCCAGACGGCAAGCCGATCGGCGCGGTGCCGCAAACGAGCAGCAAGTAGGCAAGCCAAGTTAGGTGAATTGGGGGGAGGATCGACCATGATTCGCCGGGCGATTGTAGTGGGGGCTGCACTGCTCGTGGCAGGCTGCGTCTACTTCGCTCGCGCGCAAAAATCTTCGCAAGCGCGCGTCGAGGCTTTCGCCAAGCTGCCGGATTGGTCGGGACTTTGGGAATTCGATATCTGGACCGACGAACTCGACGGGCAGGAAATGGGCCCCAAGGGAATGGAGCGGGCGAAAATCTACGCTGCCGAGATGCAAGCGATCTTCACTCCTGCATGGCAGGCAAAGCTCGCCGAGCTAAGAAAGGTGGCAGACGCCGCCAAAACTGCTGACGGCACGGAGCCGCCCGCATTCGAAGAATTCGGACGATTCGGCGGATGCGGCTGGACGCCCGGGTTTCCCGCCACGATGCTGCCGGGCACATACGAGTGGCGGGTGACGCCTGAAGAAACCACTCTCATCAGCCTTCTTGGTTCGGTGCGCCACATCTACACCGATGGACGTTCGCACCCGCCAAAGGATGAGTTGTGGCCGATGAGCCAGGGCGATTCCATCGGACACTGGGATGGCGACACGCTGGTGGTTGACACCGTTTCGATCAGGTCGCCGGTATATCTCCCAGGACTGGCGCGAGGAGCAGGAGTTCCTTTCGTGCCGATGAGCAACGAGCTTCATACCGTCGAGCGGATTCGCATGGCGAACCACGATCAGATGCAGATTCAGTTCATGATCGAGGATCCGATCGCGCTGGCCAAGCCCATCAACGTGACCTTCACTTGGAACCGCGTCAAAGACATCGACCGCATGGAACAAAACGCCGATGATTGCGACGACCCGTCGACCGACCGGAATCCGATCATCAATGGCAGATATACAACGGTCGTAAAGCCAACTCCCACGACGCCAGCTGAACCGCCTGCCCACTAGCCGCCGCGCGTGGCCGCGAAGGTTGAAAACAAGCGCATTCAGCGATAGCATCACGCCGCCACAATTATGAGGATGCGAGGCGATGGCGCCTCGCATTCGCGCGATACGCAAAGGATGGACGCAACAGGGGGAATGATGCCGACGCCATACCCGAAAGAGCAGATGCATCGCATCGCTTACACGAAGCTTACGCCAGAACAAATTGAAGGCAAGCTGGGCCCGGTTGCCAAGAGCGGGCCGACGAGCGCTTCACCGCTGGCCGACGTGTTCGTGGACAAATCAATTCGAATCGTCACCGACAATGGGCCGGCCCTGGCCTACACGTTCGACACGATCAGCGGCCTTTCGCTGGCGGAGAACGGCGGCAGCGCAGTGAAGGCCGGATACGGCGCGCTGACGCTGGCCAACGTCGCCTTCTTTTCGCACATGATTCCGGGCACGCAGCGCGGCTACTCTGTGGTGATCGACCAGGGCACGAACCTGGCGACGGTATTCGAGCTGTGGTTCAGCGGCTATAAAGACAATCGCAAAGTGCAGCGCGAGATTTATTACGGCTACGTCGAGCAGCCGGGGCAGGAAGCGCCGAAAGCTCGCCACGTGACGACGAATCGCGTCGAGGGCCATGGCTTCTATTGGAAGCAAGACGCCGGCGCGGAGACGCTCGAGTTCTTTCCCTCGGCGGCATATTCGAATTTCGTGGAGCTGTCGCGCCTGGGCGGCGAACTCAGCTTCTGCGGGCCTTCCGACTACATCAAGATCAACGAGGACCGCTACATCTACACGCGCACCGAATGCGAATTTTCCGGCACCTTCACGGCGTACGTGATGGACATGAACCGCATCGAGCAGGTCGGCATGCGGCTCGGCTTCGACGCCAACGACGCGCTCGAATATTACGTTTTCCGCGGCAAGGGCGAGTGGTTGGGGCAGCTCGCGCAGTTCGAAAAATTCGGCGACGAGAGCGGCTCGCCGGTTCCAGCGGCCGCGGCCGGCCAAACTGCAAAGAAGGGCGACCGGCGAGTCTATCGCCCGCTCCAGACCATGGCGAAAATGACCAAGGCCGAAGTCGACGCCGTCTGCGCCAAACATACGTCAGCTTTCGCACCGCGTGGCATTTCGCCCGGCGCCAACGCGCCCGCCGCGTCGATGGCCGGCAATCTCGGACCGAGCACCGACTGGCTCGCCGGAAAGAGTTTCACTCTTCGCTACGACGACGCGCCCGCGATGGAATACCGCTTTGACGACGCCCAAAACCTGCAATGGCGCAAAGAAGGCCAGAGTAATTGGACCAAGGCGCGTTATCAGGCCTTCGAGTCGATGCCGGGAGCGATCCTCTTCGGCCACCTGTTGGAAGGCGAGCCGAATCATGACGGACACTGCATCGTCGCGGATTTCCACGAGGGCCTCGTGACGTGTTTCAACGGCTACTTAAACACGCCCTACTTCGCAAACGAGGCTGGAGTGAAAATCCACTTCGGCGTGATCGAGATGGAAGGCCTGATTCCACCGAAGTATAACCGCCACACCTTCACCGACGAGATGGTCGGGGGCGCGGTGAGCCAGAACTACGCGCCGGGCCTCACCTCGATGCACCTGTACGCGACGCCGCATTCGCTCTCCTGGATCATTTTCACCGGGACCGATGCCGGCGGGTTGGAGTGGAGCGGGCCCGCCTCGTACGTAAAGATTCGCGACGGCCTGTATTTCATGTATTGGCTGGAGGAGGCCTGCAACGGCACGCTCGGCACCATCCTGGTCAACTTGCATACCATGCGCGATGTTGGGATCGGCTATAACTGCGGCACAAACGGCTTGAACATGAATGCGCTGGGCGCGCACGAGCGGCTCGCCGGGCGGTTCGATGTAAGGCGCTTCTATCAGGTGAAGACGTCGGGAGGTGTGGCATGAGCAAGGACACCGCTTCCACGCGCCGGTCGTTTCTGAAGCGCGGCGCATTGCTGGCCGCGCCCTTGGCCGCTGTCGCAGCGCCCGCCGCGATCCTGGCGGACGAAGAGTTGAAGGCGCGTCTCGCGAAGTTCGAGAACGAAGCCGCGATCCGCGAATTGCATCAGGCCTGGCTGCGGCGGATCAATGCAAGGAAAGACCAAACCACCGGAGCGCATGACGCTGCTGCGGCTCTGATCGCGAATCGCGAAGGCACCGCATTCGACCCATCCGTGCGCAGCGTCGCGCCGGTTCACGCTGGCGAGCCAGACACGATCGATGTCGCCGCGGACGGCAAGCGCGCTACTGGTCGATTCCATTGCGCCCTCGAAATCGAAACCGCGATCCCGCAGGATTGCACGCTCGCGCAGATGGCGCACGCGCAAGGCAACGGCTTTGTCCGCCGCACGGAACGCCGCATTCTGAAAGTCGAATACGTGAAGGCTTCCGGCGCGTGGGCGATCGCGAGGGCCGAGCTCGCGCCGGCCTAAGCCCTTCGTCTCGCTTGCAGAGCGGTAGGTGCACTTACGCCGGGGCTACTGAGTGCGAATAGGAGGGAGGAAATTATGCGACGCGTCGAATACGCGGCGGTAATTGTCCTTCTTGGCCTTCTATCAGCGCTTCGGACATCCGCTGAGCCCAAGACAGGGATGCTCTGTGTGATTCCGAATCCGCCGGGCTGCTGCAATCTGCGTACTATTCCCTTCGAGCTCAAAACACTCATGTTTAGAATAGACGACGGAAACAAAACACCGTGGCCTCAGAAAGCGGGCTTGAAAGTCGAAGCACTAAGCCTCGGGGAAAAGCATCTCGTGGTTGTGTACTCGGACGGGAAACCCATACAATCCTTTCGATTCCGCTTCACGGACTACAAGGAGACCGAGTTCTGTCGGCTGTTTGACGGATACGGTGGCCGGGGCTTGAGGCACATGAGCAAATCGTGCGGCTGCAAGTAAGTGCTTTCCCTTCCGATCAAGAGCCAGTTCGAAAGCAATCACGGTTTCGCATCCGTACCCCTGAGGATTTGACGCGGTCCCTCGCGACAAACCGTTGTTGTGCCCGGATAGCCGGCAAAGTGGTCAGGTGCTTCTGCTCAAGGCTTTTGTGCAGAACCAGCACCCCTTCCGCCCCTTTCTCCGCACCTCATCCCGGATTTTGCGAATGGCCCAGTTTGCTTCTCTACTTACGGACCAAAAGCCTCTCACAATGCGTTGGTCCTCTTTGGCGAGTTTGCGCAGACCAGGTAGTGCGTCGCTGTCTCCCATTTCCGCAAGAGCGTAAGCACACCAAAACCGAACGTCCTTCGATGGATCTTGGAGGTTCTGGATAAGGAGTCTATGCGAACTGGCTCGATGATTGCCGGCTAGGGACTCGGCGGCTTGCCCTCTGACTTTCGGATGTTCTTGCTTGTTTTGCACAGTCCTCTCAAGAGCGGCAATGGCCGCGCGTCCGTGCATAAGGTCCAGCGCGTATGCGGCTGCTGCTCGGTTCATGGCCCTCTTGCCGCGGTTTAACGTCCGGATTACCGCCCGCAGGGTATACGGATCATCCCTTTCCCAAATTTCTTTTGCGGCTTCATACACTTCAACCGAGGACCGCCCGTTGAGCCGTTCGATAAGGTTTTTAGCGCGTGTCTCGTTGGTGGTTCGCCTTCGCATTCGCTCGACATGCTCTCACTGCATCGGACATAGTTCAACCCTAACTCCTGATAGGAGTAACTCTGGGATCAGCTGCGGACGTCGTTCGCGCGATCGTGGGTTGTCATATAGCCGAACAAGCCGGCAATGCCCCAGCGCCCTCTCTTGTATGTGATGACGTCCAATTCCACGCTGTCGTTGATGTAATCACCGCTTGTGGTGTACCGGCTCGCGCCCTGTAACGCGTGCACCTTTTCGATGCTCGCGTGGAGAACGCGGCCGCCAGGCGTCGCATCGGCAAGATCCCATCCCCAGTTGCCCAGGCCGAGAGGCGCGAAGAGGGCCCGATACGCTGCGAAGTCGACGCGAGTGTTGTCGAGCATCTCCTGCGTGTAGTTCTGAGTGGACAACCGCGTTTTCACGCCTTTCACTCGAAGCCCGTCGAGCGCCTTGTACTGTCCCTGCGGAGCAAGCTCCCACGAAGGTCCGCCGGCGCCGACGCTGACGTTCAAGCCCAGCTGGCGGATGGGACCCCATACGGCCTGCTGGTCCATGTTCATGTAGGCCAAGCAATGATCCTGGCGCAAGCGTTTTGCCGCCGCGATGCTGTCGTTGTAAGCCACGTGCATCATGTAAGCGGGCGTGAAAATCGTGGACATCCCCTGGATGGCCCACTTTCCGTCATTGTTGGTGACGCAATAGATCCCTTCGCACCTGAGGAGTTTGTGGCCGTTGGCGTCGTAGCGGTTGTAATTGAGCGACAGGTTCACGGCGACCGGGTTCGAGTTGAATATCTCGATGCCGTCGAGGACGTCGTAGCAACCCGGCTGCAGGTAGCCGTCGTGATCGGTGAAGCGTTCCGGGCGTTCGGTCATATTCATCGATGCGGGCGCGTGGGCCATGAGTTCGTCCGGCGTGTTGACCACGATCGCGTCGGTCCGCTCAAACGTGCCGAAGGGAAAGTGCAGCATCTCCGCCACGCCCTTTAAATCCCTCTGCCCCAGCGCGGCAAAGTATTGCGTCATCACGCCCACGGCGGCGGGTACGCAGTCCTTGTAGCAGATCGGAAAGCGGAGGTCGGGAATGCCGCGAGGCGACATCCCGGCTGGCGGCTTGAGATCTGGCTCTGCCGTCTCCGCCTGCTGTGCTGCTTGAGCTTGAGCCGGCTGGCCGAGCGCCGATGCCACTCCCGCAGCGCCAAGCAGTCCCGCCGCAGCGGCACCCTTGATGAAATCGCGACGCTCAGTTTGGACCTCATTTGCCTGCGGAACTGCTTCTCTCGCATTCGCGTCAGCAGCCATCACCGTTCTCCTTTCACGACCTTAGCAATCGAAGCGCACCCGTAAAGACCTATCTCAGGCGCTGCCAAACAGGCGCAAGAGTAGCATTTCCTCGTCGTATGACTTACAGCTGCATGCGCGGGCGCTTAGGGTGCGATCTGGACGGTCATCGTCTGATCGAGCGAATAGTTGTGGCAACCGGGGAGCGGGGGCGATGCGCAGGTTGCCGTCGCTTGGAAGCTTTGGTCCGATGCGTCCACTTCGTACGTATAGCCTTTGCGATTCGGCTTGCGCATCTGCATGGTGCCGTCCGAAACGAGTTCGTCGAGCGACGCGTACTTGCCGTTTTGGACCTGGTACATGCGTTCGGCCTGCCCGATGGCGATCAGATCGTTTTGCGCGCCTACCGCGTCGATAGTTGCCACCGGCGTGGTTGCGCCTACGGATTGCCCGGAAGTAAGGAAATACTTGTAGATCATGGCCGCAATCAGCGCCACGATCAGAAGACTGATTACGCTTCCCAAACCCTTCATGATCCACCTCGCATTCGCTTTTTCTATGGCACCACACCGGCTCGCGGGTCGCAACTTTCGATCGTCCGCGTGTGCGAAGTTGGAAACGGGCGAAAGCGAGGCGTAGGTGTTTCCGTAGCGCCGGCGTCTCGCCGGCTCTTTCTCTTCGCCGCGCCGGCAGCAAACAAGAAAGAACGCCGGCCGGAGGCCAGCGCTACGGGACGCGCTACCGGACCGAGAGGATCACCTTGCCGATGTTCTTGCGATCTTGGACGTACTGGTGAGCGTCGGCGGCCTGCTCGAGGAGAAACGTCTTGCTGATGACGGGTTTGATCTTGCCGTCGGCGTAGAGGCGGAAAATGTCTTCGAGTTGCTTGCGGAGCAGCGAGCCGCGCGAACGCACGCGCCCGAGGTTCACGCCGATCACGGCCGCGTTTTTCTCCATCAGCTTCAGCGGATGAAAGCGCGGGGTTTGGAGATAAGCGCGGGCAAGCCGCAGCGGGCTTCGTTTTCCATCCGAACTTGCCCCAGCCGAGAAGCCGTAGACCACGAGGCGGCCGACGGGACCCAGGCACTTGAAGCTGCGCGAGAAGGATTTTCCCCCGATTGGGTCCATCACCATTTCGACGCCATCCGGCGCGTATTTGTGCACGACCTCGACAAAATCGCTCTTTTCGTAGTCGATCGCATGATCCACGCCGATCTTGCGGAGATATTCCTGCTTGGCCGGTCCCGCAGTCCCAAAGATGACCAGGTCGCGGGTGCGCGCGAGTTGCACGGCGGCGATTCCGACGCCGCCCGCAGCGCCATGGATGACGATGCGGTCGCCGGGCTGCAGATTGCCCATCGTGAACATCGCGTGATACGCAGTCAGGTAGTTCGCGGGGATTGCAGCGCCATCCTCGAAGCGCATGCCGGGCGGCAATCGGTGGACCTGCGTCGCGGGCACGGCGGCCCATTCGGCATAAGCGCCAAATTCTGGAAAGGCCATGACCGCGTCGCCGGTCCTCAGAGTTTCACCTTCGACGGGTTTTCCGCCCTCGGCAATTTTCTCAACCACCCCGGCAATTTCGAGCCCGGGGACGAACGGCGGCTTCGGCGAGCCGGGATAGATGCCCATGCGCTGCATCAGGTCGGCGAAGTTGACGCCGATCGTCTTGACGCGGATCAGGACCTCGCCCGCCTTCGGCTGCGGATCGGGCAGTTGCTGAAGTTCAAAAACGTTGGGCGGCCCATACCGCCTAACGACGAGCGCGCGCATCTAATTCTCCTTCGTGCCCAGTCCGTGCGTAAATCCGGTAACCACCACTCTCTCGATCCCGTCCATCATTCGACCGGAAGGCAACCACCTCCGGGTTTTCATTTGGGAAACGGACCATCCTATCTTAAACTGTTGGACTTTGCGCAATCATGAAAAGCAAATATAGACGAAGTATCTCTGCGACCGCCACGGCGCTGCTGGCCATGGCTTGGACATGTCTCGCAGCCAACCGGCCCCCGGACAAGCCGGCGGACGCGCAACCCGCTGTCCTGACGGCGATGCAGCAGGAGCTCGACCGGTCGTTCGCGACCCTCTCGAAAGCCGATCCGCCCGCCTACTTCATCAGCTACACGCTCTCCGACCGGCGGTACGCCGACGTCTCGGGCTCGAACGGCGCGTTGCTTTCGAGCACGGAAGATCGCGGCCGATGGCTCGAGACGCAGACGCGCGTCGGCAGCTACCAGCTCGACGACACGCACAAGCTGCCCAACCAGCAGCCCAGCTGGACCAGCCCCGGCACGTCCGCGATCCTCGACAACGACATCCCCGTGTTGCGCCGCGAAATCTGGCGCGAAACGGACCAGCAGTATCGCGCCGCCGTGCAAGCCCTGATCAAGGTGAAGACGAGCCAGGAGGTCCAGGTGCAGACGGCCGAAGGCGCCGCCGCAGATTTCTCGCGCGAGCCGCCGCAAACATATATCGGCCCCTATGTGGACATTCACGTCGACCGCAAGCCCTGGGAAGACCGCGTGCGGAGTTACACCGCCGCTTTCAGCAAATCGCCCGCGGTGCTGAATTCGATCGCGACGTTCACGGCACTGTCGACGAATCAATATCAGGTGAATACGGAAGGAACGAAGCTCGCCTTCGGCTTGATCCACTACCGGCTCGAGCTTTTCGTGCAGAGCAAGGCTCCCGACGGGATGGACATCGAGCGCTACGCCAATTTCGATTGGCTCGATCCCAAGGATGAACCCACCGACAAAACGATCTTCGCCAGCATTCACAATCTGATCGAAGAAACCGAAGCGCTTGATAAAGCGCCGCTCGTCGATCCGTACGCCGGGCCCGCGCTGCTCACGGGCCGCGCCGCTGCCGTTTATTTCCACGAAATGTTCGGCCATCGCGCCGAAGGATTTCGCGAGAAAGACATCAATGAAGGGCAGACCTTCGCCAGCAAGATCGGCCAACAGATCTTGCCCGATTTCATTTCGATCAAGGACGACCCGACGGAGAAAACGCTCAACGGCCAGATGCTGCTCGGCTACTACCCGTACGACGACGAGGGCGTGCCGGCGCAGGACGTGCATCTCGTCGATCGCGGCGTGTTGAAGACGTTCCTGATGTCGCGCTCACCGCTGATCAATATCCCGCATTCGAACGGCCACGGGCGCCGCCAGCTTGGCTACGCTCCGGTGGCGCGCCAGGGCAACCTGATCGTTTCCAGCTCGAAAGCGATGACCAACGCGCAGCTTCGCGAAAAACTCATCGAGCTGGTCAAGGAGCAGGGCAAGCCCTTTGGCCTGCTGATCGACGATATCTCCGGCGGGTTTACGTTTACCGGTCGCAGCGAGCCGCAGGCATTGCAGGTGACTCCCCTGGTCGTCTACAAGATTTTTCCCGATGGCCGCCCGGACGAACTCGTTCGCGGAGTCAATCTCGTGAGCACGCCCCTCGTCTCGCTGGGCAAGATCGTCGCGACCGGCGACACGCCCGAGATTTTCAACGGCTATTGCGGTGCGGAATCCGGCTCCGTGCCGGTATCCGCGGTTGCGCCTGAGACGCTGTTTTCCGAGATGGAATTCGCCAAGAAAGAGACGTCCACCGACCGGCCGCCGATCCTGCCGCCGCCCGCGCACGATCCCGACGCAAAGGGGCAGCAGTGATGAAACTATCGACGTGTGTGCTGCTTCTTGCGATGTTTGCCATGCCTGCGCGCGCGGCGGCGAAAGGCGCCCACAGCCCGCGTGGCGCGGCTGCCGCGGTGGAAACGATGCCGGGTGACGTTTCGGCCGCGCTGGCTGCGCAGACCACCGCCGTCGAAAACGACAGCGATCAGACGCTTCATGCGATGCACGACGAAATGGAGCGGGCGCGCACGCGGCTTGTGCTGCCCGATGCGCAGAAGCCGTTCTTCATCCAGTACCGCCTGCTCGATCTCGACGTTCGCAGCGTGACGGCGTCTTTCGGCTCCCTGATTTCCAGTTCGGTTTCGCGCACGCGCTTCATGAGCGTCGATGTCCGCGTCGGCGATTACCACCTCGACAGCTCGAATTTCCTGAGTGAAGACGGCTTCCAGGGTTTTCTCGGCTCGACCGGCGAAGTCGGCATCGACCGCGATTACAATTCGCTGCGCCAGGACCTTTGGCTCGCCACCGATCAGGCCTACAAAGCCGCCGTCACGCAGATGTCGCTCAAGCAGGCGTTTCTGCGCAGCTTGACCAAGCCGCCCGAGATAGACGACTTCTCGCAATCCTCGCCGATCATCAAAATCGAGCCGCATGCGGAGCCTGACTGGACCTCGCGCAACTGGGACGATGAAGCGCGGGCCGCCTCCGTCGCGCTGAAAGACTATCCGCAGCTTTACGGCACGCGCGTCACCTATTACATCGTCTATGCGACGACGTACTTGATGACGAGCGAGGGCACCACGATGCGCACCTCCAGCAGCCTCGTCTCGATCGAGACCGCGCTAGACACCGAAGCCGACGACGGTCTGGGGCTGCACAATTTTTATTCCGTATACGCCCCGAAGCCCGGCGATTTGCCCGATGCCGCGACGGTTTCGAAAGCGCTGACGCAAGCCGCCACCGATTTGCTCGTTTTCCGCGCGAGCCCGCTGATGTCGGATTACACCGGGCCGGTGCTCTTCGACGCACCCGCGGCTGCCTCCGTGATCGCGCAGGTGCTTGAGCCCTCGCTTTCCGGTGCGCGCCCGCCGCTCTCCGCGACGCAGGACTACGATTCGTTCATGGACCGCGTCGGCGGCCGCAACGAATGGTCCGGCCGCATCGGCACGCGCGTGCTGCCTACTACCGTGACGTTGACCGACGATCCCACGGCCACCGAATTCCAGGGCCAGCCGCTGCTCGGCGCCTACGATATTGACGACGAGGGCGTGAAATCGCAAAAGGTGGCGCTCGTCGAAAACGGCATGTTGAAAAACATGCTGATGTCGCGCCGCCCCGGCCCCGATTTTCAGATGTCCGACGGCCACGCGCGCTCGTCCATGCTGTCCGATCCGCTCCCGCTCAGCAGCAACCTTTTCTTCCAATCGAGCGCCGCGGTCAGCCCGGCCGATCTGCGCGCGAAATTCCTCGCCGCCTGCAAGGACGATGGCCAGCAATGGTGCATCGAGGTGAAGCGCATGGATGATCCCGCGCTTTCCGCCCTGCGCCAGCAGGACTTCGGAGATTTCATGAGCCAGATCGGCGGCGATATCGAGAGCGGAGCGCGCTTGCCGCTCGCCCTCTATAAGGTGTACGTCTCCGACGGCCACGAAGAGCCGATGCGGCAGGGTGTGATTGAAGGACTTACGGTGCGCTCGCTGCGCAATATTCTCGGGATTGGCAACGACCTCACCGTCTACACCTACATGCAACAGAATTCCACCGCTGGCCTTGCCGGTACGGCACTCGGCTCGTTTGGTTCTGCGCAGGGCGGCATTCCCAGCACCGTGATTGCGCCATCGTTGCTGCTCGATGAAGTCGAGATCCACGGGTTCCACGGCGAACCGCGCCGCCTGCCGCTTGTGCCCATTCCCTCGCTGAAGTGACCATCCGACGAGGATGGTCATCCTGAAGCCGACGCTTTTGGCTTGAGTCGGCTGAAGGCTCTCTTCTGTCCTGCCATTTGAGCCGTCATCCTGAGCGAAGGATCTCTCTTCGAGCCCCAAGGATTGGGTTGATGCCGGGCGCTGAAGAGAGGATCGTTGTCGGATCGTCATTTCTTCGCGAAGTAGACTTCCTTGCCGCGCAGGCCGTCGTGCGAATGGCGCAGCGGCAGCGTACCTTTCGGCATCTGCCGCAGCTCGTCCGGCACCATCACGCCGGGACTCCCCTTCGCCGGCGTCACGCCGCCATCGGCCAACAGCAGCGCGCCCGTGATGTAGCTCGCCTCATCCGACGCGAGGAACGCGAAAATATTCGCCATCTCTTCCGGCGTGCCGCGCCGCCCCAGCGGGACTGTTCCGTTGATCGTGTCCTGTATCTCGGGGCTCAGCGGGCCGCCGGGGCCGCGCGTCCACGCCGTGTCGATCGCGCCGGGGCAGACGCAGTTGGCGCGCACGCCATATTTCGCCTGCTCGAGCGCCACGCCCTTCGCGAACGCGTGCAGGAATCCCTTGCTCGCGCCATAGGGCGTGAACATCGCCGAGCCGTTGATCCCGGCCTCGGAGCCGGTGAAGAGGACGTTGCCGCGCGTCTTCTGCAGGTGCGGCAGCGCGAGCTTCGTCATCAGGAACGCGGTGCGGATATTCGCGCGGATTGTGCGCTCGAAATCCTCGGTGCGGTAGGCGTCGGTCTCGGCGTTCGCGATGAAGACGCCCGCGTTGTTCACCAGCACGTCGATGCGCCCGAAGTGCCGGATCGCCGCATCGACGCACGCGCGCGCCTGCGGCTCCTCCGCCAGATCGCCGAGATACACTTCGGCCTCGCCCCCACCCGACGCATTCGCCGCCGCATTGGCGGCGATAATCGTGTCCGCCACGTCTTTCACCGGGTCGCTCGGCAAGCCCGCCAGCAGCACCCGCGCCCCCTCCCGCGCAAACTTGTGCGCGATCGCCTCCCCAATCCCCGTCCCCGCACCCGTGATAATCGCTACCTTATCCTTCAGTCGCATTTTTCGTCCTCCGCTCCACCTATTCCCGGCGCTTGCCGCGCCGATCGTACGCGCATGTGATGTTAGGCTACGGCCTGCCGCTCTTGGCCTGCTCCCCGGGTTACTGGACGCTGTTGGGGTGCACGGCCAAAAGTCCTTCGAAACGCGCGAAATCAGCAATGTTCAACGTAAGGATGTGTTTGACGCCGTGAACGTACATCGCAGCCGCGAGCCGTGCGTCGTGCACCTGAACGCCCAAGACGCCGTATTGCACGACGATTCTCCGCCACTCCTTATAAACAGCCGCGTTGTCGGGCAGAAGGTTCATGCCGGCTTCAATCGCGCGCACTTCGCGATCGGCTTCCGCGACGGCTAATCCCAGGCCGTTGCGAACGATGGGCCGCGTCATCGCGTTCCACATCTCGGTGATATTTTGCGCCGTGTAATGGAGGACGGTGCCATGCCCGGCCAAGGAGCCGAGAGCACTTTCCACGATCTTGTGTTGAGGATCGGAGCGTCTTGTGATGCGCAGGAGTACGTTCGTGTCGACCAGACACGAAGCGATCGCCATTTAGTCGTGTTCCTGGTAAATCCACTCGCGCGAGATCGTCTCAGGCAACGGCGGGATCTTGTCGGAGAACTGGGCGAGCGAGTCGAGCCAAACGCGAATCTCCTCGGGCGAGTGCGGCGGATGAGCCGCCGGCGTCTTTTCCGCCAGCTGTTGCGCAAGGAGTTGCTCCACATAGGTCTCGATCTTTAAGCCGCGAGAGCGCGCCTCGGCTGCGAGCGTTTCCGGAATCTTGACTTTGACTTCCATGCGGAAACTGTAACACGAAGCAAGCCCGCCAGACGAGCCTGCGTGCCCTGAACGCGTCAAAGCGTATAATCGCGGGAATGGCCGCACAGGCTACGGAACGCGAATCGGGAGCGCGGCGGGCGGCGGAGTCCGGGCGTGCGGCTGCGCCAGGCGCGGCTTCGGCTGCGAGCGCCGATCTGAATGCGCGGGCGACGCGCGAGAAAAAATTGGCGGCGCTCGGGTCGGTGGCGTCGGCGCTGGTCCTCGTCACCTTGAAGGTGATCCTCGCGGCTGTCACCGGCAGCCTTGGCATTCTTTCCGAAGCGCTGCATTCGATCCTCGATCTTGTGGCGGCGGTGATCACCTATCTCTCGGTGCGCGTGGCGGACAAGCCCGCCGATGCGCAGCACCTCTACGGCCACGGCAAAGTGGAAAGCTTTTCGGCGTTCGTCGAGACGGGCCTGCTGCTGTTCACCGCGCTCTACATCATTTGGGAAGCGTTTCAGCGGCTGCTCTTCCGCACGGCGACGATCCGGCTCAGCCTCGGCGTGATCGTGATTCTCGGGCTTTCGATGGGAATCGACTTCGTCCGGTCGCGGGCGCTACGGCGCGTCGCAAACAAGTATCCGAGCGAGGCGCTGGAGGCAGACGCGCTGCATTTTTCGACGGACGTTTGGAGCACGTTCGTCGTGGTGCTCGGCATCACCGGCGCATGGCTCGGCCAGCGGCTTGGCATCCCGTGGCTCGGTATGACGGACGCGGTCGCCGCGCTCGGCGTCGCGGGCGTGATCATCTGGATCGGATCGCGCCTCGGCAAGCGCACCATCGACGCGCTGCTCGACGTGGCGCCGAGCGGCCTCCACGACCGCATCGCGCAAGCAGTCGATGAAACCGAAGGCGTGCTGAACACCGAGCGCGTGCGCGTGCGCCGCTCGGGCCAGCGCTATTTCGTCGATGTGACCATCAGCGTGCCTCGCAAGGCCAGCCTCGAACAGGCGCATGCGGCGAGTGACGCAGTCGAGCGCAACATCGAGAAGATCGTCCCGGCGGACGTGATTGTGCACGTCGAGCCGCGCGCCCCCACGAACGAGCACCTCTTCGATACGATTCGCGCCATCGCGCAACGCCGCGGCCTCGCCGTCCACGAGCTATCGGCACACCAGCTCGATGGGCATCTCTTCATCGAGCTGCATCTCGAAGTGGACGAAGACGCGAGCCTCCGCGAGGCGCACCGGCGCGCCACCGAGCTTGAGGACGAAATTCGCGCGGCCACCGATCCGCAGGCTTTCGTCAACATTCACATCGAGCCGCTCGGCGCGCGCATCCCGGGCGCCGAAGAGATGAAGGAACTCTCGCATGCGGTGCAGGATTTTCTGAATTCGCTGCCGAAGCAATATCCCGAGCTGCTCGATTGCCACGAAGTCCACGTCCGCAGCGTCGAGCACAGAATTCTGGTGTCTTGCCACTGCGCGATGGATGGCGACCTGCCGATCACACTGGTTCACGACATCACGGCGGCGCTCGAAAGCCGCGTGAAGGATCATTTCCCGCAGATTTTCCGCCTGACGATTCACCCCGAGCCGCTCGAAGAGAGCTGAGGCGCCGCTGGCCTGCGCCACGGCACGGAAAACGCCTGCGCGGCGAGCGCGATCACGGCGGGAAAGCATTCGAGGACGTAGCGCGGCTCCGGTGTTTCGACGAATCCCGCGATGTAAATCGTGCGCACCAGGATGAATGCAACCAAAATTCCCCAGCCGCAGCGTCCGCGCGCGAACCACGCACCGATCAGCGCCAGCGCGAGGTAGATTCCGTTCACGGCGATGAAGCTGAGCGTGACGACAACGTCCTCGCGGTCGTCCTCCCACTCGCTCGCGAACGGCACCATCTGGCCCGAGTAGGGCAGCAGCTCGATGCGCGGCGTGAACCACAGCGCGAGCGAGCGCAGCACCGGAATTCTGGCGTACGTGCGCAGCGGATCGCGCGCGGTGCGCTCGCGGGCAATTGCGGCGAAGGCGCCGTCCTGCTGGCCCGTCAGAGTGAGCGTGTTGTTGTACTGGTCGAGCAACGCGCCGACGCGCGCTCGCTCCTCCGTCGAATCGAACGCAGAAGTGGGCAGGTCGCCGATCTGAATGGGTTCGTCGTTGATTGCCCATAGCGTTGGATACACGTCGTGCATGCGCCAGAGCCACGTGCGGGTCCAGTTGTCGAATCCGAGCGGCTCGAATTCTCCGGGGAGTGTGCTGTAGCGCGGCGCGAGAAAGCGCACTTCGTGCAGCGTGCGCCAGTTGCGCGCGGCCCACGGCGCAAGCGGCAGCGCGAGCCCTGCTGCCATCAGCACGCCCGCCCGCACGAGCTTCCTCCAATCGCGCGGACGCCACCAGCGCATAGCGAGCACGAGACCTGTCGCGGCAAGCAAGAGCGGAGTCTCCGGCCGCACAAGCGTGCCGAAGCCGGCGATGAGTCCGCCGAGGAACCACGGGCTCAATCCGCGCGCGCTGCCCGTAACGGATGCGCCGGGCATCTCGCCGCGATTGGCTCCAAGCAGCACGAGGATCGCGAGCGAGGTGAGGAACGTCACCAGGACTTCGGTCAGCACCACCGCCGAATAGTTGGCCGTAAACGGGCACAGTGCCGCGAGCCACAGCCCCGCGATCGTGACGCGGCGGCGCGAGGCCTCCGGCGCCAGCCGCGCGGCGATCAGCGCGATCACGAAACAGCCGGCCACGTCGAGCGCGGCCTGCGCGAACAATACCGCCCGCGGCGACTTTCCGGCAAATGCAAAAATCGCCGCTAGAAACGCCGGATAGCCCGGAACGCGCATGTCGACCGGGGTCAGGCGCCCGTTAATCGAAAGGCCATACACGCCGTTCTTCAGCCAGTTCCAGGCCAGCTCGATGTAAAATGGCGCATCCCCGGAATCGCTTGCGGGGAGCTTGAGAATGAAGTAGAAACGCAAGACCAGCCCGGCGAGTACAGCAAAAACCGCGTGTGCACGCATCTTAGCTGTGGGGGTCCAGTTCATCTCTTGGTGTGGTGGATGATTAGCTTGGATTGTACGCATGCCTGAACGCAAGCCCATTTTCTACGATCAGGAAAGGCGGCGCTGGCGGAGAACCCGGCTCGCGCTCGAAATCGCCGGCGCTATCTTCACGCTGGTCCTCCTGATCTTCGTGCTCAACATCGGGCGGAATCCCGAGCTGCCGGAGATCCTGCGCACGGATACGCACGCCGGGCTGCACGCCATCCGCTGGAAGCCGAAAAAGCCGGTGCGCGCGCGGAGAAGGAAGGTGGCGGCGCTCGGCAAAGTGCCGCAGAGCTACGACCCTTTGCGGGCCGCCTTCTACGTGAGTGACGACTACACGGCGCTGACGTCCCTGGAATTGCACTATAAAGATCTCGACCTGCTGATTCCCGAGGCGCTGGCCGCCGTTTCGGTGGACGGAAGTCTCACGGTGGACCCCGATCCGAAGCTCGCCACGTTCCTGCAGTCGCTGCAGGCCAAGAACCCTCCCGTCGACATGCAAGTGATGGCGATGGTGAATAACTACGACGCGAAGACGAACGTCTGGTGTCCGCCCACGATGCTGGAGATGCTGGCAAACCCGGTGGCGCGGGCGCGGCTGGCCACGCAAATTGAAGAGTACGCCGACGCGGAGCGCGAGCCCGGAATCGTGGTCGATTTCGAATCCATGCCGGAATCGAGCATGAAGGATTTTCAGCAGTTCATCCACGACCTTTCGGCCGACCTGCACGCGAAAAACCTGAAGCTGATGGTCGCGCTGCCTGCCGCGGACTGGAGCTACGACTACAAATACTTCGCCGCGCAGACGGACGCGATCATCCTGATGAACTACGATTTCCACTGGCCCACGTCGCTGCCGGGGCCGATCGCGCCGCAGGATTGGTTTGTCAGGAACATCGACAACATGGTCAAGCTGGTGCCGCCGGATAAGTTGATCATGGGAATCGCGACGTATGGCTACGATTGGCCGGTAAAAACGAAAAAGGATGCCTCGCAGCCGGTGGCGAAAGCGATCAGCTTTCAGCAGGGAGTGGTGACCGCCGTCGAATCGGGTTCAGACGTTCTCTACGATCCGGATTCCTTCAACCTCCACTATTCCTACGACGACGAGGACAATCACGCGCACAACGTCTGGATGCTCGACGGCGTCACGGCGTATAACGAACTCCGCGCCGCCGAGCGCGCGGGCGTGCGCGGCACAGCGATGTGGCGCCTCGGGCTGGAAGATCCTTCGATGTGGGACATTTGGGACGCGACGCACGCGGACGATCCGACGCGCGCCAAACTGGACCAGGTTCCTCCAGGCTACGATTTGATTCTCGAAGGCGACGGCGACATCTGGCGGATCACCGGGACGCCGCAAAACGGCTCGCGAACGCTCGATTACGACGCGAGCTCGGATGACTTCGACGACGAAAGCTTCCAGAGCTATCCGATGTCGTGGCGCATTCAGCAAGTGGGCGCCGCGCCGCACAAAGTGGCGCTGACTTTCGACGACGGCCCCGATCCCGACTGGACGCCGAAAATTCTGGATATCCTGGAAAAAAAGAAAGCGCCGGGCACTTTCTTCGTGATCGGCGAAAATGCCAACGCGTACGACAACATCGTGAAGCGCGAGTACGCTCTCGGCGAGGAAGTCGGCAACCACACGTTCACGCACCCGGATTTCGAGACGATCAAGAAATCCGACCTCGAAATCCAGCTGAACCTTACCGAGCTTCTGATCGAAAGCAGCCTGGGCGTGAAGACGACTCTCTTCCGCCCGCCATACGGCATCGATCACGAGCCGGAAAGCGCCACCGAAATCCAAATGCTGCCCGTGCCGCAGGAGATGGGCTACGTGCTCGTCGGCGGGCGCATCGATCCGCACGATTGGGGCGAAGCGGACGGCGAAAAGCCGCCCGCGACGGACGACGTCGTGCAGCGCGTGCTTACTGACGTCGAAGCCAACAAGGGAAACCTCATCCTGCTTCACGATGGCGGCGGCAATCGCATCCACACCGTCGAGGCGCTGCCGCAGATCATCGATGGATTGCGCGCCAGGGGCTACCAATTCGTTTCCGTTTCGGACCTGCTGGGGCAGACGCGCGCGCAGATGATGCCTCCCCTTTCGCACAGGGAATGGCTGATGGCGCGCGTCGACGCGTTCATTTTCGACGCGTTCCGGCTGCTGCGGCAGGGAATCGCATTCATATTCATCGCCGGAATCGTGCTGGTCAGCGGCCGCGCTCTGATTGTCGGCGTGCTGGCGCTGATCGAGAAAATGCGTCCCGCGCCGCTCGACCATCCGGAATATCAGCCGCGCGTGACGATCCTGATTCCGGCGTACAACGAGGAATCGGTGATTGTCGATACCGTGCAGGCGGCGCTCGCGTCGGGCTATCCGCGCCTCGAAGTGCTGGTGGTGGACGACGGCTCGGCCGACCGCACCGCCGAACTCGTACGCGAAAATTTTGGCCGCGACCGGCGCGTCCGTTTGCTGCAGCAGCCGAATCGCGGGAAGCCCACCGCGCTCAACCACGGGCTGGCCGAGGCCACGGGACAGGTGATCGTCTCGATCGATGCGGATACGATCGTCGATCCGGAGGCGGTGCCGCGGCTCGTCCGGCACTTCGCCGATCCCAAAGTCGCCGCCGTCGCAGGCAACGTGAAGGTGGCCAACCGGCACAAGTGGATCACGCGCTGGCAGGCGCTCGAATACATCACCAGCCAGAATCTCGAGAAGCGCGCCTTCGACCTGCTCAATTGCATTCCGGTGGTGCCGGGAGCGGCGGGCGCGTGGCGCGCGGACGTCCTGCGCGAAAGCGGTGGGTTTTCGGGCGATACGGTCGCCGAAGACACGGACCTCACGCTGACCATCCGCCGCAACGGCTGGAAGATTCTCTACGACGAAGACGCGATCGGCCGCACCGAAGTGCCCGAGACTGTCGACACGCTGATCCGCCAGCGGTTCCGCTGGACCTACGGCACCCTGCAGGCGGTGTGGAAACATCGCGACACGGCCGGAAACCCGAAATACGGCACGCTCGGATGGGTCGCGATTCCGAATATTTTCCTGTTCCAGATTATTCTGCCGCTCGTTTCGCCGGTGATCGATCTATTGTTTATTCTGTCACTCGTGCTCTGGGGATTGGCCCAACTGCGCGTGGCCGAATTGCCGCAGCTATGGACTTCGCAGGATGTGGAGCGCTCGCTGATTTTCTTCGCGCTCTTCATGCTGATCGACTTCTTCACCTGCGTGGTCGCGTTCGCGCTCGAAAAGAACGAAGACTGGACGTTGCTCGCCCCGCTGATCATCCAGCGCTTCTATTACCGGCAGATGATGTACGTGGTGCTCTTCCGGTCGGTGAAGGAAGCGGTGCAGGGACGGCCGGTCGGTTGGCGCGGCGTCGAAACTCATCAGCCGGCGGTCGCTCCGCCTCCGGAGCCCGTCGCGCACGTCTGAGCAAGACCTAGCCCGTCGAGCGACTGTGCCACTTTGTTTAACCTCCGTTGGCGGATTTTGGCGCCCGGCTAAACACAGAGCACACAGAGAAGGGACAGAGTTCACAGAGCCTCGACAAATTCTCGGCGGTCTTTTTCTTCGCTCTGTGTTCTCTGTGTTGAGTGCGCCTGAAAAAACGCTCCGCATGACTTTTGTGGGCGCCTTCTGGTACGATCAGGGTGTTTGGTGGGCTGCATCCCGAAGCTTGGGAGCGGCACCAGGGGGTAACATGAGTATCGTTCCGCACGCGGGCAACGGGAAGGTTTCCGTGCCCGACATTCTTTCACGCAAGACTGTTCCATCCGCCAGCTCTCCTGAATCGAAGGACAAAATCACCTGCCTCACGGCATACGACTATCCGACGGCTCGCCTTCTCGATGAAGCCGGCGTGGATATCATCCTCGTGGGCGATTCGGTCGGCATGGCCGTCCTCGGCTACGACAGCACGCTGCCGGTCACGCTCGACGAAATGCTGCATCACGTACGCGCGGTTCGCCGCGGGACGCGCCACGCCCTGCTCGTCGTCGACATGCCCTATGGCAGCTTCCACGTGTCGATCGAGGATTCAGTGCGCAACGCGATGCACCTCGTGAAAGAGGGCGGCGCGGAAGCCGTGAAAGTCGAGGGCGGCGAGCGGCGCCTCGAATTGATTCACCGGTTGGTGGAAGCGGAGATTCCGGTGATGGGCCACGTCGGCCTGACGCCGCAATCGATCAATGCGATGGGCGGATTTCACGTGCAGGGCAAATCGGTGGACGCGGCGCGGCACGTCGAACGCGATGCGCGCGCCGTCGAGGCGGCAGGTGCCTTCGCCGTGGTGCTCGAATCGATGCCGCGCGAGCTCGCAGCAGGAATCACGAAGGAGTTGCGGATTCCTACGATCGGCATCGGCGCAGGCCCCGATTGCGACGGCCAGGTGCTCGTGTTCCACGATCTCGTGGGGCTCACCGAAGGCTACACACCGAAGTTCGTGCGGCGCTACGCCGACCTCGCAGCGGAAATCACGCGCGCGGTCACGGAATATTGCGGCGACGTCCGCAGCGGCAAGTTCCCGTCGGACGCGGAGTCCTATCATTCGACGGCGGAGCTGCGCGAAAAGTCCGTAAAGGTAAAGATTTGAATGTAGCGCCGCCCTGCCCCGAGCGAAGTCGAAGGGGGCCTTAAGCCCGGCATCTTCGCCTGGGCAGCGCTGAGTAACGTGGCAAGTCGGTCGTCAAAGAGCTGTTATCTGGAACGGAGGAACTCGCATGGACACCAACGATTTTCGCCTGCTCTACGATTTCAACGTTTGGGCCAACCACCGCACGCTCGATACCTGTTCGAGCCTCGCCCCCGAGCAATTCACGCGCGACCTCGGTTCGAGCTTTCGCTCGCTGCGCGATACCCTGGCCCATATCTACGGCGCCGAGTGGATCTGGCTCGAGCGCTGGCAGGGGCGCGTCGCGGCTGGGCTGCCCTCGGCCGCGGATTTTCCGGACTTCGAATCGATTCGCAAGCG
The DNA here is from genome assembly GCA_049279635.1 of Candidatus Acidiferrales bacterium. GTDB lineage: Bacteria > Acidobacteriota > Terriglobia > Acidiferrales > UBA7541 > Palsa-295. The sequence continues at coordinate 34,127 of JBAPOM010000084.1, forward strand.
CCTGACGGAAATGGATAGCACGCTCGTCGATTACGTCGCCGGGCTCACTGCAAACGACATCCAGCGCGTCGTGCAGTTCAAGACGACGGCTGGCGTGGCGTTCTCCCAGCCACTCTGGCAGTGCTTGCAGCACGTCGCCAATCACGGCTCGTATCATCGCGGACAGGTCGCGACCATGTTGCGCCAGTTGGGCGCGAAGCCGGTGTCGACCGATCTGATGGGCTTCTACCGCGAGCGCGCCGCGCAGGCCACCGCATGACGATCTGCCGCGTGCTCGCCGGCTGAACCGCCCGGCCCTTCGCGTGGAAATCATTCGCACAACTGCGTGGATGAAGCAGGTCGCTCGCGACGCGCGCGTGAAAGAGCGCATCCTCGGACTCGTTCCCACGATGGGCGCGCTGCACGAGGGCCATCTGTCGCTCGTGCGCGAGGCGCAGAAGCAGTGCTCGCCGGTGGTTGTTTCGATTTTCGTGAATCCGACGCAATTTGGACCCAACGAGGATTTCAAAAAGTATCCGCGCACATTCGACGCGGACACGGCTGCGCTTGAGAATCTACGCGTCGATTACATTCTTGCGCCGCCGCCGGAAGAAATTTACCCGTTGGGATTCCGCACGGCGGTCACGGTCGAAGGTCTGGGCGACGTGCTCGAAGGGCGCGTGCGGCCGGGCCATTTTCGGGGCGTCACCACGGTGGTGCTAAAGCTTTTCGAGATCGCGCAGCCGCGCTTCGCATTTTTCGGCCGCAAGGACGCGCAGCAGGCGCGCATCATCCGCCAGATGGCCACGGATTTGAACCTCGACGCGGAGATCGTCGTCTGCCCGATCGTGCGCGAAGCGGATGGCCTCGCGCTCTCATCCCGCAACGCGTATCTAAAGGGCGCCGAGCGCCAGTCGGGGACCGCGCTCTATCGCTCGCTCGACGCCGTGCGGCGCGCAGTGGCCAAAGGCGAGCGCGACGCGGCGAGGCTGATTGCCGCGATGCGGTGCGCGCTCGATGCTGAGCCGGGCGTCGCCCTCGACTATGCGGAGATCGTGGATGCGGACACGTTCGAGTCCGTAGTGAGTCTGCGAAAAACGTGCTACGTGCTGGTAGCGGCGCGCGTGGGCGCCACGCGCCTGATCGACAACGCCCTCATCGAGCAGCAGGGTGATTCGTTTCGCGTTACGGTGTAGCCGAACGCGACGCAGCTGGCGCCGCGCCCGCCTTGATGGTCTCGAGCACATCCTCGGCGTGGCCCTTCACCGTGACCTTGGGCCAAATCTTGCGAATCTTGCCGTCGGGGCCGATCCAGAAGCTGCTGCGCACGATACCGAGCGCCGTCTTGCCGAAGAAGCTTTTCATGCGGCGCACGCCATAGGCCTCGATCACGTCGAATTTTGTGTCGGCCAGCAGCGGAAAATTCAGGTCGTACTTCTCCTTGAATTTCGCCTGCGCCGCCACCGAATCGCCGCTCACGCCGACGATCGCCGCATTGGCCGCCTCGAAGTCGCCGAGCATGTCGCGAAACTGGATCGCTTCGCTCGTGCAGCCCGTCGTATCGGCCTTGGGATAAAAATAGAGGACGAGATTGCGCCCCTTGAAATCCGCGAGCGCGACCGTGCTGCCGTCGTCCGCCGTAGAGCGAAAATTCGGGGCCTTGTCGCCTTCCTTGAGCATGATGATCCTCCGTTGCACGGCATGGGGATGAGCGCGCTCGATCTATTCGCCTAGAACGCGTTTGACGATTTCGTTGACGAGCTGGGGATTGGCCTGGCCGCGCGTCTCACGCATCACCTGGCCGACAAAAAACTTAAATACGCCTTCATTGCCAGCGCGGTATTTTGCCACGTTGTCCGCATTCTTCGCGACAATCTCGCGCGCGATTTTCTCGATCGCGCTCGTATCCGAAATCTGCGAGAAGCCTTCGGCCTCGATGATCTCGGCCGCGCCTTTCCCGGTTTCGAACATCTTCGCGAACACTTTCTTCCCGCTCGCCGCCGTGATTTCGCCCTTTTCGATTTTCGCGAGCAGCTCGGCCAGCGCGGCGGGCGCGAGGGGCGACTCGGCGATGTCCTTGCCCGCATCCTTCAGGTGACGCAGCAGCTCGCCGGAAATCCAGTTCCCAGCAGCTTTCGCTGGCGCGCCGGCTTTCACCGTCGCCTCGAAATATTCCGCCAACGCGCGCGTCGCCGTCAGCACGCCTGCGTCGTACGGCGTGATCCCATAGTCGCGCAGGAAGCGCGCGACCTTCGCGTCCGGCAATTCCGGCATCGCCTTGCGCACGCCGTCGATCGTCGCCTCGGAAACCATGACCGGCAGCAGATCGGGATCAGGGAAATAGCGGTAGTCGTGCGCGAATTCCTTCGAGCGCATCGGCTCGGTGCGCCCCGCTGCGACGTTCCAGAGCCGCGTTTCCTGCGAAATCGTCCCGCCCGCCTCGATCGCGCCGATTTGCCGCTCGATTTCGTATTCGAGCGCGTGCGCCAGATAGCGGAACGAATTCAGGTTCTTCACCTCGGCCTTCGTTCCGAATTTCGGCGCGCCGCGCAGCCGCACGCTCACATTGGCATCGCACCGCAGCGACCCTTCCTCCATGTTGCAGTCGCTCACTTCCGTGTATTCAAGGATCTGCTTCAGCGTGTTCAAGTACGCGTAGGCCTCGGCGGGCGTGCGCAGGTCCGGCTCCGAGACGATTTCGATCAGCGGGACGCCGCAGCGGTTGAAGTCGATGTAGCTCCAGCGGTCGGATTCGGGGAAGCCTTCGTGCAGGCTCTTGCCCGCGTCGTCTTCCATGTGCAGACGCGTGATGCCGATGCGCTTTTTCTCGCCCTCGACTTCAATCTCGATCCCGCCCGCCAGTGCCAGCGGCAGCTCGTACATCGAAATTTGGTAGCCCTTTGGTAGATCCGGGTAGAAGTAGTTCTTGCGCGCAAAGCGCGAGCGCGGCTGAATCGTGCAGTTGATCGCCAGCGACGCGCGCAACGCCAGCTCGAGCGCCCGCTTGTTGAGCACGGGCAGCGCCCCCGGCAGCCCCAGGCATACAGGGCACGTACTCGAATTCGGCGCCGCCCCGAATTCCGTCGAGCACCCGCAAAACGCCTTCGTCACCGTGTCGAGCTGCGCGTGCACCTCGAGCCCGATCACAGCCTCATAGCGCGCCATCACCTCCGGCGTTACGCTCGGCATATCTTGCGTCGTCTTGCTCATGATAAGCGCCCGATTATAGCACTGGCCGCCGCCGCGACATCCGCCAGTCGCAACGACGGGATGTGAGTTCGAACGCGAGTCGGTTGCTTGCTGGTCTCAGGATAACTTGGGGAAAGGAGCAAGTTTTCCGTCTTCGTCGACGACAGAGGCCACGAAATGGGGATTCGAGCCACACCAGAAGGTCGGGCACTGTGAATCCGCTTGAACCACGAGCAAGTTATTGGCAATCTTCGTTTTGCGCGTCGCGTAGGCGCCAACGATTTCGTCGTATTCCAAGCAGGCCTTGGCCGTCAAAGCCATCAACAGACTCTTCATTTGGCTCTCGGTGAACTGCCCGAGATCGACAATCCTCTCGAAAATCGGTGTCGAGCTTTCATACCCACAAATCCGCCAATAAAGATTCCGCTTAGTTGGATTCGTCCTCATCGCGCGATCGGATGGTCCTCACGGCTACGATAAGGCCGCTCTCGTTGAATCGTCAACGAGTGTCCGTAGGCGCCACGCCCTTTAGTCGACACCATGGCGCTGGAGGGCTAGGCTTTGGCACAGGGGATAACATTTCGGTTAATCCCAGAATGAGTTTTTCCGCGAGGCTGTGAAGGAGGCGAATTTTATGACTTGCCCAAACTGCGACAACTCGGTCCCCATGATGGCATTCTGGCAGGCAACCGCCCTTTCCGGCACTGTCTGTCCTCATTGCGATTCCAGTCTCCAGCCTTTGTACTGGCGCTCCGCCGTTCTGCTTTTTCTGGCTGGTCTTGCCGGAAGTTTTGAAGGTTCGCTGCTTCGGGCATCCGGCTACACAACCGCCGTCGGAGTGCTCGGCGTGGTCATAACCGTCTTTCTTGTTTATGCAGCGCTCGCGCCTTTTCTTGTCCGCTTTCGCGTGAAGGAAGATGGCACGGTGCTCCTGCCGCACGGCAAGAGCTGATTCGTCGGGTAACCGAACGATTGCCAAACTGCGCGCTCGCGCCGATTCAGCCGTAGGGGCGGGTTTCAAACCCGCCCTCCACTCACGCTTGGCCCCGCCCTTAGCGGCTCGCGCCCGAAGACTCCGCCGGGAAATTGAATTTGATCCCGGAGACGAAATTCAGGCGCAGCGACGGATAGCCGAACGACTCCTCGTAATGCTGGTTGGCAAATTATTGAGCCGGGCGTAGATTTGGACGCCGCGCGGAAGTTGATACGCAAACCCGGCGTTCACGTCGACGTAGCCCTTGCTCCAGAAAAGGCACTGCAGCCCGAGCGTGCACGCGCAGCTGCCGTAGTTCGGCTCGTACAAATGTAAATCCTCACGCGGCCTTCCGGAGTTTCGTCCCCTGCACTCAAGGCGAGCAGATCTAATCGGGTATCTGCAAGACACGCACTGTAGAGTGCGCTCCGTCCGAATCGGTGTAGACGAAAAACTTCTCGCCGAGAAAGGCGAGCGAACTGCGGGTATACGTCGGTAACTTCCGGTGCCAGACTTCCTTGCCATCACTCGTGCGAAGGACGTAGACGGCATCCTCGACGATACTATCGCGCATCCCGTTGGTCTCGCTGATAGCAACGTATCCTCCATCCGGATCCACTTTGACGGCGGTGAGAGTGCGGCTCCATAATGCCTTATGTGTGCCCCGCCCGTTGGCCAGGGACCAGGCGACTCGATAGCGTTGGCCTGGCTCCCGAGCGGCATCCCAGGCAACCCAGCCGGAGCCTACACGCAGGATCGTCGTAAATTGCGCATCAACGCCTTGGGCGACAATTGAATCACCGTGCTGCTCGGAGTCGAGGCCGAGCGTGGTCAATGAGCTGCGCCGCGTGGTGTAATCGTAGTCGTAGAAGGTCAGCTCCTTGCGTTCCATATCCGCAGCAAGAAGTTCCCATAGCAGAAGGCGCTGGTTGGGGATGTCCACCAAGTGCGTCTGCTCGTCGTTGAGCGATTGGACGACGGCGCGGTGAAGTTTCGAGCCTGGGATCGACTCCATCCACGCCACCCAGTGCCCGTCGTTCGACAAAACTGGCATGCCGAACATTGGCGGGGTATCAGGTAAGCGCGACAACAGTCGCAAATATCCGTTGCCCACCCACCAGTGCGTTTGTCTCGTTTTGTTGTCCCAGTCCCTCATTAGATAGACACCAGCCGGAGTAACAAAATTCACATCAACCTGCGTGGCGCCTTCCGGCCTTCTGATCACACGAGTCTGGCAGCCAGGCATTGTCAGAACGACGTAGTCCCCATTTGCTCGCAACCAGGTTTGGCCGGCGCGTGCCAGCGATGTGTCAGGAGAAGACCGCACGTCAGCCACCTCCATATCGGGTACTGTGCACACAATCTTCCAGTCTCCCGGATCGGCTGTCTTGGCCCGGTCGGTCGAGAATCTGGAGGGATGTGGGCTCAAATCTAGATGCGGGCCGAGCGGCCTGGAGGCATGCAGCCCGAACACTGGGATCAAATACGCGGCGAAAGATGCGCCGAAAGCGATAAGAAGCGCCGACCGCGAACTGTGGGACCGTTTGAACATGCGCTGGCCCATGTTTTCTCGATCTGTCCGGCTGCGATGATTGTCAAAGTACCACGGCAATCCGATATTTCAAATTTAAGACGAACCGGTCAGCGGCTGCCGCCTGAAGATTCTGCCGGGAAATTGAATTTGATCCCGGAGACGAAATTCAGCCGCAGCGCCGGATAGCCGAACGACTCCTCGTAATGCTGGTTGAGCAAATTATTCAGCCGGGCGTAGATTTCCACGCCGCGCGGAAGTTGATACGCGAACCCCGCATTTGCGTCGACGTAGCCCTTGCTCCAGAACAAGCACTGCAACCCCAGCGTGCACGCGTAGCTGCCGAGATTCGGCTCGAGGTCAAGGACAGCGCCGCGAATGCTCGCATTGGAATTGAGCATCAGCCGCCGGTGCGTCCACGTGACGTCGTAGCCCGCCGAGCTGCGCGGCCGCCGGATCAGCTGCTGGCCGACCGAGAAAGGCAGGGCCACGTCGCTCGTCGAGCCGTTGAGCGCAAGGATCGCCGTATTCAGCCACGTGTATTCCGCGGCGATTTCGAGCGAGCGGATCGGATGCAGTCGCAGGCTGTTCTCGAGCCCATACGCGCGCGAGTTCGCGATGTTAGCGGATGAAAACGTGCTCAGGTTCGCGAAAGACCCGCCGAGCGTGACGATCTGGTCCTCGTAGCGATTGTAGAAAAACGTGGTGTCGAGCGCCGCCTTGTCTTCCCAGAATCGTTGCTCGACGCCCGAATCGAAGCTGATGTTTTTCTCCGGCTTCAGCTGCGGATTATCGGTGAAGCCGAGCTCGAAGCCGTCTGGCGGCCGAATGCCGGTTCCGAAGCTCCCGTGAATTCGCGTCGCCCCGAAAGCTCCGCCGCCCGATTCCCGCGCCAGATACGCAACCGAAATCCGCGGATCGACCTGCGTGATCGAGCTCGCCGGAATAAGCGGACGCACCGTCCCATCAGCGGGCAGATCACCGGTGCGAATGTTGTCCACGCGCACGCCCATGCTGAGAAACCAGCGATTCCCCGCGTTCCAGCGATTCTCGGCAAAGAACGCGTAGCTATCTCTCGGCAGGGTAAACGGCACAAAATCCGCATCGGTCACGTAGGTGTCCTTGTACGTGTCGTGATCGAACTCGAATCCCGCCACCAACGAATCTTTCGCCGAGATGGCAATCTCGCTCCGCGTGTTCGCGACGACGCGAACATTCTTGGTGAACGAATTGCCGTATTGTGATGGAAACGAGTATTGATCGGTCGCCGCGCTCACGGTCGTCACCTGCTGGAAGCGGCTCGAAAATTGTTCGGTGTAGTTCGCCTGATAGCCGAAGATATCCTGCTTCTGAAAAATGGCCGCAGCCGCGAAATCCGGCGCGCCTGTCGCCGGGTTTGTCGAATACAGCCCGTCCGGATCGGAGCCCCACGGCCCCGGATTCCAATCGCGCCCCGCATCGCCGAAAAAGTGGCTATTGAATTGTCGCCGCGGGCTGCGTGAATAGCCGAGGCTCACGAACGATGTCTGATTGCGATACGTGTCGTACGGCACCGGCCCCTGCGTGCTGAGCCGCGCGAGGCTATACGCCCAGCTGATCCCGCGATTCAGCCCCGCGCCGCTGGTGGCGACGCGCCACGTGTCGTAGCTGCCGCCTTCGCCGAGAAGACTGAAGTGCGGCGGCCCCTCGCCGGGCTCGGTGATCACGTTGATCACGCCCGCCACCGCGTTCTCCCCATAGAGCGCGCTTTCCGGCCCGCGCATCACCTCCACGCGGTCCACGCCATCCACCGGAAGCGGCGCGAGATCGAAGCCGCCGCCGAAATCGTTCATGGGAATGCCATCGATCATCACGAGGTCGTAATTCGAATTTCCGCCGCGGATGAACGCGCTCGCCACCGCGCCAAGTTGCCCCGTGCGGTTGATCGCGACACCGGGCACATTCCGCAGCGCGTCGGCGAGCGTGTCGACGCCTTCGTCCTGAATCTCCTGCTGCGTCACGACGGTCACCGACGAGCCGGTTTGCGGCGCGAGAGCCCCGCCCAGCGACGCCGACACGACGACCTGTTCCTGCACAACGGTGAGCTCCAGGTGCAAATCGGCGGTGCGCGTTTCGCCGCTCGCGACGGCGATTTGCTGTGCAAGCGCCGTAAATCCCGGCGCATTCGCGGCGATCGTGAACGTCCCCGCGAGCAGCCCTTCGAATTGATATTCGCCCTTGGAATTTGTCCGCGTGTCGGCGACCGCGACCATCGCGGAAAGCAGGCTCACGCTCGCGGCTGGTACGGCGCGTCCTTGCGGATCGTAAACGGTTCCCTGAATCGTGGCGGAGCGTGAACCGGATGTTTGTGCGGATGCTGAGTGAACAAAAAACAGCGGAGCGGCTAAGAAAAGCAGCAAGGAAACACGAAGTTTCATGGTGTCCTCCTCTCCCTCTCGCGCGGGAGCTGAAGGTTGTCCCGATCACATGTGGCGAGCATGTGACATCGGGATTGAGACTCCGCCGGTCTCCTGGCTCGGCGGACCGCCCCGATATAATCGATCGGGGCTGCGGCGCGGCCTTCCCATCCCGGCAGCGAATCGAATCGCTTCGATTCACCGCGTGGGCCAGTGGCGCGCGCCGAAATTGCTCCGCCTTACAGTCGCGCGGCGGCGACGGATTTTCACCGTCTTCCCGTGCGCGGGGTCTCGGGTGATTGTGGACAGCAGCCTCAATTGCGAAGCCGCCGTTTGCGGGAGCCGAATGCGCGCCCCCGCGAAATTGCAAACGATCAAAATCCTCGAAATCTTTCGCCTTTGAAGTTCCGAGTGCCCCATCCTCGGTTTGTGAGGGTGGGGCCCTTGCGCTCATCTACGACGCGCGTTCCCATCGAGCACTGAACCGCGGTTACCACAAATCGCCCCCTACGAATTCCCGCGCAAAATCACGCGCGGCTTCCCGCCAGCGCGCATCTCGACCTCGATCGGCGCGTCGAAAACTTCGCTCAGCAACGCAGGCTCGTAAACCTCGGCCGGCGTCCCCACGCGCAGGCACTTGCCCTTATGCAGCAGGACGACGCGGTCGGCAAACTCCGCCGCGAGATCGAGTTCGTGCGTCACGACGAGCACCGTGTAGCGGTTCCCATCCGCCAGCTTGCGCAGCCGCCGCAGCAATTCCACTTTGCCGCCGATATCGAGGTGCTGCGTCGGCTCGTCGAGCAGCAGCAGCGAAGGCTGCTGCGCCAGCGCGCGCGCCAGAATCACGCGCTGCTTTTCGCCGCCGGAAAGCCGGTCCATCCAGCGATCGCGCAGCGCATCGGCGCCCACCTGCGCCAGCGCGTTTCCGGCGAGCAGGCAATCCTCATCCGATTCGAATCGCAGCCGGCGCCCGTGCGGGTAGCGCCCCTGCAGGACGTACTCCCACACGCGCAGCGGAAACAGCAGCTCGCTTTCCTGCTGCACCAGCGCGATGCGCTGCGCGCGCGTCCGCAGATCGAGCTTGCTGATTTCGGTGCCGTCGATTTCGATGCGGCCCGAGAGCGGCTTGGCGAGGCCCGCGAGCAATCTCAGCAGCGTCGATTTGCCGCTGGCGTTGGGGCCGAGGATCGCGACCAACTCGCGCTGGCTCGCCTCGAAGCTCGCGGGGCCCAGCGCGAATTTCGGCGCCGAGCGGTCCGTAGCGGCGTAGGCGTAGCTTGCCTGCTCCACTTTCACGCGCGGCACGTTCGCGCCAATCGCAACGTGCGCGGGCGACGCAAGCGATGGCGATGGAATCGGCGTTGGCGTGCTCATCGCACTCTCCGCCGCATGAGATAGATGAAGACGGGCGCGCCCGCGAGCGCCGTCATCGCACCAACCGGCAATTCCGTCGGCGCCACCACCGTGCGCGCAAGCGTATCCGCCACGACGATCAAAATCGCGCCGCCGATCGCGGACGCCGGAATCAAAATCCGGTAATCGCTGCCGAAAAGCATGCGCATCAGGTGCGGCACCAGCAGCCCGACGTAGCCGATCGCGCCGCTCACGGAAACGGCGAGGCCGGTCAGCACCGATGCGGCGACGTACACCACGATTTTCACGAGTCCGACGTTCACTCCCAGATGACGCGCCTCCTGCTCGCCGGTGAGAATTAGATTCAGATCGGAAGACGCCCCGTAAATCGCGCCGGCTGCAATCGCAAATACCGTGAACAATGCTATAAACCACTGCAACGGATGAGTTGGCATCGTCATCTGAAGATCGCCCATCAGCCAGAAAGCCATGCCGCGCAAATCGCGGGTACTGAGCAGCGTCATCAAGAACATGATTACAGCCGACAGAAACGACGCGGTGATGATGCCGCCGAGCAGCAAAGTAGCGCTGTCGAGCTGGCCGCCGCGGCGCCCGAGGAAATAGACCGCCGCGATCGTGGCGAGCGCCCCCACAAATGCGGCGATTTGAATAAGTCCGGGCGCATGCGGCGCCGCGATCAGGCTCAGAATCGCGCCGAGCGCCGCCCCGCTCGAAACTCCCAGCACGTAAGGATCGGCAAGCGGATTGCGCAGCAGCGCTTGAAAACCCGCGCCGGATGTGGCGAGCGATGCTCCGACAAGAATCCCCAGCGCGATGCGCGGCAGCCGCAGCCCGAATACGACGAGCCTGAATTCGGAGGGAATGTCGTTCCAGCGGCCCAGCGCGCCTTGAAAGAGCGTGATGACAATGTCTCTGACGCCGATCGGATACGCCCCCATGCGCAGCGAGACCACCACCGCCGCAAACAACACCAAGCCCAGGCCGAGGCAAATCATGGCGACGCGGCGCGAGGTCAGCGGCCGCACTAGTCGCATTCCCATCGGGCGTCGGCCTCGGCCCTAAATGCCGGCCACGTTTCGAATTTCGTGTTTCGAATTTCGTCTTTTTCCGAAAATGCATCCGGATGGATTTCATGCGCGAGCTGCTCGATCGCATCCACCAGCCCGGGAGAAGGCCGAATCGACTCCTCGCTCAGATTCACCACGTGGCCCTGCTCCACAGCATCGAGATCGCGCCACACAGGGCGCGCGCGCAAGCCCGCCAGCTCGGATGCCGCCGTATCGCTGTGCCCTCCCGCGAAGACGATGTAATCCGGCTGCAGCCGCACCACCTCTTCGAGGCTCAGCTGCGGCCAATTCTGATCGGTGTCCACGATTGATTCGGCGCCGGCCCAGCGCAGCGCATCCGCGATGAACGTCTTTTGCCCAATCGTGATCAGCGGGTCCTGCGAGACCACAAAGAGGACGTGCGCCGGCCGGTCGGCGAGCCGCGCGTGCAGCGCATCGAGCCGCGCCCGCAGACCCGCCACGACGGCCTCGCCTTGCGGCCCCGCGCCCATCAGGCCACCCACCTTCGCCATCGAATCGAGCATTTCGAGCATGGTCTGCGTGTCGCCGGCCGTGGTGTAAACGGCGATGCCGAGCCGCGCCAGCGCATCGGCTGTCTCCTCGCGATTGATCGAAGTGGTCGCCAGGACGAGATCGGGCCGCAGCGCGACGATCGCTTCGAGGCTCGGATCCTGCGGATCGCCGACGTGCGGCTTTTGCATCGCGGCAGGCGGCGTGTCGCAAACATCCGTATCGCCGACGAGCTTGTCGCCGAGGCCGAGCGCGTACACCGTTTCCGTGAGATTCGGCGCGAGCGTCACAATGCGGTTCACCTGAGCCGGCATCACCACGCGCCGGCCCACGTCGTCGATCACCACGCGCGTGCTGCTCGCCTGCGCGC
>JBAPOM010000085.1:0-11222 GCA_049279635.1 Candidatus Acidiferrales bacterium
GACGCGGGGACATCATCGGGACGCGATCGAGTATAGCGCAGCGCCGAAGATGCGCTTGCGCCTCAATCGGCCCTCGCAGAGCATCAAGCTTGTTGCCAAGGCGGGGATGTGCCAGCATAATCGCATTCCTGCCGGGCGTTGAAGCACGAACATGACGGAACCGACCACGCCGTTGATGCAGCAGTACCACGCCGTCAAGAAGCAGCACCCCGGCGCGCTGCTGCTCTTCCGCCTCGGCGATTTCTACGAGCTTTTCTACGACGACGCGGTCCTGGCGTCGCGCGTCCTGCAGATCACGCTGACCGCACGGAATAAGGAACGAGGCGAGCCGGTCCCGATGTGCGGTGTCCCCTACCATGCCGCCGAGAATTACATCGCGCGCCTGATCCGCGCAGGCCACAAGGTGGCCATCTGCGAACAGATGGAGGAGCCGGGGCCGGGCAAAAAGCTGGTGCGGCGCGAAGTGATTCGGGTCCTTACGCCGGGAACGGCGACGGGCGCGTCGTTGATCGAGCCGAAAGAGAACAATTTTCTGGCAGCGGTCGCGCGGAGTGCGGCTGCCAATGCGGCCACGGCTGGAGGGCGGGCGCAGGGCCGTGCGGCCGATGCGAGGATTGGGCTGGCTTTCGTCGACCTCTCGACCGGGGATTTTCGCGCGACGGAGTTTACAGGCGACAAAGCCGAAGCGAGGCTGCGCGACGAGATTGGGATTCTACGGCCGCGCGAGATTCTGGTGCCCCAGCCGACGACCCTCTTCCCTGCTGCCGCTCCCACGCACCCGAATGGCTCGGGCGCCGTCGAGACGCGGCTCGACGACTGGATCTTCGAGAGCAGCTACGCGGTGCGGCAACTGCAGGAACACTTCCGCGTGGTGGCACTCGACGGATTCGGGCTGGCGGCGCATCCGCAGGCGACGGCCGCTGCGGGCGCGATCGTGCATTATCTGCGCGAGACGTCGGCCATCGGCGCGCGCAAGCCGGAGGACACGAGCGCGATCCCGTCGCTGCGCCCCGCCGGCGCGGGGCTCGAGCACCTCGACCGCATCGCCTATTACGAGCAGCAAGACGCGATGATCCTCGATCAGGTCACGACGCGAAACCTGGAATTGGTCGAGCCTGCGGCGGGAGACGATGCTTCGGCCACGTTGGTGCGGGCCATCGACGAGACAGCCACCAGCATGGGCGCGCGACTCCTGCGCAGTTGGATCCTGCGGCCCGAAATCTCGCTCGGCGAAATCGAGGAGCGGCTCGGGGCGGTCGAGAATCTGAAATCGGGCACCGTGGCGCGCGAAGAAATTCGCCGCGAGCTAGAAGCGATTCTCGATCTCGAGCGGCTGACGAGCCGGATCACGCTAGGCGTGGCCACGCCGCGCGATCTGCTGGCGCTGCGCGGCTCGCTCGAAATCGTGCCGCGATTGCGTGCATTGATTGCGGCCGCAATCGCCTTATGCGGCGCGGAGGCCGGAGCGTCGCCCGCAAGATTGGCGTCGCTTCGAGAGCAGATGGACGAGCTCGCCGACGTATCCGGCACGATCGCTCGCGGCATTTCCGATGATCCCCCTGCCCTGCCGTACGAGCCCGGGGTGATCCGCCAGGGCTTTCACGCCGAACTCGACGAGTTGCGCACGATCCTGAAGGAAGGCCGGCAGATCATCGCTGCGATGGAAGACCGCGAGCGGAAGCGCACCGGAATTGCGTCGCTGAAGATCCGCTATAACCAGGTATTCGGCTACTACATCGAGGTTTCGAAGCCGAATCTCGCGCTTGTCCCTGCCGATTACGAGCGCAAGCAAACGCTGGTGAACGCCGAGCGCTTCACTTCCGCCGAGCTGAAGGACCACGAGCGCAAGGTGTTGACAGCCGAAGACCGCGTGCTCGAAATCGAGCGGCGGCTCTATGGCGAAATTCGGGAGTCAATCGCGCGCGAGGCCGGGCGGCTGCGGCGCACTGCGGCTGCGGTCGCGCAGCTCGACGTGCTGACGAATTTCGCGCGCATCGCGGCGGCGCGCAACTACGCTCGCCCGGAATTCACCGAGAAGGAAATTTCGCGGAAAGGCTCGCGCGGCGCGCTGATGATTGCGGGCGGGCGCCATCCCGTGATCGAAAAGCTGCTCGAAGAGCGCGGCGAGCGATTCGTTCCCAACGATCTGTACCTCGGCGACGACTCGCAATTCCTGCTGATCATCACCGGGCCGAACATGGGCGGAAAATCGACGTACCTGCGGCAGGCGGCGCTGATTTCGATTCTGGCGCAGGCAGGCTCGTTTGTACCCGCGGCGCAGGCGAAGCTGCCCATTCTTGATCGGATTTTCACGCGCATCGGCGCGTCGGATAGCCTGGCTCGCGGGCGGTCGACGTTCCTCGTCGAGATGAGCGAAGTGGCGGCAATCCTAAACACGGCGACGTCCGCGAGCCTCGTGCTGCTTGATGAGGTGGGCCGCGGCACGTCGACGTTCGATGGCCTGTCGATCGCTTGGGCGGTGGTCGAATCGCTGCACGCGGAGGCGCGGCCGAGAACTCTTTTCGCCACGCACTACCACGAGTTGACGGAACTGGAACAGTTGCTACCGGGCGTCAAAAACGTCCACGTCTCGGTGCAGGAGGCTGGAAACGACATCGTATTTCTGCGGCGCGTCGAGCCGGGCAGCGCGGACAAGAGCTACGGAATCGAAGTCGCGCGCCTCGCGGGCCTGCCGAGTGAGGTGATCTCGCGGGCCCGGGAAATTCTCCGCGAGCATGAACGCAAGGAAGATCGCCTCACCGAGGAGCTTTCCGAGCATGGCACGCCGGGCTCGACGCCACCCGCCCCGCGGCAAGCGAGTTTTACGGCAATCGACGAATCGGTGCTCGAAGCGCTACGGGGTGCAAATCTCGACAAACTGACGCCTCTCGAGGCGCTCAATTTGCTCGCGGCATTACAAAAACAGTTACAGTGACCAGTGGCTACCGGCAAAGGCTGGTGACACTCAATGAGCAAGGCGATGCGCGTGCTGGGGATGATGTCGGGAACGTCGGCCGACGGAATCGACGTCGTTCTCGTGCGGATCTCCGGAGCGCCGCCGGATGTTTTGGCCCAGTTCGAGGCGCACCATCACGTGACCTTCCGCCCTTCGGTGCGCGAGACTGTGCTGCGGCTTGCCAACGGCGCAGCGACCACCACCGCCGAAATCAGCGAGCTGAACTTCATCCTGGGCGAGGAGCTGGCGCGCGCCGCCCTCGCCGCATCCAAGAAGTGGCGCATTCCCATGAGTGAAATCTCACTGATCGGCTCGCACGGGCAGACGGTGTTTCATCTGGGCGCCGCCGCGCGTTTTCAGGGCAAGGTGCGGTCGCCCTCCACGCTGCAAATCGGGGAAATCAACGTGATTGCCGAGAGGACAGGAGTGACGACCGTGGGCGATTTCCGTCCCGCCGATATGGCGGCCGGCGGGCAGGGCGCGCCGCTCGTCCCGTTTGTCGACTACCTGCTCTACCGCGATCCAAAAGAGGGGCGCGCGGCGCTCAACATTGGCGGCATTGCCAACGTCACGGTGATCCCGGCAGGCGCAGAGCCCACGGATGTCTTCGCGTTCGACACCGGGCCGGGCAACATGGTGATCGACGCGCTGGTCGAGCAGATCACGCGGGGGCGATCCGCTTACGATCGCAACGCGCGCATCGCGCTGAGCGGGCGCACGATCCCCGGTTTGCTGCTGCGCCTGATGCGCGAGCCTTACCTGCGGAAAAGGCCGCCGAAATCGGCGGGGCGGGAGCAGTTCGGGCAGCCGTACGCGCGCGAGCTATTGGCGTGGGGGCACCGGCACCATGCCGGGCCGGCCGACATCGTGCGGACGGCGACCGTCTTCACGGCGCTCTCCATCGCCGATGCGTTCCGCCGGTTGATCCTGCCGCGCACGGAGGTGGATGAGCTGATCGTCACCGGAGGCGGCGCGAAGAACCCGCTGATGATGGCGCAACTGGCGGCGGCCTTGCCCGGCATCGAAATTATTCCGCCTACGCGGTTCGGCGTTCCGCCGGAAGCGAAGGAAGCGTTTGCATTCGCGGCGCTGGCGTACGAAACGTACCACGGGCGGCCAAGCAATGTGCCTTCGGCCACGGGCGCGCGGCACCCGGTGGTGCTCGGCAAGATCGTGCACGCGCCAATGAAGGCTTCTGGCCGCAAAGAGAAACCTTAGAGCTGAATTTGCGAGTCCACAGGAAACTATACGGGACAAAGCCAGTGGCCAGGCTGAAGGCGGGATTTTTTGCGTTTGCGGCCGTGCTCGGGATCGCGATCTTCGCCGCCGGATGCAACGGCCCGAGCGAGGCAAGCGAACCCGGCACCGTGAATTTCCTGATCGAGTCGATGCCCACCAATCTCGATCCGCGGATCGGGACCGACGCGCAGTCGCAGCACCTCGACGGACTGATCTACGATGGCCTGGTGAAACTCGACCCGCAGATGAACATCGTCCCCGATCTCGCCGAGCGATGGGAGACGCCGGACCCGCGCACCTACGTCTTCCACCTGCGCCACGGCGTGAGATTCCACGACGGGCGGGCGTTTACTTCCGCCGACGTGAAGTACACGTTCGACTCGCTGATGTCCGGCGAAGTGACGTCGGTGAAGCGCGGCACTTTCCCGATGCTCGAATCGGTGGATGCGCCGGACGCTTACACGGTCGCATTTCATCTGAGCGAGCCCTACGCGTCGTTCGTGTGGAATCTCACGGCGATGGCCATGGGCATCGTGCCCGCGGGTTCCGGCCACACGCCCACGAGCGATCCCATCGGAACGGGGCCGTTTCGATTCGTCAGCATGGTCCAGGATCAGGACATCGTGCTGGAGCGCAATCCGGACTACTTCGGCGCTATCCCGAAGATTCCCGTGGTGCAATTTCGCGTCGTGCCGGACACGATCACGCGCGCGCTCGAATTGCGCAAAGGAACGGCGGACATCGGCGGAGTAAACTCGCTGACGCCCGACATGGTGGTCGCGCTCGAAAAGGACCCCGGACTCGTGGCGGCCGACCAGCCGGGAACGCAAATCGCGTACGTGGCGATGAATTTCGACGATCCGATTCTCGCGCACCGCGAGGTGCGGCAAGCGCTGGCCTATGCCACCGATCGCGCGTCACTGATTCGCTACCTACTGCGCGGGCAGGCGCAGGCCGCGTCAAGCCTGCTGCCGCCGAATCATTGGGCGTACGAGCCGAAAGTCCGCCAATATCCGTACGATCCGGCACAGGCGGAGCGGTTGCTCGACGCGGCCGGATTTCCGCGCGGCGCCGATGGCGTGCGCTTCCACGTGACGATGAAGACTTCGACCGAAGAATCGCCGCGCGTGCTGAGCGAGGCGCTGGCAGGCGAGTGGAGACGCGTCGGCGTAGTGCTGGACCTGCGGCCGCTCGAAACCGCGACGTTTTTTGCTGACATCAGCCGGGGGAGTTTTCAGCTCTACACGTATCGCTGGGTGGGCGCGAACAACGACCCCGATATTTTCAACTTGCTCTTCAACTCGAAACGAATGCCTCCGCTCGGTGCGAACCGCGGGCACTATCGCAATCCGGCGCTCGATGCGTTGATCCAGCAACAGAAAGTGGAGATGGATCGAGACAAGCGGAAGGCCATCCTCTCGCAGATTCAGAAAATCGTGGCGGAAGACGAGCCGTATATCAATTTGTGGTATGTCGATAACGTGTGCGTCCACCGGACGCGCGTGACGGGAATCAAGCTCGCGCCGACGGGCGAATACGATTTCCTCGATACGGCGCAGATCCAATAGGCGGCGCCGCGCTATGTGCCGAGCGCTTTGCGGATTTCCGATTCGGAGAGAGCGCCTTCGCGGGCGACGAACCAGCTGTCATCCTCGATGCGCACGATGGTCGACGACAAGTTGCCGCCCGTATCGCCCGAGTCGAGAATCAACGGCAGCCGGTCACCCAGCTGCTCCATGATTGCTCCCGCACTGGTGCAGGAAGGATAGCCGGAGAGATTCGCGCTCGTGCCAGTGATGGGACCGTCGGCGGCCTCGATGAGTGCGGAGGCGATGCGCGAATCCGGCCATCGAAGCGCGACCCGCCCTGTGTTTCCGGTCACTTTCAGCGGCAGGCGATGCGTGGCGCCGACGACCAGCGTCAACGCGCCCGGCCACAGCTTGTTCGCGAGCGTGAGAAAAACGTCGGGAACGTCGCGTATCAGCGTGATGGCCTGCTCGACCGAATTGACCAGGATCGGCAACGCCTGCGATTCGGGGCGCCCCTTGATGCGAAACACGCGCTCGATGGCGGCGAGGTTGAATGGGTCGGCGGAAAGGCCGTAGACGGTATCCGTCGGTATCGCAACCACACGGCCGCGCCGGATGAAACTTGCGGCGTACTCGATTGTTTGCCTGTTGGGCGCTTCCGATGAGATTTTAAGGACTTCGACGGCCAAATGTTCGCTCGCGGACGGTGCCTGACTGCCAGTGCAAGTTAACATAACCGCCGCTGACGGCGCAAGATGAACCAGCACAAGATTTTACCGGGATGTGCGCTGGGCGCGGTGATTTACGCCGCGAACGGCGTTTGTTAGGCTTGCAGCAGGGCGCGCGCCTGAGGCTGGACCGATCGCCATGACCACCATCACGAGCCGGGACAATAAATGGCTGAAAGCTTTCCGCGCCGCGCTGCGCGGCAAGGGGCCGGACCCCGCGAGAAACGAGCCAATAGGAATCGAAGGACCGAAGCTGGTGGAAGAGGCGCTGCGGTCGGGGCTTGCCGTCGAGGCGCTGCTCGTGAGCGAATCGGGCGAACGCGCCGCTGCGGCGATCCTGAAAGCGGCGAACGAGAGCGAAGCGGGCATTCCGCCTTCACAGATTCTGAAGACGAGCGACAAGCTATTCGAAAGCGTGTCCGGGACCGAGGCCCCGCAGGGTGTCGCCGCGCTCTTTCGCCAACCGGAGTGGGGATTGGACGACGTGTTGCACGGAGTAGGCGCGATGCGTGGGAATTCGCCGCTGGTGGTCGTGCTCGCTGCGATTCAGGATCCGGGCAACGTGGGCACGATCCTGCGCTCGGCCGAAGCGTTTGGCGCGACGGGCGCGATCGCCACGCGCGGCACGGCCGACCCGTGGTCGCCGAAGGCGCTGCGCGCTTCCGCGGGATCGACGCTGCGGATTCCCTTGCTGCGCGGGATGGCAATTCCGGTTTTGCTCGCGCAGCTGCGAATCGCGGGCGTGAAAATTTATGCCGCGAGCTCAGTGCGCAACGGCCGCGAGGGCGAATCGCGCGCTCGCGCCGATTGGCGCGAGCCGGCGGCGGTGTTCGTCGGCAACGAAGGCGCGGGTCTGCCGGCAGAAATCACGCACGCCGCCGACGCCGTGATTTCGATCCCGACTGCAGGCACTGTCGAGTCGCTGAACGCGGGCGTGGCGGCATCGATCGTGCTGTATGAGGCGGCGCGGCAACGAGCCGAAGCCGCGAAAGGGGAGGATTAACGCGGAATGGGGCTGTTTCGCGCGATCGAACCGGAAGACGAGCCGCTGGCGGGGCGCCCGCTGGCCGACCGGATGCGTCCGCAAACGCTCGACGAATTCATCGGCCAGGAAGAACTGCTCGGCCCCGGCAAGCCGCTGCGCACGCAGATTGAGCGCGACGATCTGGGCTCGATGCTGCTCTGGGGCCCTCCCGGATGCGGCAAGACAACCCTCGCGCGCGTGATCGCCAGGCGCACGAAATCGGAGTTCGTTCCCTTCAGCGCGGTGCTCGCCGGAATCAAGGAAATCAAGGAGGTAATGGCGAAGGCCCAGGGCATGCGTCGCTACGGGCGGCGCACGATCGTCTTCATCGACGAAGTGCATCGCTTCAATCGCGCGCAGCAGGATGCCTTCCTGCCGCATATCGAGGCCGGCAACATCCTGCTGATCGGCGCGACCACGGAAAATCCGTCGTTCGAGGTGATCGCGCCGCTGCTTTCGCGGATGAAGGTCTACGTGCTGCGGCCGCTTTCGCAGGAGCAGATCGTCGCGCTGCTGCGCAAGGCGATCGAAGACCCGGTGCGCGGGCTGGGCAAGGAGCGCGTCGAGGCAAGCGATGAAATCCTCGATCGCATCGCCGTCCTCGCCAATGGCGACGCGCGAGCAGCATACAACACGCTCGAAGCCCTGGTGCTCGGCACGGAGCCCGGCGCGGACGCACGCCGCATCCTTTCCGAGGCGCGGCTCGAAGACGTGCTGCAGAAAAAGCTGCTGCCCTACGACAAAGCCGGCGAGGAGCACTACAACCTCATCTCGGCGCTGCACAAATCTGTGCGCAATTCCGATCCAGACGCCGCGCTCTACTGGCTCGCGCGCATGCTGGAATCGGGTGAGGACCCGCTGTATCTCGCGCGGCGCATGGTGCGCATGGCGAGCGAGGACATCGGCCTGGCCGAGCCGGGCGCGCTCGCCGTCACGATTGCGGCGAAGGAAGCGTTCGATTTCATCGGCCCGCCTGAGGGATATCTCGCGCTCGCGCAGGCGGCCGTCTATTTGTCGCTCGCGCCGAAATCGAACGCGCTTTACACCGGCTATGGCGCCGTCCACGAAGATTTGCAGGGGACCATCGCGGAGCCGGTCCCTCTGCATCTAAGAAACGCGGTCACGGGATTGATGGGCAACCTCGGCTATGGCAAGGGCTACCAATACGCGCACGATGCGGAAGAGAAAGTCACGGACATGACGTGCCTGCCCGAGAGTCTCGCGGGGCGCGCTTATTACAAGCCGACCGACCAGGGCTTCGAAGCGCGCATCCGGCAGCGCATGGAAGAGATCCGGCGAATCAGGACAAAGGGGAAAAATGACGCGTAAGCGACGCGGCGTGAAAGAGATCTTCTCGGAAATTTACAGGCACGCGCGACGTCGATTCCCTGCCCCGCCCGGCATGCGCACTGCCGCGCTGCTCTCGATGCTTGCCGCAGCTGCGATTTTATCGCTGGGCGTTCCGCCTGCGAGGGCGCAAGACAAACCAAAGATGGTGATCGACGACGATTGCCAGGCGTTCGACATCTCCACCAACAACGAGATCCTGTTCGCAGTCCCGAAACTCAAGCGCATCAAGAAGCTGATCATCGAACGCGACGAAATCGACGTCGCCACGGGGTCCGGCAGGGGTAAGCGCATCGTCGACGTCGATAAATTCATGCCGGAGCAGCTGCCGGGCGGCGGATACGTCGTTAATACGCTCGCATGGGGCCCGGATGGAAAGCACATCGCCGCGAGCATCACCCTGCAGGAACCGCCGCCCGATTACCACCCGCACGTCAACAAAAAGGGCGAAGAAGATCGCTCGGACGATGCCGACGTCTTCAGCGTTGGCGGGCGGAAGGTCGTCGCGCTTTTCGATAACGATGGTAACGAGATCAAAGTGGCCGGCTCGAAGGATCGCTTCATTCAGGATGCGACCAACGCCACATGGCTCGCGGACGGTCAAAGCGTCGTCTACCTGAGCCTCGCCCCTCCCTACACGATCACGCGCGTGCACCCTGCCGATGGACAGACCACCCAACTCTTCGAGGGCCACACGTTCGACAACGTGATCTGGGACGCGCCGCGCAATCGCGCCTTTGCCGTGAGCGCAAACCTGAGCCTGCGCGGCCGGCTAACGGTCGAAGCGCTCGATCTGCTGCGCGAATCGGTGACGGAAATCGCCACGATCGACAGCTTCAACGGCTCGCTCGCCGTTTCCAAGTCTGGCAAGAAAATCGGATTTTTCGAAGATGGCGACACCATCGAGGTGATCGACATCGCCGACCCGTCGAAGCGCGTGACGGTGAACGCAGGCCTCGGAGTTTTCCAATGGGGCAGCGACGACCGCCGCGTCCTGCTCAAGCGCGGCCCCCCGGATGAATCGAACGATCTCGTCTGGGTCGGCCTGTACGACGATTCGTTCACCCCGGCGCTGCACGATCTCGAATTCCACAATTTCCAGATCGCGCCCGATGGGCAGTCGCTCGCGGTCACCGTCCCCGGCAAGCGCGTCCTGAAGCTCTATTCGCTCGAATAGCACCCGTCGCTCCCGCAGGCTCCGCCTCAATTCCGGAGCATCAGAAAACGCCGCCCGGATGCGCTAGAATTCTCGACAAGCATGCTGAACACATTTCTCATTTTGCTGCTGCTCTTGAATGCCTGCCTCGTTGGCGTAGCAATCTACTTGTCCTCGTACCTGAAAAAGAAAGCTGAGAATCTAGCTACGCGAGAAGAATTCAGGGAACTCGAAAAACAAACGGCTGCGCTGACGCGAATTACCACCAAAATCGAAACCGAAGTGAAGGCTGAACTCTGGGACCGCGAGAAGCGTTGGGAGCTGAAGCGCGAGGTGCTCTTTGAATTGGCGAGGAGAGTGACAGCAGTCTTTGATATTTTGAAGAATCTAGAGAATCTGCTACAGACCCAGATCAAGAACCCATCGACGCCAGGTGATATCTGGGCACAGAAGACAATTGAAGAGAACGAGAAGTGGTTCAAGGCAATGTCAGCTCTCCGAGAGTCACAACTTTTTGTTGGTATAACGTGTGGGAAGAAAGTTGTCGAAGCGGTCGACAACTACATCACGTTGACCACGACCATTGCCGCGAAAGTCCACAAGAAGGACAGTCAGATATTCAGGAGCTCCGCTTCCCTACTATTCGAATTGCAGGATGGCATTCGGAATGCTCTTCGCGAAGAGTTAGGCATCGACCCGCAATCTTCCCTCTCGATCCATTGATTCCTCTGCTGGGCGCCCCGCAAGACACGCAGCCGGCCTAGCCTTCGGAGACGTGACGTCAAACCACGGGAAATGCTAGCTCTGATTCAGGGACGTTGAATCAGCTCAAGTCGGTTGCCATCCGGATCGATGGCGATGCCGATCATGATGCCGGTGTTTCCGAAGCCGCGCGGATCGCCGGCCATCGAGCCCCCGGCCGCCTTGATGGCCGCGACCGTCGCCGTCATGTCCTTCACGTTGAGGATCAGGTGCGCGATGGGGTCCTTCAGGTCGTCGGAATCGCGATGCGTGATCACGATCGGCGTGCTTTTGTTGGCCTTGGCCTCGTCGGCCGTCGTGCCGAAGTTCAAGAAGATCTCCGCTCCTCCGGGGACGGTGATCCGATTCGTCTCAAACATGCCGAACGCAGCCTCGTAGAACTTCGCCAAGGCGGCAGTGTCCGGCCCGCCCACGCGCGCCGAGTTCAGCGTCACCTGCGCGTGCGCGGCGCTCGCGAGCAGCAGCGCAGCGGTAACCGCCA
>JBAPOM010000086.1:0-19815 GCA_049279635.1 Candidatus Acidiferrales bacterium
TCGATCCCCGACTGCAGGATCGGCGCCGTGATCATGAAAATAATCAGCAGCACGAGGACCACGTCGATGAACGGCACCATGT
Source organism: Candidatus Acidiferrales bacterium (assembly GCA_049279635.1). GTDB lineage: Bacteria > Acidobacteriota > Terriglobia > Acidiferrales > UBA7541 > Palsa-295. Next base: position 83 of record JBAPOM010000086.1, read on the forward strand.
TGATTCCAGACAGCGACGTGCCGGTTTCGCGTTGAACCTGTGGCATCTAAGCGCTCGGCGGGTTGGGCGAACTGTAAAGGGTTTCGACCTTGGCAACGAACTCCGCCGCGAAGCTATCCATGCGCGACGCGATCGAGCGGATGCCTTGGAGGTAGTGGTTGTAGGCGATAAGCGCCGGGATCGCGGCGGCGAGGCCCGCGGCCGTGGTGATAAGCGCTTCGGCAATGCCCGGAGCGACGGCGCGAAGACTGGCCGTGCCGGCGTCGCCGAGGCCGGTGAAGGCGTCCATCACGCCCCAGACCGTGCCGAAGAGGCCGATGAACGGCGAAACGGAAGCGATTGTGGCGAGCGTGGACATCCCGCGCTCGAGGCGCCGCACTTCATCGCCCGCAGCAACGCTCATGTCAACGCCGATGGCGTTCGAATTCTTCACCCTACCACCGTGCGGATTGCCGCCCGCCAATTGCGACGAGAGTTCGGCGTAGCCCGCGTCGTACACCGCGATCAGCGGCGTCCCACTAGAACCGGTGCGCAAAGTCTTGGGATTCGGAAGGCCGCCGCCCGCGCGAAACATCTGGAGGAAGCGGTTAGTCTTGCGGTCGAGCCCGCTTAGCTGCGCCCACTTTTGCAGGATTAAAGCCCAGGAAACAACGGAAAGAATCAAAAGAATGCCGAGAACGACGCGGGCCAAGCCGCTCGTCTGTTCCAAAAGCGTGAGCGGATTGGCAACTACGACGAGCGCCAGGCCAGAAATAATTTCCTCCCCAGAAGACAATTTTCGCCGGGCAAATCTACCGTAGCATACGCACTTGTACGGGTCAAACCAATGAGATGCAAAGATTTGTCGATTTGCTGCACAAAGCAACATCAATAATTATTCCGGGATCACACAGTCCTCGCAACCGCATGTCCGGGCGGTCGTCGGCGGTCGAGCTATAATGACGACAACGTGCCGGCACATACGGTGAGCGACGGCGAGCGCGTGTTTCTGTCCGCGGAGTGGCGCGATCTCGTCATGCTGAACTACGAGATCGATCCGAGCATGGTCGCGCCGCATGTTCCCCGCGGGACGGAGTTGGACGCTTTCGAGGGAAGAGCCTACGTCAGCCTCGTCGGATTCCGCTTTCTCCGCACCAAGCTGTTCGGATTCGTCCCGCTGCCTTTCCACACGAATTTCGACGAAGTGAATCTGCGCTTCTACGTGAGGCGCCGCGAAGGCAGCGAAGTCCGGCGAGGCGTCGTCTTCATCCGCGAAATCGTGCCGCGATTCGCAGTAGCCCAGCTCGCGAGGCTCGCGTATGGCGAAAACTACGTGAGCCTTCCGATGCGCCACGCAGTCAACACAAATGGCGCGGGCATCAGTGCGGAATATCAGTGGCAAGTCGCGCGCCAGTGGTGCGGGCTGCGTGCAGAGGCGTCAGGTGCGCCGGCTTATGCGGCGGAAGGCAGCGTCGAGCAGTTCATCACCGAGCACTATTGGGGCTATTCGGCGCAACGCGACGGCGGCTCCGTCGAATATCACGTCTCGCACGTGCCGTGGCGCGTCTGGGCCAGCTCAGCGGCAGCTTTCGAGGGCGACGCCGAATCGCTCTACGGCGCGGAACTCGACCAGGTGCTACGCCGCGCGCCCGATTCCGCTTTCATCGCCGACGGCTCGCCCGTGCAGGTTTTTACCGGCCGGCGCATTTCATCCTAAACAGCAGTCTCGTCGCCCCGCCGCATTGCGCGCAAGGAACCTCGCGCAACATTTGCCCAACCCGCGTGTTTTACTGGAGACACGTGATGCCATGAAAGATCGCCGAAGACCGATCGCAGCTTTCTGCTTGGCGGGAGTGCTGCTGGCCGCGCTGTTGATGGTCGCGGCCAACCGCGCGATGGCCACAAAGTCCGCCTCGATCGCTGTCGGCGGCAGCACGCGAACGTATCTGGTGCACGTGCCCTCGAATTACGATCCGCAGCGAAAGATGTCGCTGGTGCTCGTCCTGCATGGCGCCACGCAAAGCCCGGAAAGCGCCGAACGAATGTCCGGCATGAGCGAGCTGGCCGATAGCGAAAATTTCCTCGTCGCGTATCCGAGGGGCAGCGGACGCCTGCCGACGTGGAACTCGGGGAACTGCTGCGGTCTAGCGATGAGGGAGGAAGTAGACGACGTGGCGTTCATCCGCGCGCTGATCGACAAGCTCGAGCGCGACTACCCGGTCGATTCGAGGCGCATTTACGTGACGGGAATTTCAAACGGCGCGATGATGTCCTTCCGGCTGGCGTGCGAGCTTTCAGACAAAATCGCCGCGATCGCGCCTGTGGAAGGCGCGCAGAATCTGGAATGCCATCCGTCGAATCGCGTCTCGGTGTTGGTCTTTCACGGCACCGCGGACCGGCTGGTCCCGTTCAAGGGCGGCAGCACTCCGTTTCAGGTTGGAGAGCGTCGCACCGACACGCCGGTGATGGACACAGTAACATTCTGGGTGAATCAAGACGGCTACGCGTCCGCGCCACAGCGCGAAGAAACGTCCGAGGTGTACACGACGATCTATTCCGACTGCGGCGGTGGCACGAGTGTCGCGCTCTACGCGATCCAAGGCGGGCGTCACATGTGGCCCGGCGCACGCGGGAGCGGCAACGATGTGCGCGCGACCGACATCATGTCGGCGTTCTTCGAGCAGCACCCGAAACCTTGAGGTTCCGTTTTGCTGTTCGCGGCGGCCGCCGCCGGAACTGGACCGCTCCGGCCGGAAGGATTGCCATTCGCGAATCTGTTCGGAGACTTCGGCTTTCTCGCGCTCGGTTGTCGCAGCGTCCCAGCGGCGGCGAAGCTCTTCAAGTTTAGCTTCCACAAATCCCGCCCGTCCTGTTTTCTTTTCCGGCTTGTCGCGATATCCCATTTCGGTGTGGCTCCTCTTTAATCTCGGCTATCTGACTTCAAAATATGTCTATTCATCCCAACCCCCAGTAAGGGGCAACCCCAGCCTAATTATACCCTGTTGTAGCACTTGTGCCGCCGCTGAGGCCAAGCTTTGTTTCCGGTGCCCCCGCGCAGTCATTGCGTTGCAACCAGAATGGTCCTTCGGCAATCAAAAGGAGTAGGATAGGCCACAGGCCGCGTATGCGGGCCTACCGCGTCACGGCCGGATTCTGGTGGAGGCGCCGCCATGAAAAGATCCACCTTCGCAAAAGTATCTTTCGCCTTGATTGCCTCACTCGCACTTATTCTTTTTGTGCCGAATCTTGCCCTCGCTCAGCGCGGAGGCGGAGGGCATGGCGGAGGAGGTGGCTTTCACGGCGGTGGGGGCGGCGGAGGCTTCCACGGCGGTGGTGGTGGCGGCGGATTTCGTGGAGGTAGCTTCAGCGGTGGTGGACGCTCCGCATTCGGTGGTGGCGGGCGGTCGTACGGCGGATCGTTTGGCGGCGCATATCGTGGGGGTGGAGCTTATCGCGGAGGGGGATTCGCATCGCGCGGCTCTGGCGGATCGGCGTATCGCGGCGGCGGGTTCGCGTCACGCGGCTCTGGATTTGGCGGCAGATCATCTTCCGGCACGAACGGCCGCGGATTCAGCAGTGCGGGCCGCTTCGGCGGTGCAAGTCGCTCCTTCGGGGCACGCAACGCAATTGCCGACGGCCGATGGCATTCGTTCGGCAACGGCGGCCGTGCAATGAACGCCTCGGCTTCCGGCTTACACAATTCCGCGCTTGCCGATGGACAGTGGCACTCCTTCGGACGGTCCGGCAGTAGTTTCGCGGGCGGCGCACACACGGTTTCTTCGCGCGGCACGACTTCGACATTTGCAGGCTCTCGCATCGGTGGTTCCACCATCGCAGGCGATCGATTCGGCGGAAATTCGTTTGGCAGAGGCTTCGGCGATCGCGGTTTCGGCGGCTACGGAGGATGGCGCGGCGGCCGTGGTTGGGGAGGCTGCTGGAATTGCGGCTGGGGTTGGGGCGGCTTCGGTTGGGGCTGGGGTTGGGGAATTGGCTGGGGCTGGCCCGGACCTTACTGGGGATTTGGTTGGGGCTACCCGGGATGGTATGACCCCTATTTAGATTGGGGCTACGGTTGGAATCCCTATTGGTACAACCCATATGGCTGGGACAATTACGATTTCAGCTACTACACGGACAATGGCCCGGACAACGGCACCGGCGATTACAACGACCAGTACAATTCCGTCTATCCCGGCCCGGATTATTCCAACTCGCCCGACGCCAATTCGCCTGATGCCAACTCTCCCTACGCGGGCTCGCCTTACACGCCCGCTGACTACAATAATTATGTGATGGCGCCGCCCGCCGCAAACTACTAGGGCTGGTCAAAAGATCTGGAAGTTCTCTTCGACGGTCGTCCAGACAGCGGTCGGCCTTCCATTGGGATCCTTGGCGGGGGTGACCTTCCATTGAGCTACAGCGTCGACCGCCGCTTTGTTCAGACCGCACGGCATTCCTTCAACGATCGCGATTTCTGCGGGTAGGCCCTGCATGTCGAATAGCACATCCATCGTGACGGTGCCTTGTATCTTGACCGCTATCGCCGCGTCAGTATAGCCCGCGTTCGGGCAATATATGCAGCGCAACTGGGTGTAGCCCTTGGCCGCGTCGCCATGCGGAGCCTTCTCACCATCTTCAACTCGGAAGCCTGGTCGCACCCAGTTAACAGGCTCATTTCTCGAGGGCGCGCGCGGGTCGGGCAGAGGCGTAGCAAGCAAGGTTCGCATTTCGGCGTCGAGCGGCAGCGTGATTCGCTTGTCGAAGATCGCTTGTTTGTCGCGAGTCCGCGTGGTCACAATTCGCAGAACGATCGTCTCGGGTAGTACGTCAATGTACCCTTCGACGATGAACCGTGCCCCGAGTTCTGGATCGTGGCATTCGCCCTTGTGGTCTTCTAAGTCGTTATCCGGAATCGATGGCGATTCGCCGGCTTCGAGAACATGGAACGCGGGTAGATGCGTGTCGAGCGGTCTCAGCCCTTGTGTGTCGATCAAAGCTTTCGAGAACTGATCCGCCATCTTCGCCCCCAGGGCTGTCCGCGCGCCGTGCGTCTGCGCAAAGTCCTTCACCAAGACCGCGGGATCGTGAATCGCGTCTTGCAAGGAAGAGCCCTCAATCGTGCCCGCGAGTTCCGATGCGACGGATCTCAGAGATTCGTTCTGCGCCTCGGCAATCGAAGCAGTAGCGACCGCGAGCAGAACCAGGGCGGCCATTGGCCGGATTCCGGCGATTCGCTTGGGCATGCGAACCTCCACCGAAAGTGTAGTTATCAGTGTATTTGGCTCGCCGGGCACCTGCAATGCTCTTGTGCTAAACTGAAATCAAGGATGAGCAAAGCGTTCGATATCGGAATCGAAGCGCTCGCGATGCCGGGAGTGCCGCCTGCAGCCGACACCACCACGAGCGACTTCCGCCCGCTCGATTCCAGCGTGGCCTCTTTCAACGGCAAGAGCTTCTACATCGAGACCTTCGGCTGCCAGATGAATGCGCACGATTCCGAAAAGGTGGCGGGCGTCCTGCTCGAGCGCGGCTACGCCGTGGCGGAAAACATGGCGCAAGCCGATCTGATCCTGTACAACACATGCAGCATTCGCGAAAAGGCGGCGCAGAAAGTATTTTCGCGCCTCGGCGAGATGCGCTACGCCTCGACACGCAAAGTGATCGGCGTCCTCGGATGTCTCGCGCAGCAGGAAGGCGAAGAGATTTTCGAGCGCGCCCCGTGGGTAAGCCTGGTATGCGGCTCGGCAAGCTACCGCAAACTGCCCGAACTCGTCGCACAGCTCGAAGAGGGCGGGCGGCGCGTCACCGGACTCGACCTCGATACGGACGAAACGTTCGAGACGGAAATCACGCGGCGCGACAATCCCATTCGCGCCTATCTCACAATCATCGAAGGGTGCGACTACGCCTGCGCCTACTGCGTCGTCCCGCACACGCGCGGCCCGGAACTCAGTCGCGCGAGCGAATCGGTGCTTGCCGAGGCGCGACGCCTCGCGGACGCCGGCTACACCGAAATTCAATTGCTCGGCCAGACGGTAAATTCGTATCGCGATCCCTCGCCGCGCGGCCTGAATTTCGTAGAACTGCTGCGCGAAGTAGCGGCCGTGAACGGTATCCGCCGCGTGCGCTTCACCACGTCGCACCCGAACGATTTTCACCGCGGGATCGTGGAAGCAATCGACGCCACTCCGGCGCTTTGCGACCACATCCATCTGCCGGTGCAATCCGGTTCGACGCCAATCCTGCGCGCGATGCGCCGCACCTACACGCGCGACGAATATCTCGAGAAAATCTCCTGGATTCGCGCCGCGCGCCGCCCGATTAGCATCACGTCCGATATCATCGTCGGCTTCCCGGGCGAGACGGAAAAAGATTTCGAGGAAAGCATCACGCTGCTCGAGGCGGTCGGCTACGACGGCATCTTCTCGTTCAAGTATTCGCCGCGGCCCAACACTTCGGCGGCCACCATGCCCGACGCGATTCCCGAGGAAGAAAAGGCGAAGCGTCTCGCGATCCTGATGGATCGCCAGCGCCAGATTCAGATCGCGCGCAACGAAAAGCTCGTCGGCCGCACGTTCGAAGTCCTCGTCGACGGCCGCCACGAATCGCGCAATCAGTGGGCTGGGCGCACCACTAGCAACCGTCCCGTAAATTTCACTTCGCCTCATCAATCTCTTTTGGGAGAATACGTGCAAGTGAAGGTCACACGGGCGAGCGCCAACGGCGTCGCGGGCGAGCAGGTGATTTAGCGGCAACCGGAATCAAAACTGGAGGGCCACATGGAACTCGAGGTCAAGATCAGGGGACTGATGATGGACCCGATGACCAACATGCCAGTGGTCGTCCTGAAGGAAACCCAGGGCAGCGGCGTGCTGCCGATCTGGGTCGGCGTCTACGAAGCCAACGCAATCGCTCTCGAAATCGAAAAGGTGCAGACGCCGCGCCCGATGACGCACGATCTGCTCAAGAATGTCCTGAACGGCCTCAACGTCCGCGTGCAGCGCGTCGTGGTGTGTGACCTCAAGGAAGACACGTTCTACGCGCTGATCTGGATGGAGCGCGAAGGACAAATTATCTCGATGGATTCGCGGCCCAGCGACGCGCTCGCTCTCGCGCTGCGCCTCGATTGCCCGATCTACGTCGACGATCAGGTCCTGAAAAGCTCGAAGGTCGCCGGCCCCACCGCCGAAAAAAGCTCCAACGAGGAATTGCGCAAGTGGCTCGAGAACCTCAACGACGAGGATCTCGGCCGATACAAAATGTAGCGGTTTGCCGCAAAACTCCTTCGACTGTCATCCCGAGCGAAGCGAGGGATCTGCCCTTTTTTCAGCAGCCTGGTAGCCCCAGCGCGACCGGCATTTTCCCTCGCCACGACAGCATGCCCGGCCAAACTAAAAGCGGATGAGCGGCAAATGGCGGAGTTTCGAAGCAAAATGGTAGACGATTCCGGAGACGCCGTCCTCCGTCGCGTGCTGCATCATGCCCGGGCGCAAGCTCTTGCGCATCGCCGCGAGCGCCCCAAACATCATCCCGTAGATCGAAATCACGACGACGCCTCTCGCCCCCTGATAGGCGTGCGCCGTCCCGAAAATCACACCCTGCAAAATCACGGCGGCTGCGACGTTTTGCGTCAGCGCAAGGCACTGCCGCTGCAGGTAGCCGCGAAACACCAGCTCTTCGCAAAATCCGGCAGTCGCGGCGAGCATAACCCACAGAATCATTTCTGGAATCGTCTGCGGCATCAGAAAACTTGCTGCTTCGTTTCCATTGAAATGCAGCGCCCACGATAGCGTCGTCAAAACCCCGAGGATCACGAGCCAGAAAAGGAACGCCACCAGCACATCAGTCCAGAAATCCTTCCATTGTGCCCAGCGCCCCCCGATCAGATCGCGTAACTTGGTTCGCCGCAGCCACACCCCAAGCCACACGTATCCAACCAGAAAGAATTCGAAACAGATCGTGAGGATATAGGTGGGAATGCGGCTAGGAAGCTGTGCCTGCTGCGCGGCAAAACGCGGCATGGCCTGAACGTATGCAACTGTCAGCAGGACGACGACGAAAAGCACCGTGTGCCACACCGGCGCAACAGCGGGTATGCGGCCTGGCGGATTCTGGTCCGGAGGTTGAAGGACGGTCTCGGTGCTCGCCATGCACACCTTTCGTCAAGTGCGCACGCCCATCGGCGTGCAAGCACGAGTTTAGCAGGAGCGCGCGGCGCGGCCAAGTTTGCTCGCAGCCGCGAACGCCGCGCCGGCGTCTCGCCGGCTCTTCTCGTGAGGTGAAAGCGTGAGCCTTTAGGCTCGCGAAAAGCGTGCTGGGGTAACTGGGCTTCAGCCCCGGGCTGGCCGCTCGACCGATCCGCTCGGCCTTCGCGCAGAAGCGAAGGCCGAGCGATCGCGAGCGCCTGCGCGGATGCTTGCGCCGCCGTCCCCTCGAAAAACGCGAGCAGATCGGCGTTGATAATGTCCGCGTGGGTTGTGGGCATGCCGTGCGGAAGGTCTTCGTAGACCTTCAGCGTCGCCTTCTTCAGTAGCTTGGCGGCCATCGGGCCCGCCGCGGCGATCGGCACGATCTGATCGTCCTTGCTGTGCAACACCAGCACGGGGATGTCGATCTTCTTCAAGTCCTCGGTAGTGTCGGTTTCCGAGAACACCCCGATGCAGTCGTAGTGAGCCTTCACGCCCCCACCATGCCCTGCAGCCACCAATGCTCGCGGATGCCTTCGGAAATCTTTGCGCCCGGGCGGTTGTATCCGTAGAAGGGAATCGTGATGTCCTTATAGAATTGCGGCCGGTTGCCTGCCAGCGCGGCGCGCAAGCCGTCGAAAACCTCACGGGGCGCGCCGGTCGGGTTTCGGTCGGTCTTCAACATGAGCGGCGTGATCGCGCTGATCAGCGCCGCCTTCGAGACGCGCTTGGTGCCGTGGCGACCCAGGTAGCGCGCCACTTCGCCGCCGCCGGTCGAATGCCCCACCATGATCGCGTCCTTCAGATCGAGTTTTTCGAATAGCTCGGCCAAATCGTCCGCGTAGGTGTCCATGTCGTTGCCGTCCCATGTTTGGCCCGAGCGGCCATGGCCTCGCCGGTCGTGTGCAATCACGCGATAGCCGAGGTTCCCGAAATACAGCATCTGTCCGTCCCAGTCATCCGCGGTCAGCGGCCAACCGTGCGAGAAAACGATCGGCTGACCCTTGCCCCAATCCTTGTAGAAGATCTCGGTTCCGTCCTTCGTTGTAATCGTCGCCATAACGCGTTCTCCTTGGACTGCTGTAGGCTGGTGGGCGACAGCATGCAAGGAGCCGCCCGCGCCTCACCAGAGATATAGATGAAAACGAGCCGCTCTTGATTCGAACCAATCTGTGGAAAAAGAGAGCGCCACCGTCTGGGCGACGATGACGCAATCCAAGTTTCGCGCCCGAACCGAACAGATTTCTCTTGCGTTGGGCGGCGGAGACTAGGTACATTGAGCGCTACTCGTAGTGGAGGGCAAACCGCAGGGCACTAGGCATTGGTCTGGGGTTGCACTACGAGACTGAGGGGCAAAGGTTTGACCTGCGTCCTGGCAATTGCCAATCAAAAAGGCGGAGTCGGCAAGACCACCACAGCCATCAATCTTGCTGCCGCCATCGCTCTCAAGAAGAAAAAAACGCTCCTGATCGATCTCGATCCACAGGCCAACGCCACCATCGCGTTCTTCAATCAAGACGAAATTCAGACCACGATGTACGACGTCTTTGCCGACCAGCGCGCCGAGATGGCGAAAGTCATTCGCTCAACGAAGGACCCGAATCTCTTCGTTGCGCCCGGGCGGCTGACTCTCGCGCGCCTCGAGCAGCAGCTCGCCGGCCAGTTCGACGCTCCCTTCCGTCTGAAAGACTCGCTGGCGCCGATCCTGAAACAGTTCGATTACATCGTGCTGGACACGCCGCCGGCCCTCGGCATCCTCACGGTAAATGCTTTGGTCGCATCTACGCATCTGCTCGTGCCAATTCAGGCGGCGTACTTCGCGATCGAGGGCACCGACGACCTGCTCGAGACCTACGGCCGCATCCGCGCGCGCCCCAACCCGGATTTGAAAGTTCTCGGCGTCGTCATCACGCTCTACGACAAGCGCACCACCATCGCGCGCGATACTTACGAGCAGATTCGCACCGTCTTCGGCGGCGCGCTCTTCAAGACGCGCATCGCCAAGAACGTCCGCCTCGAGGAAAGCCCAGCCTACAAAGAAACCGTGTTCAGTTATGCGCCGAAATCTTCCGGCGCGGAAGACTACAAGAAACTGGCTCAGGAGGTATTGCAACGTGTCGAAGAGGATCGGGTTGCCCGTCACTCTCAAGATGCGGCATGACGCGCATTACGTGGAGACACTAACAAGCTTCAGCGGCGCATCTGTCGGGCGCATGATCCCGATCGACAAGATCCGCCCCAATCCGGATCAGCCGCGCAAGACCATCGGCGACGTTCGCGAACTCTCCGACTCGATCAGGCAGAAAGGTGTGCTCGAACCGCTTCTGGTTCGCTACATCCCGCACGAAGACACGTATTACATTATCTCGGGCGAGCGCCGCTATCACGCATCGATGGCCGCCGGCCTGCACGAACTCCCCTGCATCGAGAAAATCGCCGACGACGCCGAAACCCTCGAAATCGCGCTGATCGAAAACCTCCAGCGCAAAGATCTCACCGCCTTCGAAGAAGCCGACGGCCTCCAGCGCTTGGCCGACCAGTTCGATTACACGCACGACGACATCGCCAAGAAAATCGGCCGCTCGCGTTCGTCCGTCACCGAGACGATGTCGCTGCGCGTGATTCCGGACGAAGTGCGCCACACGTGCATCGAAAACGGGATCGTCTCGAAATCTCTGCTTCTTCAAGTCGCGCGCCAGCCCACCGAAAAGAAGATGCAGGAAATCGTACACCGCATCGTCCAGGGCAATCTCACGCGCGACGAAGCCCGCCGCGCCCGCAAAGAGGAAATGGAGTCCGCGCCCAGGCCCCAGCCCTTCGTCTTCGATTACGAGTCCGAGGATGGCGCGTTCCGCCTGCGCCTGCAATTCCGCAAGAGCCACGTAAGCAGCGAAGAACTCGCCGCGACTCTGCGCGCAGTCTTGCGCCGCCTCGAATCCGGCTCGCTCTCATCCTCGGCCGCGTGAGCGGCGACAAGGGTGGAAGCGTGAGCCTTCAGGCTCGCGAAAAAGCACCCCCAACGAGCGGGCTTTAGCCCTGGGAATCGCGGTTCGGGTCAATCGTCACTTCCGCAGAGTCAGCGAATTGTAAATCTCATCGAGAAACGCATCGCTGTTCACGAAATTCCCCGAGAACTTCTGCCAGGCCCCGAGAATCTTTTCGTCCTTCATCTGCGCCAGGGTCGTGTGCTCGTCGAGCGCCTTCTGCACCGCAGCCGTCGTGTCCTTCAGCATCTGATCGTAGCTGCGCAAGTCGTCCATCGTGGCGAGCGCGCCATGGCCCGGAATCACCTTCGTATCCGCCGGAAATTCAGCGAGCGCCTTGTCGCATGCGGCGATCATGCCCTGCACGCTCCCGCCGCCATTCACATCGATAAATGGGAATCCGTAGCGGACGAAAATGTCGCCCGTGTGCAACACCTTGTTCGTCGCAAAGAAAATGAACGAATCGCCGTCGGTATGCGCCGCTGGCATGTGCCTCACCTCGATTTCCTCGCCGTTCAAGAAAATGTTGATGCCGTCGTCGTACGTGATCACCGGCAACGCATCCTTCGGCTGCGGCGGCTGCGGCATGTGGATCGAGCCTCCATTGCCGACCGTGCTGCCTTCCGCAAGCCTCTTGCGCAGATTCTCGTTCGCGAGGATCGTCGCGCCCGCCGCGGCGAACGCGGGATTTCCATTGCTGTGATCGCTGTGGTAGTGCGTGTCGACCACAAATCGCACCGGCTTGTCCGTGATGCCGATGCCCTTGAGCGCGGCCTGAATCTTCGCGGCCAGCGGCGCATACTCCGTATCGACGATCAGAATCCCGTCATCGCCAAGCGACGCCGCAATATTTCCGCCGGCGCCCTCCAGCATGTAGACGTTGCCCGCAACCTTCGTCACCTTGATCTCGACCTTCGAGAAATCCTGCGGCTGCTGCGCCAGCGCCGCCCGCGGCATCAGCAACCCCGCCGCACCCAGCGCGATCAGCGTCATCACAACCAGAAAAAGTTTGCGCATCGGAATCAACCTCGCTTCGAAAAGTTTCCGCGTAAAGCGCCCGGATTCTACCATCGAACCCATCCCCGTGGAGTGCGGCGGCTCGCCGCCGCCGCTTGCCGTCCGGGCTTGCCCCGCCTGCCGCGCCGAAGCTTTCTTCGAGCGTAGGCGGGATGTGCTGCAAGGACGCGCCATAGCCAAATCTGCGCGCAACGCCTCGGGGCCTCAAATTCGGCGCGGCGCAGACGCGCCCTTTAGGGGGTCGGAGCTTCAGCTCCGACATTGATCGATCAGAGGAAATTGGGCTTCAGCCCCTGAGGAAACTCCTCTTCGCTGCGCAACATTTCTGGAAGAGCCCCCCCCTCGATTTCAAAATTCCCGTTCGCCTGCTCCGCCTCTCCGCCAAAGTGGTATTCTTTTTCTGTATGGAATTGACGCCACAGCAGGTCGGCTTCCTCGCACAGCTCAAATCGCAGGGCTTCGACGTAGTTGCTTTCCCGATGTACGAGAATTTCGTCGGCGTGCGCAAAGGCAACGTCGGTGCGCTGCTAGCTCCCAGCGGCCCGACCAGCTTCACGCTCTACGGTGAGCCGTCCTATCTCGTGGGCGGCCATCTCAGCGCCCGGATGATCCAGTCCGACGGCCACTGGTTCGTGCGCAAGCAGGACAAGGTCGAAGTCACTCCCGAGCGTACGGCCGAGCTCGATGCCTTTGCCGCCGAGCTTGCCGACGCCCTGCTTCCCATCGCCTGACGTTCAATGGCGAAGCAAGAGCAAATCGAAAAGGACCGAATGTCGCGCATCCACGATAGTGTGAGCGCGCAATTCGGCGCCGCCGCAGCCGCATATACGACGAGCCCGGTGCACAGCGATGCCGAGGCGCTACGCCTGGTGGTCGAGCTCGCGAAACCGGCGCGCACCGATCGCGCTCTCGACATCGCCACCGGCGCGGGCCACACGGCGCTGGCGCTCGCTCCACGTGTCGCTGAAATCGTCGCTTACGACATGACGGAGCCGATGCTCCGCGAGACCGCGCGTAATGCCGCCGCCCGCGGCCTGGCCAACGTCGTGACGCAGCAGGGAATCGCCGAATCGCTGCCGTTTCCCGACGCGAGCTTCGATGTCATCACTGTTCGGACGGCGCCGCATCACTTCGCGGACGTGCGCGCCGCGATCGGCGAAATGGCGCGCGTGGCAAAACCTGGCGCGCGAATCGTCATCGTCGACAGCGCGTCTCCTGAAGACGCCTCGCTCGATCGCCAGTGGAATCACATCGAAAAGCTGCGCGACCCGTCGCACGTGCGCAACTACACGCCGAGCGAGTGGCGCTCGATGCTCGCCGACGCCGGCCTGCGTATCACCTTCGAGCAATCGGGCTTCGCCACCGAAAATGGCCGCCCAATGGATTTCGCCGCATGGGTTCGCCGCATGAATACGCCGCCCGCAGCTGTAGAGGAATTGACGCGGTCCTTCCGCAATGCGTCTCCTGCGCTCGTCGATGCGCTGCGCATCGAAATCGCCGCGGACGGCGCCATCTTCTTCAGCGTCCCGCTCATCACCCTCGCCGCCGTCCGCCCGTAGCAAGCGCCTTTACCGCGCCTGGCAGTGGCAAAGCTTCCAGACACGATCGAAAAACGCCTTCGCGGTCGAATCAACGCCGAGTTCGCCGGAATATGCAGGTCGATCGCCCGCCAGATCAACGAGCGCACTGAGCCCGTCGGAACTCCGAAACGCAAATTCGAAATTCGGCGCAAGAGCCGGATCGTTCGCAATTAGGCTTCCCGCCTCGCAGTGGAATCCTTTTCCGTAGACGCTCTCGAAAAACGCCGGCGCTGCTCGATCGGCATCCAGTTTCCCTACGTACGACAGCTCGTTGCCTTTTGCGTCCAAAGAGCCGGATTCGCCCGAGGACGATCGAAACGCGAGGTGCGTGAACAGCACCGCATCCGGTTTCGCGGCCGATCCACCCGGCGCCACGCTTGAAGAAAGCGCGACGAAATCGTGCGGATGGGCAGGCACGTCGAGCGCTCCCGTCATACCCGTCGCCGCGTCCAGCACGGCGATCCGCAGGTGCTGCGTATCCGGCTTCGCCTTAAAGACCACCACGTTCCGCACGTCCTGCGCCTGCCATGAACGATCCGCGCTCTCCGGCACCGCTCGCGAAATATCGCGCTCGTAAATCCGAAAAGTCTTGCCTTTCGGATCGTATTCGCACACAGCCGTCTGCAGATTCAGCGCGAGCGATCCGGCGACGGACGTCAAGCTGAGGCCGCTCGCCGAAATCGTTACGAAGTATCTCGTCTCGTCCGACTGCTTGCCGCCCTTCGGCGGCGTAATCGCCTCGGCTGTAAGCGGAATCGTCGTGGCCGGCAATTGCGAAGCGCAGGCATCCCTCAGCAGCTGCATCGGTTTCTGCTTCGCGAGCCCCACCGTGTCCGTCGCGAAATAGCCGCGGCGGAATCGCAGCTTCACTCCGTGCACGGGCGTCTTCACCGTGATCGCATGAAAGCTGCCGTCCCACCGGACGTTTTCCGGATAGTAGGAAATTTCGTAGTAGGAGGCGCCGTCCTTCATCGCCGTCGCGACGCAGCCCGACAAGTCGTTCGTGTTCCGGCACGCGATGCCTCCCGTGTCCGTGGCCATTTTTTCCATCGTGTCCTGCGAGAAGCCCCGGTCCGTATCTTCCCGGACGAGTTGCGCGCCCATCAGCGCGCCTGCGTTGATCGCATCCTGCGGATTGCCCGACGTCATCGCCGGCGGCTCCGTCGAAGCAGAATACAGCCCCGACACATCGAGCCCTCGCGCATCCACCGGATAAATGGTCACGCGCGCGTCGGTCAGCGCCTCCGCGGCCGAGCGCACCTGCGGCGCGAAAGACGCGCTTCCGGCGAAAGCTTGTCGCGAGTAGCTCGCGAGCTGCGCGTCGGTGTTTCCGTTGTAATTCGCGCCGGGCTCGATCCACAGCGGAAATGCCTCGGAAAACCAGACGAGATTCTTTCGCCCCGGATAATCCTTGAGGTAGTTCGCCATGGCCAGCATCGCGTCCGCGTTTTGGTCCGCCAGCACGGTCAACTGCTCCGCGTACACCATCTGTTGGGCATCCTGGAGCTTCTGGCGCTCGTCGCCCGTCGCCTTGTTCGCCGGGCTGTCGGGATCGTCCTGGGGATTCTCGATCTTTGGGACGCTCGTCCCGAAGGCGCGGTTGACGCTCCTGCGCAAAAGCGCCCGGTCGGTCGTAAATCCCTGCACCACGGTGAGCGAGTGCGTCAGCAGAAAAACAGCGATCGGCGTGTCGGCCGGCACATCGTCCAGCAGCTTGAGCGCATGGTGTTGCGCTACAGCGTGATTCCCGAACTCAATGTTGAGCGCGTCGATCAGCAGGACCGTCGGCGGCACCGCAAGCCGCGCGTAAGCCTGATTCGAGTATATCCCGGCCGTTTCGTGCGCGGCCCCGCTCGCTGCAGGCTGCCCCGGCTTTGCCGACCGGTCGAAGTATACAAAGCGCGCGATTTTCTGCGGCCCGTCGCGATCGTCGAAAATCTGGAAGTCCGAAGCCTTTAGCCCCGCGATCGAATTGCCGTGCGAGTCGTTCGCGACCACGTCCACCGTGATCAGCCGCGTCTTCGAACTGAGCGCCTTCGCCGGAGACCGAGAGGCCGCAGACGATTGCGCGGCTGCGGCCGGCGCAAACATCGCCCCCGCCGAAAAAATCGAAATCGCAAACGCAAATGCCTTCGCTATACGCACAGCCTGCCCACCCAGAGCTGCTGCCGCTCGATTCCACCGCGACGCCATTCTATCCGAAGCCTCTCCGAACCCCGCGCATAATTCTGCTCTTGCCTTGCGATGCCATCCGAATGTAGAAGGAGGCAACTGGGCCACCGCCATAGGCGACGGTTTGAGAGGGGAATCCGAATCGCATCGGAGGCAATCGTATGAAAATTTCTCGCACCTGGATCAAGCCGTTGGTGATGGCCGGCGCCATCGCCGCGTTCGTAGGATATGCCGCTGCGCAAGCGCAGCAACAGCGACAACCCCCGTGCGTTTCGCGGGCGCGCCGTGCGTCGACCCGCCGATCCTGCACTGTCCCGATGCGGACTGCCCGGCGGATCGCGAGATCAACCAGGGTCCCGTGGTCGAGATGAAAACGCGCCGCACCTACTTCCTCGACTATCCCTGCGACCTCAAGCCGGGCGACAAGGTCACACTGATTCTCAGCATTCACGGCGCGGGCGCCTACGGCAACTGGCAGCGCCATTATTTCCCGCTCCTCGACTACGTCGGCAAGTACCGCTTGGTGGTCGCCACGCCGAATTCGCCGACGCACGTCTGGTCCCCGGCCGACGACGAGTACCTGCAAAATATCGTCACCTCGCTCGTCGATCAGATCGGCAAGCAAAATGTGAAAGCCTTCTGGCTCGTCGGCCACTCGCAGGGCGGCATGACATCCAACCGCCTCTTGCGCACCGATTTTTTCGCGAGCCGCGTGGACGGCTGGCTCAGCCTATCCGGCGGCCGCCTAGGCCCGCAGCCGCCAATCCCGGCAAGCTTTTTCGCGGCGACGCGCCCGAATCCCGGCACCGTTCCGCCTCTCACTCCCGCTGACCTCATGGCCGCGATGGCGGCGCTGCGCGAGCCTCCGTCCGCCGATTTCTCGTTCATCTTCGAAACGGGCGAGTACGAACTCGGCGGCCAGCCCTTGCCCGATACCTCGCCCTGGGCCGCAAAATATAGTTGCGGCGCGCGCGCCCGCCTCGCCGATGTGGTCGACACCAAGCCCGGCTACGTCTACGACCCCGAGCACCAAAATCCCGGCTCCGATTCCTGGGGACATCTCCCGCGTCCCGGCACCGCCGAGGTAATGCAATATCCCGATTGCAAGGGCGGCCGCGTCGTGGCCGACGTCATCCGCGAGAAAAAGGGGCATACCGAAGGCCTCGAGCCCAAAGTCACCGAACAGCTGATCCAGCTCATGCTCTCCGCAAGAGGCGGCAAGATCGCGCAGGAGCAATAGCCTCACGGTAGGACGTGAAGCGAATACCCGCACTAACAGGGGACTGGAGCAACCCCCTAGCGGGAGGTTTTACAGGCCTTAAATGGTCAGAAAAGGACGCTTTTGGGGGTCTTTTGCATCGGAAGCAACCCCGGCGCACCTGGAATGCTATCCGCGATAACGCTATGGGGTTCGCTTGACATCTTCACGATGTATGTATATGCATGCATCCATGGAGACGCCCACACACCAGGTTCAGCTTCCTTGCGCCTGCGCGAATCTGCGCCGCGCAGCCCGCGCCGTCACCCAGCTCTATGACGCTGAGCTGCGGGCTGCCGGCCTGACCCTGACTCAATTCACGCTGTTGCAGGCGCTCGACAGAACGGGTGCCGTCACGCAGGGCCGCATCGGCGCACTTCTCTGCATGGACAGCACCACGCTCACGCGCACGCTGCGCCCGCTCGTCGAAAATCGCTGGATCGCCTCCGCGCAGGGAACCGATCGCCGCGAACGCCATCTCCAGCTCACCGCTCGCGGGCGCAAGCAACTCAAGCGCGCGCTGCCCGATTGGGAACGCGCGCAATCGCGGCTGCGAAACCAGCTCGGCGCTGCGGGTTGGAACAACCTGCAGTCGATCCTGACCGCGGCGGCCGAGGCTGCCGTAGCGGCGTGACTTTTTTGAATCCTACTAGATGTATATACATCTACTAAACGAGGGAAAGCAAACTTCATCGGAGAAGGAGGTCGATATGTCGTCGGAAACTATCTTCCGAATTCAACTCATCCTTGGTTATGTCGCATGGCTGCTCTGCTTCGGGGCCCACTTCTGGCCCAGGCTCAAGGCGATGGACCGAGTCGATGCGCAGCGCCTCATCGCCACCGTCCACAGCTTCCGCTTCTTCGGGCTGGTCTTTATCCTGCCGGGCATCATCGGCCCGGACATCTCCGCCAAGTTCACAGTCTTTGCCGCCTACGGGGACTTTGCAACCGGAGTGCTGGCCATCCTGGCGCTTCTCACCGTAAGGGTACGTCCGCTCTTTTGGTTTTTCGTCGTGGCATTCAATCTCGCGGGAGCGACTGACATCCTCGTCGACTACTACCACGCCATTCAGGTCGGCCTTCCCGCGATCGCGGGGCAGCTCGGAGCCACCTACGCCATCCCGATCATCTATGTGCCTCTGCTGATGATCACGCACGCCGTCGCATTCTATTTGTTGCTGCGTCCACTGGCCGGCAAAGTAGCGGACAACGATGCCGTCCTGGTTCGAGTCAGCAGATGACCACTGTGGGATAGGGTGGAAGGGCGGGGATTTTTTTCCTGCCTGCCCTGACGCAGGAAGGGAGCGAAGCCGGGGAACTAGGCGTGGACCGGCTCTCGCCGTTTCAGACGGGGCAGCGCCTCGATCGATTTCCCGGCCTTCTGCTCGGCGCGCCGCAATTCGTAGAGGCTCTGCAGGTTGAGCCAAAACTGCGGGCTTGTGCCAAAGAAATGGCCGAGGCGCAGAGCCGTGTCGCCCGTGATGGCGCGCGTCCCATTCAGTATCTGCGTGACGCGATTCGTAGGCACGCCGATTTTCCGCGCCAGCTCCGCCGCGCTCATATCGAGCGCGTCCAGTTCCTCGGCCAAATGCTCGCCCGGATGAATGGCAATCCATGTCATAGCGATTCTCCTAGTGATAGTCGACGATTTCGACGTTCGAGGGGCCCGGCGCCCGGTCAGGCCACTCGAAGCAAATGCGCCATTGATCGTTAATCCGGATGCTGTATTGTCCTTTGCGGTCGCCCTTCAGCGCTTCAAAACGATTGCCGGGCAGCGCAGCCAGATCGCCAAGCGATGTAGCCGCCTCCAACCGATCGAGCTTCAATCGAGCGGGGCGCTCGAACCCCGAGAACGCCTTGACGCGTTTCCCGGCGGCGAAGTCCCTCGTCCGCTTATCCCGATAGCCGAGGATCACCATCTAACGATACTCGCGAAGTACGCGTTACGTCAAGCATAACGATATCCACGACTGTTGCCAGCTGCACGCACCGCGAATCTAAACTCTTTTCTGTATGTACCATGTACGGTACACTGCCCACGTGTCCAGACGGAATCCCAAACGGAATCACAGGGCGAAGGACCGCAGCGGCTCGACCTTCGACAGCTTCCTTGAGCAGGAGGGAATTCGCGAAGAGGTCGAAGCCGTCGCCATCAAGCGAGTGCTGGCCTGGCAGTTCGAGCAGGCCATGCGCGACCAGCAAAAAACCAAACAGGCGATGGCCAAGCAGCTTCAGACAAGCCGCTCGCAGCTCGACCGCTTGCTCGACCCTCAGAATGTCTCCGTGACTCTCGACACCATCACGCGCGCAGCCAAAGCGCTCGGCAAACGCCTGATCATTCGCGTAGCCGACGTGAAGGCCAGGCGCGCTTAGCATAAGGCGCACCCATATCGAGCGCTTACGGTTCCTACACCAAGCGGTTTCCAAGCACCGTAGATTCTCTGTTGAGTTTCAACCTAAATTTTGTGACGAAGCGAGAATGGTTTCAGGTTGCGGCAGACGGAACACGCGGCTTCCTTGGTAAGGGGAGTTCGTTCGGAACATGCCGTAGATCGCG
>JBAPOM010000087.1:0-12386 GCA_049279635.1 Candidatus Acidiferrales bacterium
ACCTATCTCTTCGATCTCGCCGGCCATGGCGACAACGCCGACCCGTTCACCTTTCCGCGAGCCGAACAGTGCGCGGCCATCGCGATCGACTCTCTTACCCGAAGCGGAGCGATCGATCCCCGCAAGACGATCCTCCTCGGCCACTCCATGGGTGGCGAAATCGCCGTGCGCATGGCGGACCACGATCCCGTCGCCGCGACCATCGCGCTCTCGCCCGCTCCCATGACGCTGCCGCAGCGCATGCCCTCCAACCTGCTCGTGATCGCCGGCGGCCTCGATCTCTGGCCGGTGAAATCGGAGGCTCGCGCGCTGGCTGCCGCAGCCGATGGCGACCGCACCGCGTCATCTGACTTCGCCGAACAGCGCGCGTTCCAGCTCGTCATTCTGCCGTATGCCACACATACGACCGGGCTCGTCGATCGCGGCGTCGCACATCGCGCCGAACTCTGGGCGATGCAGGCGCTGTTCCCGAGCGTACCGCCCAACACGCTCGCGCTCAATTTGGACTTGGCAACGTATCAGACATTCAGCCGCGGCCGCCGTCGCCTGGCTGGAGCGATTCTCGGGCTGATCGGCCTCGCGCTGCTTTTTCCGTTTGCTCTCACGATTGCATCGAAGCTCGCTGGGCCACCAAGCGAGGATGTATCGTCGGCGCGTCCCAGCCGCGCGCTGGCGGCCGCCGAAGGCGCCACCGGCGCATTGGCGGCTGTCCTCATTCTCTCGCTGGGTGTGCCGCTGCGATTCTTACATCTTTACGCAGGCGACTATCTCGCCTCGCTCTTGCTGATCGAGGGCCTCTTTCTGCTCGCACTGAATTGGAAAGCTGTGCGGGAATTCTGGTCACCGCGCTTACGGCCGATCCTTGCTGCCGCTCTGCTTGCGTTTGCGATTTTTCTCGCGACAGGCGCGTGGCTCAATTGGCAACTCGCCGACATGTGGATGAACCCGCCGCGCTGGCTGCGCTTCGCGGAGCTTGTGCCTATCGCCTGCATCTTCTGTTTCGCTGAAGAAGCCATTCTCGGCGCCGTCACGAAAGGCAAGCCGCGCGCGCTGCGATATTTCATCGCTCTCGTGCTCCGCCTTGAACTCTGGCTCGCATGTTTGCTCGCGTACTACCGCCTCGCGAACGCCGAGGTGCTGATTCTCATCCTTTTCTTCGCTTTGGCGGGCTTTTCGGCGCTCCAGCGCCTCGCTACCGATGCGTTACGTGCACGGACCGGCTCGGCAATTGGCGCCGCGGTTTTTGGTGCTATACTCGCCGCCTGGTTCATAGCAGCGATCTTTCCACTGACTTGACAGACTGTAGAGGTGGGTGGCAAAAGAGCCCCGTTTGCGCCGTAAAGACTCCGTAAGAGGGCCCAATAGCCAACAAACGCCATGCAAAATATAGCCATCGTCGGAGGAGGGCCTGCCGGCGCCCTCTGCGGCGAGCGCCTTGCCAGCCGGGGTTTTCAGGTAACCATTTTTGACGAGCGCCTCGCCTGGGAAAAGCCCTGCGGCGGTGGCCTCACGCACAAAGCGATCGAGGCGTACCCTTTCCTTCTCGATGGACAGCACCCCAAGAAAATCGTCCGCACCGCCGAGCTGATTTCCGGCGGCGGCCATCGCGCGCGCTTCGAGATGAGCCATCCGATCGTGATTTATGCGCGCGCCGTCCTCAACGGCCTCCTGCTTGATCGCGCGGTCTCTGCCGGCTGTACCACCGTCTGCTCGCGCGTCACGAGCGTCGATACCGACGGCTCGCAGGTCCACCTCATGGCGGGCGGCGAAGAGCGGCGTTCCGATTTCGTGGTGCTCGCGGCGGGCGCGCGCAATCAATTGCTCGCGGAAACCACGGCTCTCACCGCCAACGATCTCGAGCTTACGCTCGGTTATTTCGTTCCGACCGAGGAAGACATTATCAAGGTGAAATTCCTGAAAGAATTCGAGGGCTACCTCTGGTCTTTCCCGCGCGCCGACCATCTCTCCGTCGGCATCTGCGCAAAGATGGGGCAGAATTCGAGCCAGCAGCTTCGTCGCCATCTCGACGCTTTCGTCGCGGAAGAAAATATTCCGATGGATGGCGCCCGACTGTATAGCCACGTGCTGCCGTCGCCGCAGGCGCAGACCATTCGCGGCCGCCGCATCGTTGGGAGAAATTGGGCGATGGCGGGCGACGCTGCCGCCTGCGTCGATCCCGTCACGGGCGAGGGACTTTATTACGCGCTGCGTTCGGGCGACTTGCTGGCACAGGCGCTGATCGAGGGCCAGCCCCAGGCGTATCCCGAACGGCTGCGCGCGGCATTTTCAGCGGACCTCGAATTCGCCGCGAGCATCGCGCGAAAGCTTTTCCGCGGGAACTTCCTCGGCGGCGCGATCACCACGCGAATGGTGCAGCTGCTCAACTATTCCCCCGCGTTCCGCGATCTGATGCGCGACGTCTTCAGCGGCTCGCAGGACTATCGCACGCTGAAGCGGCGGGTGTGGAACCAGTTCGGCATCACGCTGCTGCAGTTCACGCGAAGCATCCTCAATCCGCGCGCCCTGATGCCAGCTCCACGGCCCCGCCGCGAACCCCTGCGATGACGCCATCGAAAAAACGCCGCGCCAAAAAGCCCGGCGCGAAGAACACGGCCAATCGCTATCCGCGAAAGGGACCCGTCGCCTCAGCGAAGCCTGCGCCGTCGCCGCTCGAATTTCGCCCGCCCCTCGGCCTCGAAGCCTCGATCGAGCGTGTCGTCTTGCCGGAGCATACGATCCGGCACGTCAGTCCGCATCTGCCTCCGGTCTTCTCCACGCCCTCGATGATCGGCTTGATGGAACACGCCTCGGTGGCAGCCGTCCAGCCGACGCTGCCGCCGGGATTCATCACGGTGGGAACGCGCATCGAAGTGGATCACCTGAAAGCCGTGCCGGACGGCGCCACGGTTCGCGCGCACGCGAAGCTGGTCGGCTACAAGGGCCGCTTCCTTATTTTCGACGTCGAGGCTCGCTCGGGGGACCACGTCATCGGTCGCGGCCGCGTCTTCCGCGCCATCGTCGAGCCGCACACGCACAAGACGCGGGCGCAGTCCCGCCTCGAAACTCAATAATCGATCGGAATCGAATTATTTCTCGCCCCGCCAGAAGGCGCGCCATTCTGAGCGAAGCGAAGAATCTCTCTCGGTCCCAACCTCGAGCAGGATTGAGCACGCGATGGCGCTCGCTACTTCTTCTCCGTGATATCCACCGCCGCGCGCGTCGTATCCCAATCGAGATGCATCGTGCAGACCTTGCCGCCAGCATCGAACCCGATCGTGAAGTCCTCGAGCGGCGGCGAAATTTTCGAAAGCTTCATCGGAACGCGCGCGAAATCAGAGTCCTCGCCCGGATAGGGAATCCCCCATTCGCCCGTCGTTTTATTGATGATCAGCTGCCAGGAATCCGGCTTTGGAAGTGCGAAGAGCGTGTAGCTGCCCGCCGGCACGGCCTTGCCGCCAACCTGCACGTCCGTATCGATCACGAACGTCGTCGCTTCATTCGCGCCGGCGCGCCACACCTCACCGTATTCCACAAGGCCGCCATAGATTTTCCGCCCTCGCATGCGCGGGCTCGAGTAATCCACATGGATCGTTTTGCCGTCCGCGAATTTGCAATCCGCCTTCGCGGGAGGGCTGGCCTGCCCCCAACTCGGCGCGGCGATCATCGCGAGACCAGCAAGAATGAATCCGCAAACTGGGAAAAGACATGCGCGCATCTTCTTCCTCCAACGAACGAATATCCGGCATCCCGTTAGACGTAACGGAAACACAATTCGATTCGCCGCGCGTCGCTACAGCCGCAGCTTCGCATTGTGCCGTTAGTGATTCTTCGCCGGCATCTGTTTCAGAATCTCGCCGAGTTTCTCTATTTCCTGGCCGTAGCCGCTCCAATCGCCCTGGCGGAGATCCTGCTGTGCCTTTTCGTAATGCTGGTTGGCCTGCTGGATAAGATTTTCGATCGAAGCGGGAATGGTTTTTGCCGGCGCCGCAGCGGTTGCCGGCGCAGATCCAGACGCCGCCGTTTCCGCAGGCGTGCCCGCATTGCCGCCGAAAATCGCGTTCAAAGCTTCATCCAGCGACGGTTCCATCACCAGCTGATCGGAGTACGCCACAATCACTCGCTTCAATTGCGGCAGCGAAGAGCCTCCCTCGGAGGCGAGGTAAAGCGGCTCCACATACATGACGGCGTTCTGCACTGGAACCACCAGCAACGTGCCGTGAATCACCCGCGATCCCCCCTGGTCCCACAGCGTGAGCTGCTGAGAGATGGCTGGTGTCTGGTTGAGCCGCGATTGAATCTGCTCCGGCCCATAGATGAGTTTCTCCTTCGGAAAAGTGAACACCAGCACCTTGCCATAGTCGGGGCCATCGCAGCGGGCCGCCATCCACGCAATCATGTTGTTCTTGCGCGAGGGCGTGAACGGCACCATGAGGATGAATTCTTCGGTCGTCCCCACCTCGGGCAATTTCATGACGGCGTAATAGGGATTCATGGCCGCGGATTGCCCGTTCACCGTGCGCGTGGCCACGCGCCACAAATCTTCCTTGCTGTAAAAGACGCTTGGATCCGTCATGTGGTAGACAGCGTACTTGGCCGCCTGAATCGCAAAGAAATCCTGCGGGTAGCGGATGTGCGCCCGGAGATCCGCCGGCATCTCCGCGAGCGGATGAAAAACGCCGGGAAAGATGCTCTCGTACGTCTGGATCACGGGATCGGACGGATCGCTGACATAAAATTTCACTTGGCCGTCGTACGCGTTGACCGTGATCTTCACCGAGTTGCGGATGTAATTGCCAACGTCGCTGGTCGGGTCCGAGTAAGGATATTCATTCGACGTCGTGTACGCGTCCACAATCCACTGCAGCGAGCCGTCATCCGCAATCACCAGATAGGGGCTGCTGTCGAAGGACAAAAAGGGAGCAAGCGCTTGCACCCGGTCCAGAACGCGGCGATAGATCATGATGCGGCTTGCCGGCTGAATGTAGCCGGAAAGCAAAATGTTGATGTTGCCGAAGTGCAGCGCAAACAGCAGCCGTCTCCACAAGCCGCCCACCGGAACTCCGCCCGAACCTTGATACACGTTGTAAACATTGTCCTCGCCGGATGGGTAGTCGAATTCCTTGGCGCCCGTGCGCACGAGGCAGTAATTGTTGGACATCTGACCGTAATAGATCTCCGGGCGCGTCACCTTGAGTGAAATCGACGACGTCGGCGGAATGTCCTTGACGAAAAACACGGGCAGGCCGTCCGGCGTGGATTCGTTCACGGGGCCGAGGCACAGCCCGTATCCGTGCGTGTAAATCAGGTGCTGGTTCACCCAGTTCGGGTCCGGCAGGCTGTCGGCGGAAAGCTCGCGGGCCGAAAGCGACACCTGGCGCAATTCCGAATGGATATTGTAGCGATCGTTGTAAACCTGGACGAAATCGTAATAGGTGCGGATTTCCTGAAGCTGCTGAAACGTGGTGAGCTGCGGCTCGTGGTCCCACAAACGCAGATTCCGCATCGTCGTGGCGTTCTGCTGGATCGACGCGGCAGTCAGGTCCTGAATCGCCGGGAAATCGCGTTCGTCGAATCGGTCGAGCCCATACGCCTGCCTGGTGAATTTGATGTTGCGCGCGATGTACGGCTGCTCTTTCTCGAGCTCGCTCGGCGCAACGAGCCACCACTGCACCAGCGTGGGCGCGATCAATCCGCCGACCAGCGCCATCGCCAGCACTCCGCCCACCGCATACTGCGCCGGCCGCATTCGGCCATCCCTCGCCCCCGCGAGAAATGCGATCGCGGCGACCACGCAGAGCACCAGTTGAATCCACAGGACGGGCCACGACACGTGAATGTCTGTGTAGCCCGCGCCAAAAACCAGGCCGCCCGGCGAGTACACCAGGTCGTACATGCCCAGCCGCGCGCGCCACGCGAGCAGCAGGAAGAGCAGCCCTCCGAGAACCATCAAATGACGGCGCGCATTGCGGCCCATGCCCAATCCGCGCGGCGAAATCCAAGCGCCTCCTTCGATCAGATACCACAGCGCCGCCGTCACGAGGCTCACTAGCAGGACGATCAGCGCCAGGTGATACACAAAGAAAAGAAATGGCAGCCGGAACAGATAGAAGCTCAGGCTGATGCCCAAGATCGGGTCTGTCTCCGTCATGCGCGCCGCGTGCGTCGCCAGCAGGTATGAACCCCAGTGAGTGGCCGCCCATTGGCCAACGGGGAAGGCAACCAGCACAACCGCGAACCAAAGCAAGCTGCGAAACACAGCGGGAAACTTCTCGATGGCAGGAAATTCGGCGATGCGCGCGCTCGGCCGCGCGGTCGCCAGATAGCCGGAACGGTGCGCCACGCCTCGCGCGGCCCAGAGGTTCAGGCCGGCAAGCAGCAGAAAGACGGCTCCGCAACCGATGCCCAGCCGGAACTGCGTCCCCACAATCGTGACGAATATCTCGCGAAAGCCGATGTGGCTGAACCACGTCCAATCAACCAGCAACCCTATGCCGACTGAAAAGAGCGGAATGACGATCACGAAGATTACAAAAAACGCCGCAATCAGCAGTGCCAAACGATTCCGCCGCATGTAAATTCTCCGCGGCCATCTGAACACACAGAGTGTCGCCTGTCAAAAGCTCTCGCGATTAATTTCGACGGGCTCGCCGCAATCCAGTCAGGGCTTCGCAGCCTCGTCGATAAACGTGGCGACGTTCGCCTTCAGATTCGGGAGTTCCTTTTCGTTGAGGTAAATCATGTGGCCGGATCGGTAGTACCGAAATTCGATCCGGCTACGCAGCTCTGGCTGAAGCCCGAGGTGGTCCATCGTGTACTCGGTGCCGAAAAACGGAGTGGCCATATCGAAGTATCCGTTCTCGACCTGCACGCGCAGGTGCGTGTTGTCGATAAACGCGGACACCAGATCCTGATCCACGCTTGCCACGCCGGGACCGCCCTCCCGGCCTCCGTGCTTCCAATCCCAGTGCTCGCTCACATCGTTCGGCAACGCCCGATACGTCATTTCCGGATTGAATTTCAGGTCATCGCGCAGGTAGCTGTTGATGGCGGCGGTGAACGCCCCGCTGACGGCCGAATACGAGGGATCGTAGGCAGCATATTCCGCGAGCAGGTCTTGCGTCGGCCCCGAATAGCGCGAATCGTAGCGTCCCACCACCAGCCCGCGGCTCCTTTGAAGCTCGGCTTCGAATTGAGGCAGGTTCACGCGAAGATTCGCCTTGATGAAATAGTCCGCGCTAATTCCCGTGAAATCCGAGAGCTTATTCGCGACGGCGGTCTTTTCCGCGTCCGTGATGTTCGAGCCCTTCATCAGTGCCGCAGCGTACTCAGTCGATGCGAAATCGCGCGCCTGCTTGAGGAACCCATCGAGATCGTCCGGCCGGTTTTTCAGCGTTTTGTAATACCAGGCCGCGGCCGCGTAGCTCGGCACGTAGAAGATGTACGAACGGTCGTCGCCCGTATTGAACTCCAGCGTCGTAATATCCAGCACGCTCGAGATCAGGATGATGCCATTGATGTAAATACCGTCGTGATCCTGCAGGTAGTTTCCCAGTGCGACCGAACGGAACGTCCCGTAGCTCTCGCCGATCAGGAACTTCGGCGAATTCCAGCGCCCGTTGCGGCTGATGTAGATTTGAATGAACTGCGCGAGCGACCGGACATCTTGATCGATGCCCCAGAAATCCTTGTTCTCGCCTTTGCCGACCACGTGGCTGAATCCCGTTCCGATGGGATCGATGAACACCATGTCGGTCTTGTCGATGAGGCTGTCGGGGTTATCAACAACTTGATACGGAGCGGCGCCTGTGGGCTCGGCATTTTCCGTCACCACGCGGCGCGGGCCGAACGCCCCCATGTGCAGCCACAGCGACGCTGATCCCGGCCCTCCGTTATAGACGAACGCGATCGGGCGCTGGCTCGGATCCTTCACATCCGTGCGCGTGTACGCGGTCGAATACATCAGTGCCACAGGCTCGTCCTTGTCGTTCTTGAGCAGGATCGTTGAGGCGGTGGCCTTGTACGGGATCGTTTGGCCGCCGATGCGAATCGTATGCTCGGTCACCGACGATTCTTCCTTCGGCGTCGCTTCCGGACCCGCCTTCGCCTCAGCCGGCTTCGCCTGCGGGCCGCTCGCTACCTCTTTGGAGGCCTCTTGCGCCTGCGCGAAAACCGCGCGCGCCTGTACCGAAATCATTCCGATTGCCAACGCGGTAAGAATGAGGGCCTTTCTCATCATCGAACAGCCTCCCGTCGTGTCAGCATCTATTAGGCGTTTATTGGGTGTCAAATGCGGCCTTTGATTTTGTCAGCACGCGACCGCCAATGCAAACGCGGCCATCAGCTAGGGATCGCCCGGTCCATCGCTTAGACGCGGCTCTTCGCCCAACGTCTCAACGCTTGTTTCAATTTCTCACGCGAATTAGAGCGACGTGCTAGTAGAGTATCGCGACGCGATCCTTGTATAATCAGCCTCACGCTGGTGTGGCGGAACTGGCAGACGCGCCGGACTCAAAATCCGGTGGCCGCAAGGCCGTGTGGGTTCGATTCCCTCCACCAGCACCATCCTCAGGCCTTCGCGTGCCGGTGCGCGATCTGCTGCCGGTATTCAATCCACACGAGCACGATCACCACGAGGTCGAAAACCGTCAGCAAAATCATCGGCACGGAGCCCGTGAGGGAGATGCGGTACACCTGATATCCGATGAACGCCGCGAGCGTGAGGATCATCAGCGGATAGGCCCAGAGCTTGTTCCAAAGCAGCGCAACCACGAGACACAGCTTGACCCCGCCGTGCGACAGCAGATACCACGAGGCGAAGTGGCTCCCGCCGTCGGCCAGGCGCTCGAACGCTCGATGCAGGTTCGTCGCGATGAAATCGTGCGGATCCTGCGACAGATTCTGGGTGAGAATCGACATCACTACGCGGTTGATGGTCTGCGGCGACACCTTGAGCAGCACAATGCCGCCGACCGTCTCGATCAGCGCGTGCAGCCCCTTGAGAATGATGCTGACGCGGAAACTCTCATGAAGAACCGCGGCTCTCATCTGGCCGCGAGCTGCAGGCGCGTGCTGTGCTTCGATGGACGACATCCATGCTCCCTGCTTCGAGGTTACCAGAGGTCTTCCATCAACGGGCGACCGAGGCCGCTTAGACCTTGAACTAGACAACCCGAAGCACAATTTTCCCGCGCGTGTGGCCCGTTGCATTCAGATCGTGCGCGGCGCCGGCTTCGGCGAGAGGAAACACCTTCTCGATCGTGGCTTTTAGCTTGCCGGAATCCACAAGCTTCGCGATTTCACCGAGCTCCGCGACGTTGGCTTGAACGAATGTATGCCCCATGCGGACGCCATGCGCGGCCGCTTTTTCCGGCGAAGGCGGCCGCAGGATCGACACAAAGATTCCGCCCTTCTTGATCACCTGGTAGGAGCGATCGGCGGTTTCGCCGCTAATCGAGTCGAGGACCACATCCACATCGTGCACCACGTCCTCAAAACGCGTCGTGTTGTAGTCGACCACCTGATCGGCGCCGAGCGAACGCAGAAATTCATGGTTGCGCGCGGATGCGGTAGCGATCACGCGCGCGCCCTTGATCTTCGCCAGCTGCACGGCGAAGTGCCCCACGCCGCCGGCCCCGCCATGAATCAGCACAGTCTGGCCGGCTGCGAGCTGCGCATTATCGAATAGCGCTTGCCACGCGGTGAGGCAGGCCAGCGGGATCGCAGCCGCTGTCACGAAATCGACCGATTTCGGTTTCAGCGCGATTTCGGATTCGCGCGCGACCATGTATTCGGCGTACGAGCCTTCCCGCGAAAGATCGGTGCGCCCATAGACCTCGTCGCCCCGCTTCAGCCTCGAAACGCCCGAGCCGACCGCCTCCACCACGCCCGCGACATCCCACCCCGGAACGAAAGGCAGCTTGAACGGCATCCGTTCCTTGAAGTAACCCTGCCGGATGGCGCGGTCCACCGGATTCACGCTGGCGGCATGCACGCGGATTAGCACCTCGCCCGCCGCTGGCTGAGGGCGCGGAGCGTCTTCGTACTTCAGCACTTCCGGCCCTCCGTACTCGTGAATGCGCACCGCTTTCATCGTGTCCATGAACCTCTCCTCCGTTTTTCTGGGATCGCCTGTCGACTCAACGCGCTGGTTTTCGTTCGCCCGGCGGGCCGCAGTAATTTACTTCCTCCGCGGGCCATCGGAAAAGAGATTTTATTGCCCTCTCCGGGGCGCTGTGCTACCTTCCGCCGCTAGGGGAATGCTGTTTTGGATCGTATGACATTCGGCGCACCCATCTTCGAACTTCGTCCAACCAACGCATGGCAAGAGCATGGGCACGCCCCCAGCCAGACACGGAGGACAATTCCATGTTTGAAGAACAACTGGAAGAGGATCAGCAGTCGAGTCGGCGCGGAACGATCATTCTTATTTCGATTGTGATCGTCCTGGCGATCGTGGGCACGCTCGCCTATTTCGTTTCGAAGGGTGCTTTCTCGTCATCGTCGGCCACGGCCGCGAGCGCTGCGCCTGTCGTGAAGGGCGATCCCGTCAAGGACCTGCACTTCATCAGCGAACCGACGATGGTCAAAGACGACGCAGGCACGGCGGCGTGGCTGGTCGATGTGCGGAACGAGTCGCGAACGCTCACGTACAGCCACATCAAGTTTCACACCACCTACGGCGGCCTGAACCAAAGCGTGATCGCACAGAATGACGGAGAGATGCCGGTGACGCTCGGTCCGGGCGAAGAGCAGAACGTGCAGATCAAAGATATTCAATACCCGGACAACGTGCAGTGGTTCAGGATAAACGTTACGAGCGCCAACGCGTCCCAGTAGTTAATTGTTGCCGGCGACCTGCGGAGCTTTGAGCACGAGGACCAGAATCCGCCCGTCGGAATGAAAGCTGCCGCCGGTGGCCGTCTTAGCCTCGGTCAACGGGCTCGCGGGCGTAACGTGCGAGCGCGCCACCACCAGCCCCGTGTTCGAAAGCGTGTCGTTGACGTACTCGCGTTCCCCATCGATCGCCGGATCGATTTTGTGCGTCACTCCGTTGTTGCGCTGGTCGCGTTCGAAACCGATGTCGTGCGTGGCGGCGACGCACCACACTGGCTGCCCTCCCACCGTGTACTCCGATTTCCACACGCGCAGGTGATTGCGCGACATCGCCACGCGCACCGGCTCGGCGTGCGCGAACCCGTAATCCTGCGGGCGATTGAAGAGATAGAGCGTGCTCATCGGCATGGTCAGGTAATCTTTTTTCGAGAGCGAATCCACCAACCCCGCCACCACCGAATCCTGCGCTGAACGATCCACCTGCACCCAGCCCGCCGCCGTGAACGCCTGCACGAGATCGTTCTGGCTGCCGACGATCAGGATGTTCACCATGTCGCCGGGATTGCCCTGGGGATCGCTGACGCGTCGCGGAATTTCTGCGAGAAGCGCTGGCGTGATGCCTGCAATCGTTGCTTCGGCAGGACCGCCGGCAACGATCGCCGCAGGCGTGGTCAATCCGGGATCGGTCACGCTGATCGTCACGTGGAAACTGCCCTGTGCGGCCTGCGAATCCTTGTAGCTCTGGTTGATGCCGAGAAACAGCCGGCCCGCAACGGGCGCCTGGTAATCTTTCGCGGAGCCGACCAGAAACGGCTGCCCGCCCGCATCGGCTGCGCCGAGCCGCCCGATCAGCGCGCCGTGCCCACCGTCGGCCACCGCATATTGGTGGATCAGATCTTTCCAGCCGCGCGCCAACCCGTCGGGATTGAACGATTGCGCCGGCTTCGACGTATC
Source organism: Candidatus Acidiferrales bacterium (assembly GCA_049279635.1). GTDB lineage: Bacteria > Acidobacteriota > Terriglobia > Acidiferrales > UBA7541 > Palsa-295. The sequence goes on from JBAPOM010000087.1 coordinate 11,788, forward strand.
CGCCGCCGGATACGTGATCGTGCCGCTACCTGCGATGTGGATTTTCTCGCCCATGCGCAGGTCGATGTTCGTATCGACCCACTGCTGCGAGCCATCGATATCGAGATCGTAGGATTTGCCCGCGACGTCGTCGGCCGAACCCGATGTCTGCGTTTGTGTCTGCTGTTGCGCTTGCGCATGCGGTGTTGCGCAGAACGCTAGCGCCGACACCGCCAGAATTCCGACTTGCTTCACGGTGAATTTCATCGTCTGATCCGGCTGCCAGCCATCCGAGGATTGAATCGAAGAATCAGGATAAGCCCGCCCGCCGCGCGAGAGCAAGCGACGCGCCCGGATTCTCCGCTTGTCGCGGCCGCAAATGCGGTCTTCAGAGGCGTGCGGAGCACCGTCGTAACTGTGTCGATTAGACTGTGCACCCATTGTTTGTTTTGAATGAGTTGCAGCCGTTTCTAATCGCCGCAGTGTCGATTAGAAAAATGGTGATTGGTGAGTAGTGAGGCAGAGCACGGCTAACGGGCGCCGACATTGCGCGACCTGAGAACATTGCAATGGGCCGGAAGAATCCTCACCTCGGGAAAGCGGGGTGAGCTACACAGACA
>JBAPOM010000088.1:0-4627 GCA_049279635.1 Candidatus Acidiferrales bacterium
TTCTCTTCCGGGGATCGATCTACGCGTGGTTTCCTGCCCATGTTGCCTCCTGTGTGGAGGCCCTGATCTTACCTAACTAAGCTGTCCAGTTTTAGCGGGGAGCCTTACACGTGAATGCCCATTGGGCGATGGTCGCTGGAGGCAGCATTGCCCGCATTCGGGCACACCAACTCCTGAGGCTTCGGCTTCTTCTAATAAATCCAATAACTTGCGAGCCACACCGATTGGCATCGCCCCTGCAATACCCATCGCAGGAGCTCACATGAATTCAGGAAACCAAATCACACAGAGGCGCACAGGACGTTCGGCCCTGACAACATCTCTATCGCGCGTCTCTCTAATCCTGTGCCTCCAGATCACCCTCGTTGCGGTTGCTTGGGGACAGACGCCGGGGCCAGATTCTCCAGCTCCGCTCCTGACCTTGGATGAGGCAATCGGCATCGCAAACGGCACCAACCGAGACATCAAAATCAGCAAACTTGAAGTTGTCAAGGCGCAAGAGACGGTAGCGCAGGCCAAAACAAATTACCTCCCCAAGCTGGATGCGAACGTTCTTGCAGGAGCGCCGCTGCAGCCGCTGAATTTCACAGTTCCTGCTGGCAGCTTCGGCACCTATCCAGGTGTCGGTCCTATCCCAGCGACGAATTCAAACATTCATTCACCGGTGCGGTTCGGCGCGTTCGTGAATGCCTCCGTGGCGCAACCGCTCACTCAACTCTTCAAAGTGAATCTTGCTGTTCAGCAGGCCCGGCTCGGAATCGATCTCGCCAAGGAAGGAGTGCGCGCTCAGAGTCAGGAGACCGCGCGCGAGGTGAAGGAAGCCTACTACCAAGTGGCAGAGCTACAGGCGCAAGTCGAGAGCGCCAGATCAGCTGTTCAGGCTTTGAGCGAACTGTCCACGCTAACTCAGCAGCGGCTTGCGCAGCAAACCGTGTTGCAATCCGATGCGCTCACAGTGAACGCCAAGCTTAAACAACAACGCTATCAATTGCTCACTGCAGAAGACGCTCTTGAGCTACAGAAGCAGAGCCTGAATCGTCTTTTGGGGCGCGATTTGAGCACGTCCTTTTCGGTGGAGATGCTCCCGTTCGGCGAACAGGTTGAATGGGATCTGGACACGGCCCGAAAGGAGGCATTGGAGCGGCGCCCCGAGCTCCGGGAAGCCAAGCTACAAACCAAGATCGCGGAGATGGATGTCCGTCGCGAGCACGCGAAATATATCCCAGACCTGAGTTTTCAGGTGAGTTACCTCGGGTTCCAAAACGTAAATTTTCTCCCACAGAACGCGGGCACTGTTGGATTCCAACTTCAATGGCAGCCCTTTGATTGGGGATACAAGAAGCACCGGATCGCGGAACTCAAAGCTACGACGGAACAGAAGGCGACGGTCGAGCAGGACGTCGAACAGCGCGTTCTACTGGAGGTCGATGACAGATTCCGCAAGCTGGAAGAAGCGAGGATGCTGTTCGATGCGCAAACGGATCAGCGTGAGGCAGAACAGGCGAAGCTACGCGAGGTGACGAACCGCTACAACCAGAAAGCGGCGCTTCTGGCCGATCTCATGCAGCAGCAGGCGGCGGTGTCGGAGGCAGAGGCGCAGTACCAGCAAGCACTGGCGGGATTTTGGACGGCACGAGCCAACTTCGAAAAAGCGATGGGGATGGAGTAAACGATGAAAAACAAGTCAAGCATTGCAGTATCTAGAGCGGCAGCCGCACTGTTGGTGCTGATAGCAGGTGCAAGCGGATGTCATCAACCTCTGCAAGTTGCAGCCAAATCTCCAACGCCTGTTCGTCTCGCGGATGTGACTTTGTATTCGTCTTCGGAAGGTCTGCACTACTCGGCCTCCGTTCTTCCTTTCGCACAGGCGAGCTTGTCATTCAAGTCCTCAGGATATGTGACGGAAGTTAAACAGGTCGTGGGCGCAGACGGGCGGCGGCGAGATATAGGCCCTGGGGACTATGTCCGTCGAGGCACTGTGCTCGCCCAGATTCGGCATCAGGATTTGAAGGATCAGCTTGACCAGGCCGCAGCAGTGCTGAGTCAAGCACAGGCACAGAATGTCCAGGCCACGCTGGATTACCAGCGTGCGAAGGCGCTTTACGCCACACAGAGCTTAACCAAACCCGATTTCGATCAGGCGCAGGCTAGATTGGATTCGACCAATGCTGCTGTGGATCAGGCCAGGGCCAGCCTGCACCAAGCGCAGCTCGTTCTCGAGGATGCGGATCTGAGGGCGCCCTTCTCGGGCTACGTCCTTGCCCGGAACATTGAACTAGGGGACCTAGTAGCACCAGGGATGGGGGCCTTCGCGATCGCCGATACGAGTGCGGTCAAAATCGGTTTTGGGGTCCCAGAGTATGCCGTAAGGCAGTTGCGGTTGGGCCAACAATTCAGCATTCATCTGCAGGATGACCCAAATGAATACGAGGGGCGGGTCACGAGTATTGCAGCGAGCGCGGATGAGAAAAATCGCGTCTTCGCGGTCGAAGTCACGGTACCTAATCCCAAGAGCTATCTGAAACCGGGGATGATTGCTTCGCTCAACCTAGTAAACGTTCAAAACACCCCTGTCCCTTTTGTGCCTCTGACCGCCGTCGTTGCCGATCCTGCTTCGTCTGGCCGGTACGCCGTTTTCGTCGCGACAGACGAAAGTGGCAAGTGGGTGGCGCATTTGTGCGAGGTCAAGCTGGGTGAAACTCAGGAAAGCAATGTGGCAGTCGATGGCGTAAAGGCGGGGGAAAAGGTCGTCGTTGTTGGGGCCGCCGGTTTGAAGGACGGCGATTTCATCCAGGTTGTGCCATAGAGGGGAAGGAAAATGGAAATCGAAAACGCGCAAAATATCAGCAATCGTCGAAACGTTCCGAAATTTTTCGTCGAGCACCCTCACATCTCCTGGATGCTGCTGGCCGGAGTCCTAATTTGGGGTTGGTTCGGCTATCAATCCATGCCGCAGCGAAAAGATCCGGAAATTCCTGTGCGCGTCGGCGTCGCCGCTTGTCCTTGGCCCGGAGCCACAGCGCAACAAGTCGAACAATTCATTACCCGTCGGATTGAGGACGTCGCCGCCGAGAATAAGACCATTCACCCGGGCACGGATGCGGACTACGGGATCAAATCCATATCTCTCCCTGGCTACTCCTTCGTGTACATACAGCTCGACGAGGGCGTTACCGATACCAAGCGGCAATTTAGCGATATCAACCTCAAGTTGGATGCCCTGAATTCCCAGTTACCCCAGGGCGCCGGCCCCATCACTTTCCAGAGCGATTTTGGGGATACCGCCGCACTTATGCTCACGGTTGCGAGCCCGAAAGTGGACGATATCGAAATCGCGGCGCGCGCCAATTACATTGAGGCCGCGATTCGCAAAGCTCGCGAGGCAAAATCGCAGAATCAAGAGCGCGAGCGCGTTACCGTCGTGGACTGCTTCCCACAATCAATTTCGGCTCGCGAAGTTCTTGACGCCGGATACCTGTTTCAGGAAAAAGCGCAAACTGCCGGAATCATTCGAGACTCGCAAATTATACAGGGGAGCGGATTCATCGGCTTCGACGGCTTTTCAAATGCAGACGACAGTTCCATTCAGGCGTTCATCCGGCAGTTTATCTCGGAGCGCCTAAAACGATCCGAGTTGCATCCCGATGCGTGGGAACCAGTGATCATTCGGGATCCAACGGAAACACGAGCCAAGCTGGCCGGCGTTGCCGGCGACAAATATAGCTACGCCCAACTCGACAACTTCTCTGATCTGATTGCGCGAACGCTGCAGGGAGCTCCTGAAGTTTCCAAGGTGGAACGGAAGGGCGTTTTGTCCCAGACCATCTACCTTGATTACTCGCAGGATCGCCTCGCTGCCTATGGACTGCGCCCTGCTGATCTCTCCAAAGTTCTTGCGGCTCGGAACATCATCGCCCCGGGCGGCACTGTCGAAACGGGCGAGCGCAGATTTACACTCATCCCCTCAGGACAATTTGATAGCGCCCAAAGTATCGGTGATGTGGCTGTATCGGCTACGTCAGAAGGTGCCCCGGTGTATTTACGAGATCTGGTCCAAATCAGCCGAGGCTACCAGGCTCCTGCCCAGTATCTCAATTACTACACATGGCGAGACGCCAGTGGGCACTGGCAGCGCAGCCGCGCAATCACCTTAGCAGTCTACATGCGCGATAAGAAGCAAATCGCACGCTTCGGCCAGTCCGTGAATGCGAAGCTTTCGGAGCTTCGCCAAATCCTTCCGGCTGACCTGATTCTGGCGCACACATCCGATCAACCGCTCCAAGTGAACGAAAACATCCGTCTCTTCCTGCGGGCGCTTCTGGAGGCCATTATTCTCGTCGTCATTGTGTCGCTGATTGGATTTTGGGAGTGGCGCCTGGCCTTGATTATGGCTCTCGCCATACCCATCACACTCGCGATGACGTTCGGCATTGTCTATATGTTGGGAATCGATCTTCAACAAGTCTCTATCGCGACGTTAATTATCGCGCTCGGTCTTCTCGTGGATGTCCCGGTGGTCTCTGGCGACGGTATCAAACGCGGCTTGGCGGAAGGGTTGCCGCGCAGGATTGCCTGCTGGTTCGGACCCACAAAGCTTGCAACTGCGATTTTCTACGCAACGATCACC
>JBAPOM010000089.1:0-3724 GCA_049279635.1 Candidatus Acidiferrales bacterium
GGCGAATGCGGCGCGGCCAGAGATGCTGCTGACGGTGTTTGCCGGGCAGGATCGCGAGGCCACGGAGCGCGCGCGAAGCTATTTCACGGGGTATGCGCCGTCGTCGCCATCGATTGCGCTGCTACGGGATGGGAAGGTGGCGTTCATGCTCGAGAGGCACGACATCGAGAGCCGCGACCCGTACGCGATCGCCCAGGATTTGACGCAGGCGTTTGATCGATTTTGCTCGACGGCCACGGCGTAGAGCAGATTGATGCAAAGGCCCCACCCTCACAAACCGAGGATGGGGCACCCGGAAGTTCAAAGCCGAAGACCTCGGGCTGAAGCCCGTTTTGTTTCCTGTTTTTTCGTGAGCCTACCTTTCGACCTCAGCACCGATGTTGCCTTCCAGATTTTTCCGGCTCTTCCCATCCTTGCTCTGATTCAAACCGAAAGGCTTTAGGTGCCGGTCGATTGCGACGACGCGCGCGGCTCTTCGGCACCCCGAGGCAACGAGAAGGCTTCGGCGAGGAGCTCGTAGGAGCGGCGGCGATCGGCGTGATCGTGGGCCATGGTGGTAATCATGATTTCGGAGACGCCAGCGCGGTCGGCGAGGGCGGTGATGTGTTTGCGGACGCGGTCGGGCGAGCCGGCGAAGAAACGCTCGCGGCCGAGGGCGATTATGTGGCGTTCGTCGGGCGTGTAGGGATAGTCGGTGGCCTCGGCGACGCTCGGGAAACGCGACATCCTTCCCTGCCGGAAACGCAGCAGCGTGAGTTCCATGGGACGCGCAAGCTCGGCGGCGCGCTCGTCGGTTTCGGCACAGAGCACGGACACGCAGAGCAGCGTTTCGGGTGCGGCGAGATGCGCCGATGGCTTGAAGTTTTCGCGGTAGATGCGCAGAGAGGTGAGCGCGTTTTCCGGGACGATGTGGTGGGCGTATGCGTAGCGCAGGCCGAGAATGGCGGCCAACTGCGCGGAAAAATCGCTGGTGCCGAGGAGCCAGACCTCGGGCATGGGAACGTCATCGGGCATGGCGCGGATGTGCTGGAAGGGGTGATTTTCGGGGAATTCGCCATCGAGGAAACCGAGAAGCTCTTCGAGGCGGACCGGGAAATCGTCGGCACCCATTGCTTCGCGCGAGCGGCGGAGGGCTAGGGTGGTGATGGGGTCCGTGCCAGGGGCGCGGCCGATGCCGAGATCGACGCGTCCCGGATGAAGCGCCTCGAGGACACGAAAGCTTTCGGCTACGCGCAACGGCGCCTGATTGGGCAGCATCACGCCGCCCGAGCCGACGCGGATGCGGCGAGTGACGTCGGCAACGTGGCCGATCATCACTTCCGGAGCGGAGCTGGCGATCAGAGGCGTGTTGTGATGCTCGGCGAGCCAGTAACGCGTGTAGCCAAGATCCTCAGCAAGGCGGGCGAGATCCAGCGTGTTTTGCAGCGCCTCGCGGCTCGACGAGCCCGCGGGCACCGGAGAGAGGTCGAGAACGGAGAGGCGGCAGGATTTTTCGGCGCCAGCAGAGGGCATGCGCCATTCTAGCGAAGGCTACCGTGAATGGCGAACGCTGCGCATTTCGACAGAAGCGAATGTCGATGCCAAGGGTACGGAGGTACCAAAGGCGCGTGCCACAATGGTACCGTTCAATTGTGACTTTCCTTCTAGTGCGCCTAAACAGCCGAATCCGCTAACTTAGACCATCAAGGAAGGGTTTCTCTGAGGAGGATCGAGCACCATGAGTAACCGGTTCGAATCGAACGCCGAGAACCGACCGCAGGGCGCCACGGCCGAACAGATGGCGGGCTCGCAGGGCCCGTCGCCGAAACTCTCCGAACCAGCCCCAGAAGCCGAAAACGGCAAGAATCATGCGTCTTTGAGCAAAGAACGCCGAAGCCGGCGCCGTGCGCTGATTTCGGCGCCAGTGCGCGTAAGGCAGCTCGACGTGACGAATGGTGGCCCGGACGAAATTTCGATGACGCTCGACGTTTCGCGCGGCGGGATACTGTTCACAAGTGCGCAGGGCGCGTTCGAACTCGGTATGGAAGTAGCGGTGACGTTCCCATACAGCCGATCGCTCGTAGCGCTCCAAGCGGAGCAGATGGGCATGGTGGCCCGCGTAAGCGACTTGGGAGATGGGCGGCGCGCCGTAGCGATTGCGTTCAATCCTTGCAAGGACGCGGAACTTGTGGATTCCGGCGGTCACAAGCTCGGCGAGAAATCCACGTGGATGGAATATGCACGCACGGAAGGCTCAACGCGGCCTCTCGTGGTGGTGATGGATGCGGACGCGGCGTTGCGGGCCTGCCTGAAAGCTTATCTCAAGAACGAAGGCTACGATGTCATTGCGGTGGGAACCGGCATTGATGCACGCCAAGTACTGGATGTCCACACGCCAGCGCTGTTAATCGCTGAAATCGAAGGCCAGGACTTGCCGGGGTATTGCCTCTGCGCGCACGTGAAAACCACGCCGCGGTTGCAAGCGGTCCCTGTGATATTGATGACGCGGTCGGCCTATCCGAGCGACTACGCGAACGCGCATTCGCTCGGCGCGATCGTTTGCATGGCTAAGCCATACCGGCAGGAGCGCCTGGGGCACGTTGTGAAGCTACTCGCGCCTCCGCCGCACGCGAAGGCGGCAGCCTTTCCGCCGCGGCCGGCCGATCCGAAGCGCAGGCCTTGCGGGAACGGCGCCAAGAGACTGGCGCAGCAGCGAATCCGGCTGATTCACTAACGATTGGCATTTTGGTGGTGCATTTTCCAGCAGACCGGCGCGCCAGCCCTGCCGTACAGGGGTAACCGTGTGGGTGCAAAACCGGACGGGCTTACTGACGAAAGGTGGTATCAACGCTAAAATCAACACATGGACTGCCCTAAATGTGGCGCCGCGGCTCGTGACGTGGCGCGCTTTTGCAGGAGATGTCACGCGACTCTGCGCTACGAATGCCCTGCCTGCAAACATGAGCAGCGCCACGGTGGGACGTGCGACAAGTGCGGCGTCAATTTCCTGAAGTACGTTACGGCGGTGGTTGCGAACAAGCAGACCGAGCAGGATGCGTTTCAGGAGCGGCAGGAACGGCGCTCAACGCTGCTGAAGAATTTACTTTACGTTCCTTTCAACTTGGGAATTCCACTGCTGCGAAATCTCTTCGCCGGCTCGCGCGACCGTGACCGAGCCAAGAACGTGCCGTTCGGCCGCCGCTAATCCGCGAGACTCGAAATGGGGCCCCGGGGGAAAAAGCCCGGTGCGTGAGAACTCCGCGCCGACCGAACGTTTGACCTCGCCAAACCAGTAATCGAAAGTACTCTCAGCCACGCCTACGAGGCGAATCGAGTGCCGATAGTCCGCGCCGTGGAGGAAATATGCATGAAAGAGCTTGAGGCGCCCACTCCATTCCGGGCGGCGCAGCGCGTGGCGGCCGATGCGTTCAAAATCAGCGATGTATTCGCAGGCGCGCGCGCGGCCCGGACGCCACTGATATCCGGAGGATGGCGTGTCGAGACTGACGGCGCGTACCGAATTGGAAGAATCCTTCAGCCACTCGCGCAAGCCACGGTAGCGTACGTAACATGTATCGAAGACCTCGACGGCTTTCATGAGACCTCCCCGTTCGCCGAAGAATGACTGTCACCTTGCTGCAAAGGCGCATTGAAATGACGTGGCCGAGCGAAATAAACGCGTTCAATTGTCTCGAGGTGGCTTCGACATGCCGGCCAGGAGATCGCCGGCGTCCCATACTTTGTC
>JBAPOM010000090.1:0-9687 GCA_049279635.1 Candidatus Acidiferrales bacterium
GCCGATCTACGGACAGGCTCGAAGAATCGACTTCGGCCTCGGCGCGACCCGGCCTCCTCGCCAGAGCGACTCGCTGCACTCCTGCAGTCAAGTCTCTCTCCGACGTCAACATACAAGGTGCGACACAACCGCAGCAGCTATTGTTCCGCGAGGCTCCAAACATCGCCGCGCATTCCGCTACCACCCCGACATCACCGCGGCGAAAAATCGTCGCCATGCGTCATGAACTCCGGATAGGCGCCCGCGCCCAATTCGTGCAGGTCCATTCCCTGCCGCTCGCCTTCGAGAGCCACGCGCTGCGGACGAAGCCGGTTCAAAAGCCAGTTCAGCCCATATGTAAGCGGCAGCACGAATCCGATCAGCGTCGCGATGCCGATCACCTGCGCGAGCCATTGCCCCGGTGCCTCTCCCGTCGCATTCACGCCCACCGGCGGAACGCGCGCGATCACGCCGACCGCAAGCACGCCCCAAAGCCCACCCATCGCGTGCGCCGAAATCGCGCCGCCGGGATCGTCCACCGACATGCGCAGTTCGAACCATTCGACCGAGAACGTCACCAGCGCGCCCGCCACCATGCCGATCGCCGCCGCTTCGGGTGGCCGCACGAAAACGCACGCCGCGCTGCTCGCGGCAAGCCCGCCGATCCACCCGTTCGCCGTCAGCGAAACATCGGGCTTGCCGAAGCGCACGCCGGTAATCACCGCCGCCATCAAAGCGGATGCCGCGGCGCACAACGTCGTGTTGATCGCGACCAGCACCGCTTCCCCAGGCCCGGCCCCGGTGAACAGCACGGCCCCCGCCGAATTGAGCCCCCACCAGCCCACCATCGCAAGCATGCAGCCCAGCACCACGAAGCTCGAATTGTGCCCCGGAATCGCCGTCGGCATTCCATCGTGCATGTACTTGCCGCGCCGCGGCCCCAGGATCCACGCGATCGAAAGCGCGGTCAGCCCGCCAACCGCCTGAATCGTGCCCGATCCTCCCGCGTCCACAAATCCGCGCCCGAGCCCGTAATTCTCCCCAAGCTGCGCGAGCCATCCGCCGCCCCAGGCCCAGTGCGCGAAGATCGGGTATGTGATGCCCGCCAGCAGCGCCGTCGACACGCACGTTGCGCTCAGCCGCCAGCGATCGGCCCCGCTGCCAAGCGGAATCAGCGCCGCTAATCCGACGCTCATCATTCCCAGCAGCGCGGCGAGCGAAGCAGGCGAACCGTCAAGCGCCACATGCCGCAGGAAAAGTGGCTGCGCCCCGACCCAGTCCCAGCCCTTGCCGCCCATATTCAGGATGTGCGCCGGACCGCCCTGAAATCCCGCCCACGTGAATCCCCACACGAAGAACACCACCGCCGCAATCGAAACCGCGCACAACGACGACATCATCAGGTGCGCGGCGCTACGCGCGCGGCCAAGTCCCGTATTGATCAACGCAAGTCCGGTGCCGGCAAATGGCACCAGGAAGATAAACATCAGGCAAAGCACCGCTGCCGTTTCGGAAAGAATCGGGCCGCTCGCAGGCGTCACTCGTGTTCACCTCGCGGAGCGGGATGCGCGCGGATCACCAGAACCAGCCCCAGAATCTCCACGCCGATGCCGGCGAGCACGAATGCAACTCTCGGGGCGTCCGCAGCCAGCAGCACGATGGCGCTCAAGACAATTCCCCAGCCTGCCAAAAGCAGCAGAAAACCCAGAAATTTCATCGACGGACCCCTCGGAGCGCGCGCTCGCGTTGCTCGGACGCGCGGCGTTAGCGTAGCATCCGCGCGAAAACCCATCCAGTCGATTCTTGAGGCCAGCAGCGGTGTGAAGAATGAATCGAAACCGAGTCGAGGCTCGCGACGGCGATATCGGCTGCCGCGTGTCAGTCTGCGCGTAGGCCCACGGCGCGCATCCTGTCATCCCGAGCGAAGCGAGGGATCTGCTCTTGCCTTTTTGAAGGTGACGCCGCTAGTTCTGCGATGCGTCTCGCTGCATCACGTACACGATCAACGGTTGATCGAGCTGAAAATCGAGCTTCGCCTCCGAAGGAATCCGCACCTGCTTCCCCTACGTCGCCGCCTGATAGGCCCGCCGCCCACGCCCGCTCGCAGTCGCCGCAACTTTTTCAATCCCCCTGTGTTCTACCCGTAGCAGCCGAACTGAGTGTTTTCGGCTCTGCAGTCATCGCTCATAGGGGTGAAGGAGATTCATCATGTGGAAAATGAAAGCTACGGGTGTGTTCATCGCTCTTCTCGCGACATTCGGACTCTCAAGTTGCGGCGGCTCGTCTTCCGCTTCCAATCCCGGCGGCGAAGATCAAGCCTCCGTCTTCACGGTAGGCACCGACGCTCCGCTTCCCAGCGTCGTCTCCTGCCAGATCATGGTCACCGGCGTCACGATCAATAACGGCACCACCAACGTTCCCGTTCTCACCACGCCGCAGGTTGTGGACTTTGCGCAACTGAGCGGCTTGCATCAACTGCTCGATCTCAACGCCGTTCCAACGGGCACCTATTCGTCGGCTACCGTCACGATTGCGAGTCCTGTGATCGGATTCATCGATACCACGCAAAATCCGCCTGCAATCAACACGATTAACGGCTCGCTCACGCAGTCGAGCGTCACCGTCAATTTCGCCAATCCCTTCGTGTTGAACGCCGCCGATCTCGTGGGCCTGCGCATGGAATTCGATCTCCGCCAGTCATTGCAGCTCAATCAAAGCGGCCAGGTCACTGGCGTGGTCGATCCCGTATTCCACATGCAGTTGTTGAATGCCACCGACGCCAACGTCTCGATCGACGATTTCCATGCAGGCGTCGTCGGCGTCAGCGGAGATAACACCTTCACCGTCCAGGGACCGAAGGGCCGCCAGTGGACCGTGCAGACCGACGACAGCACCGTCCTCGATGATCCGAGCATTCCGGTGAGTTCGTTCACGACCGACACCATCGTCGAAATCTCGGGGCAGTTGGACCCCGTGTCCCACGATATCGACGCGTCGGAAATCGAGGTCGTCTCCAACGATGAATTCGTCCTCGGCGGGCTTTTCACCAGCATTCGTCCGCCATCGGGCCCGGCGACGCAAGCCGATCTGTACGTTCGCTATGAACTGCCGGATATCACCGGGATTCAGGACGGCCAGATCGAAACGCTCGCGTTGAACGGCAGCGAGATCTACAAGATCGCGAACATCAACAATCCGATTACCACGCTGCTTTTCAATAATTCGGCGCTGGCTGCCGGGCAGGTCGTCGACGTCGGAGGCTCAGTCACCACAACGAACGGTGTGTCGACTCTGACCGTCCATCGCGTCATCCTCCGGCGTCAGGGTCAGGCCGGCACGTGGGTTCCCGGCAGTACAGTCGTGCAGTCGGGCAACGCCGGAAGCTTTCAGTTGAACGACAACTGGACAGCTGGCGTGCTTCTGCCGAGCCCGCTGACGGTGCTTACAACCAACGCCACCATCTTCGTCAACCTCGACGGATTGTCCGGCCTGAGCGGCTCGCAGGCTCTCCCGATCCGAGTGGTTGGGTTCATCATCATCGACCCCGCGACAAACCAGCCCGTCATGGTGGCTCGCTCGGTCGAAGAGTTGACGTCGTCCGATTAGATGCAGTGGACTCTGTGCTCGCAAGCGCCGCTGTCTCGTTCCGCAGAAAAATCGAGACAGCGGCGCTTCTTTTTGTATTCCATATCTTCACGGTCATCGGTAGAAACGCCAGCCTGCGGGGGTCGTGGATGGAAGGCGCGAGCCTAAGGGGAGGTTTACAGGTGGAAGCGTGGGCCTTTTTTACCCTGAGCGAAGTCGAAGGGCAGGCCTCGAAAAACGCCCGGTTAAGAGAAGGGCTTCAGCCCCGGGTTTCCAACTTACGCCATAAACGCGTTGCGCGCTACTCGCTCCTCACCGCGACAATCTCTTTCCCGTCCGTGCGCATCTCGATCGCCAGCGGCGGCCGAACTCCCGCACCCTGCACGATATCGCCGCGCACCAATCCGCCGTCCGGAGCCCCGCCGCCGTAGCGCATCAGGTCGTAGACCGCATGTGTGCACGGATTCACCACCATCGGATGCGCTGCATGATATCCGTAGTCGTCTGCCAACTCTTGCAGGTCAGTGACGTATTTCAGTTCGCACTGCCCGAATGGCTCGCGCAGGAAGAATCCCCAAAGGGCTCCTCCCGGCAAACGCACGACCATCGCGGGAACAGGTTCGGCTGAGAGCGGTCCGCGAAAAAGAAATTCCCTCTCAGACCACGGCTGGGCAAGCTCCGCGGTCGTGGCCACCGGCCCGGGACCAACCATCAGCTTTTCGGCAGGCCTGCTCTTAGTCGTGTCGGAAGGCGCCGGACCAACTGCCGCAGGCGAAAGATCTAAGTCCGCATTCGCCGGCGAATGATGGCCTGGAAGAAGAATCATTGCGGCCAGGAGCACCACCCCGATTCCCGCCGCAACGCCGATCATCTTCGCTCGACGATCGGGCGCCGCTTGCGGCTGCGCCCCCGAAGGAGCGCTCATCTGCGGAGGTCGCTGCGCTGTTTTTTCGGTTTTTTCGCTGGCAACAGGCACACCCGGGATGCTCGGCGCTTGGGGCTTGAAGAGATCGACTTTCTTATCGACTGGCATGCTGGGTTGCGGTGAATCGCATCTTCAGCTTGCAGGCCCCGCACTCGGAAAGCAAGCCCCGAACGCCTCTCTGCTATTGACCTTTTCGCGGCGAAAAAATGAAGGTGAGCGAAAACTCAGGCGGGCCGGTGCAGCCGGACGGAATGATGTGCCACGTATTCGTGAAGGTTTGCCAGAATCAGCAGCAGCTCGAGCATGCGATCGCGCTGCTCGGGATTCGGATCGCCTGCTCCCTCTTCGAGATTCTTGACGACCGCCAGAGCGTCCGCCAGCAGCCACTCGACGTCGCCCGGGCTCATCGCTTTCCCCTCGCGGCACCGCGTAAGCATGTGGTCCGTCCGCAGGAACGCTTCGTCGAGGAAGTGGTCGAGGCACAGCCGTTCGGTCGCCAAAGCGGCGGGAATCACGTTGGCGCACGATTCCCTTCGGCATCCATCTGGGCCGGGGACAGTCATGGCGAAACCCCACAGCCTCGACTTTCCTTCCGAGGCACGTTTCCGAGAGCCTACCACAATTTAGTTTCGCCGCAAGTAAAGTAAAGGATGGCCCGTTTTCAGTTGGCGCGAAATTACCAGCGGAATACGATTCCTGCCGAAATTCGCGCGTTATTCTGCCGGCTATTCACGCTGTCGTTGAGCGTCGTCAACAAATACTCGGCCTGAACCAGCCGCACGCCGACGTGCTCGCTCGCATTCCAATCGAGTCCTCCGCCGGTCGCCATCGCGAATGCGTTCTGCGAACCGTAGAGGCTGCCCGACGACGAATGAACTCCGCCGAAGAGCGTCTGAATGAATGGCGTGATCCTGCCGATGCGAAAAGTCGTTTTGGGGCCGAACATGTACGTATAGACTTCGCCGTTGATCCCGCCGCTGGTCGAGTTCGTGCCGCCGTAGTACCCGCCAAAATCGCCGACGAGGCCGAGCCAGCTCGTCGGGTTCACCGATACCGACGCGCTGCCGCCGTTCAGGTTCGCCGTAAACGTCGTGCCGCTCAAGCTCGTGTGCACGTACGAGTACCCGCCGAACACTTCCACCTTCGGGGCGCCTTGTGCCGATGCGGCGACGGCCGATAGCAATACAACTCCACACAGCAATGCCCAACGTTTCATCGAGCTCTCCTATTTCGCTTCGTCTTGCCGGGCTCCAAAGCAATCAACTCGCCGAGGCTAGCATCCGAAACCCAAGCGGACAAGCCGATGCTCGCGAATCGGCTCCAAAGGATAAACGCCCGCACCATGGGAAGAGCTGCGAGGGAATTCTACGCGGCGGCGCCGTGGCACTTCTTGTATTTCTTGCCCGACCCGCACGGACACGGATCGTTTCGCCCGACTTTGGCCGCCGCCCGCACCGGCTTGGGCGCTTCCGCCTGCGCCGGCCCTGCCTGGAACTGCAAATTCCTCTGTTGCCGCTGCTGCCGCTGTTGGATCTGCCGCGCGATCTGAGAATCCGGCGTTGCCGCCTCGCCGCCCGGCCGCTCGTTTGGCCTCTTCGGCTGCGGGGCCGCCGCGGGCCTCGCCTGTCCTGGCTCGGCAGGGCGCACGAGGAACAGGAATCGCACTGCCTCGGTGTCGATCCGGTCCATCATGTCCTCGAAAAGCGTGAACGCCTCGCGCTTGAATTCCACGAGCGGGTCCTTCTGCCCGTATCCGCGCAGCCCGATCCCTTCCTTCAGGTGATCGAGCGTGAGCAGGTGGTCCTTCCACTGGCCGTCGACGATATCGAGGAGGATGTGCCGCTCCAGCCAGCGCAGCGTCTCGACTCCGAAGAGCTTTTCTTTCTCTTCGTAGCGCTCGCGCACCTTTTCCATCAGCTCGTCGGCGAGCTGATCGTGGTTCAGGTTTTCGATGTCGGGAATCGCCGCCTTCAGATCCATGCCGAACTGGTTCAGCAGTTCGTTCCCGAGTTGCGTCACGTTCCACTGGTCCGGATGTTGATCTCGTGGGCAATATGTGTCGACCAGCGATTGTGCGATCGCTTCGGCGCGCTCCAGCACGAACTCCTTCTGGTCCCGCCCCTCGAGGAACGACCGCCGCAGCGAGTAGACCGTCTCGCGCTGCTTGTTCATCACGTCGTCGTATTCGAGCAGGTGTTTGCGCGCTTCGAAGTTCTGCGCTTCCACTTGCTCCTGCGCGCCTTCGATGCGCTTGCTGATCATCTTCGACTCGATCGGAACGCCTTCCGTCATCCCAAGCCAATGCATCATGGCCTTGACCTTCTCGCCGCCGAAAATCCGCAGCAGGTCGTCCTCGAGCGAAAGGAAAAATCGCGACGATCCCGGATCGCCCTGGCGTCCCGCGCGCCCTCGCAATTGATTGTCGATGCGCCGCGCCTCATGCCGCTCCGTCCCGAGAATGTGCAGCCCGCCCATGGCGACCACTTCGTCGTGTTCGATTTTGCAGTGCGCGGCGAACTCGTCGAAGATCGGCTTCCACTGATCGAGCGGCACCTGAAAAATTTTGCCTTCCTGCTGGAAAAGCACCATCGATGGAGCGCTCGCGCCATTCGATCCTGACGCGCTCGCACCGCTCGCGCCATTTTTGCCGTCCGGCGATGCGCCGGCGGCTGCGGCATCCGCTTGCGCGGGCGTTTCTGCGCCTGCCTCGAGGCCGATCACGGCCGCGGCCGGCGCGTAAGGCATCGCGATCTTGTTCTTCAGGAAATGCTCGCGCGTCATCAGCTCGGGATTGCCGCCGAGCAGGATGTCCGTGCCGCGGCCGGCCATGTTCGTCGAGACCGTCACCGCGCCCTTGCGCCCAGCTTGCGAGATGACTTTCGCTTCGCGCTCGTGCTGCTTCGCGTTCAGGACCTGGTGCGGGATGCCCGCCTTCTTCAAGTGCTCGGCGATCTTTTCCGATTTCTCGATCGAGATGCTGCCGATCAGCACTGGCTGCCCGCTTTCGAAATATTGCCGGACGCCGCCGCTCTTCGTGCCGTCCTCCTGGATGATTCCGTTGACGGCCGCTTCGAATTTTTCCCTCTCGGTGCGATATACCACGTCCGGCGACTCGAGGCGGATCAGCGGTTTGTTCGTCGGGATCGCGACGACTTCGAGTTTGTAGATCTTGTGGAATTCGGGCGCTTCGGTTTCGGCCGTTCCGGTCATGCCGGAAAGCTTCTTATACATGCGGAAATAGTTCTGGAAGGTGATCGTCGCGAGCGTCTGATTTTCGCGCTCGATCTTCACGCCTTCTTTCGCTTCGACGGCCTGGTGCAGCCCATCCGACCAGCGGCGTCCCGGCATCTGCCGCCCGGTGAATTCGTCGACGATGATCACCTCGCCGTCTTTCACGACGTAATCGACGTCCTTCTCGAAGAGCGTGTGTGCGCGCAGTCCCTGGTAAACGTGATGAATCAGCTCCATGTTGTCGGGATCGAACATGTTGCCGAGATTCAGCAGCCGCTCGCATTTCGACACACCCTCTTCGGTCAGCGTCGCGGTGCGCAATTTTTCGTCGAGCGTGTAATCCATGTCGGGAATCAGCTTCGGAATGATCTTGTCGATTCGATAGTATTTATCGGTGGATTCCTCGGCAGGACCGGAAATAATCAGCGGCGTGCGCGCCTCGTCAATCAAGATCGAGTCCACTTCGTCGACGATCCCAAACTGGTGGCCGCGCTGCACGCACTGCGCGAGATCATATTTCATGTTGTCGCGCAGGTAATCGAATCCGAATTCGTTGTTCGTGCCGTAGGTGATGTCCGCCGCGTAGGCCGCGCGCCGCTGCACGTCATCGAGATCGTGGACGATCACGCCCACCGTGAGCCCCAGCATCCTGTAGATCGGGCTCATCCATTCCGCGTCGCGCCGCGCCAGATAATCGTTCACCGTGACGATGTGCACGCCCTGCCCGGCCAACGAATTCAGAAACGCGGGCAGCGTCGCGACGAGCGTTTTCCCTTCGCCCGTCTTCATTTCCGCGATTTTTCCTTCGTGCAGGACGATTCCGCCGATCAACTGCACATCGAAGTGCCGCATCCCGATCGTTCGCCGCCCCACTTCGCGCGTCAGCGCAAACGCGGGCGGAATCGCCGGCTCGAATGCCTCCTGCAATTTTCGCTTGTAGTCCGGATCGTCGCGCTCGACGCCTTCGAGGCGCTCTTGCACCTCGGCCCGCAGCGCCGCGGCACGCTCGGCAATCTGCGCGTCCGTCAGCTTCTTCATCTCGGGTTCGAGCTCGTTGATCGCCGCCACCATCGGCGTGATCCGCTTCACGTCGCGCTCGTGCTTCGTCCCGATGAATTTCGCGACTACGCTGTCTATAACTCGTTCAACGTCCATGTCTGGTTTCTGCCGCTGAGTCTTTCTGGGGAAGCAATCCCACTGAGAATTAGATGCAGCTCGCCTCTGCATTGTAGCCGCTCGGGCAAGTTCCCGCAAAGCCGCGCGCCGGACGAGTTGCTTTGCCGCCGCCCGCGCGGCGAGCGGTGGAAAACGGGCGCAGCGCGGTGTGCGTATTTTCCGCACCCAAAATGAGCAGTAACACTGCTTCCAAGGGGAGGTTAAAAGGGGTTAAATGGCGCAAAAAGGACGGATTTTGCCAATGTCGCGGCAACCCACCCACAAAGAGAAGACCCTGCGCGCTTTTGGCGCGTATTTGGAGCTGCTCGACACGGCCGAGTGGTTCGAGCGCGAGATGCGCGCGCCGCTCGCGTCATTTGACCTGACGATGGCCGGCTTTCGCCTGCTCGAGCTGCTCTACCGCGTGGAGATCATGACGATTCCGGACGTCGCCCGGCGGCGAGGCGCGGTGCGGCAGACGATCGACGCGATCGTGGCGCGGCTGGTGGAACGCGGATGGGTGCGGCGGATGCTGATCGCGCTTCCGCCGGTCGATCCTACGGGGAGCCATCTCGCGAAATCGAAACGGAACGAGCGGCGAGTGGGCGTGCGGGTGGGCATGGTGAAGCTGACGCCGGCAGGAAAGCGGCTGGTGAGGGACATGCTGCCACGCCATTCGAAAATGGTGAAGGCACTGATGCGCGTCCTTACCGCGCGCGAACAGAATTCGCTAGGGCGGATTTGCCGGAAGGTGCGCGAGGACGGTCTGGTGCAGTTTGTGCGGGAAATCAGGATGCAGGAGCCGGAGGATT
>JBAPOM010000091.1:0-2027 GCA_049279635.1 Candidatus Acidiferrales bacterium
AGGTGGCCGACATTCTGCGCGCGCAGGGCGATCGCTTTCTGGAGCGGTATCGATCAAGCTTTGGCTTTCAACAGCTCAAAGCTTTTCGGGCCATTCTACGTTGCCGCACGGCAGCGTTGGGCGGCCACCGCGATGCCTGCCTACGTTGCGGTTATCAGACCATCTCTTACAACTCGTGTCGAAATCGGCACTGCCCCAAGTGTCAAGCGCAAGCGCGTGAGCGCTGGCTGACAGCGCGGCAACGCGAACTTCTGGACACCAGCTACTTCCACGTTGTGTTTACCGTCCCTCACGAACTCAACGTGCTGGCCTTGGAAAATCCGCGTGTGTTTTACGATCTGTTGTTCACCGCCAGCGCACAAACCTTACTGGAAATTGCATCCGATCCGAAGCACCTGGGAGCCGAGATCGGTGTCGTCGCCATCCTCCACACCTGGGGACAGAACTTGCTCCTGCATCCCCACATTCACTGTGTCATTCCCGCAGGCGGGCTCTCGCTGGATCATCATCGATGGGTCCGCCCACGCTATCCTTTCTTCTTACCCGTCAAAGTCCTGACTCGTGTCTTTCGCGGGAAGTTCCTCGCTGGTCTGAAACGCCTCCACCGCCGTAACCAACTTTGCTGCGTCGGCCCCGCTGCTGGTCTCGCCGACCGCCAGCAGTTCTCAAAACTCCTCCGGCGTCTGCATCGCCACAACTGGGTGGTTTATGCCAAGACCGCCTTTGGCGGCCCTATGCAGGTGTTGCGCTATCTCGGTCGCTATACCCATCGCGTGGCCATTTCCAATCACCGCTTGTTGACCTTCGATCAAGAGCGCGTGACTTTCCGCTGGAAGGACTACGCCCACGGTGGCAAGCAGGGCAAGATGACTCTGGACGCGGCCGAGTTTTTACGTCGCTTCTTTCTGCACGTCCTGCCCAAAGGCTTCGTCCGCATCCGGCACTTCGGCTTTCTCGCGAATCGCTTTCGCGCTTCCCATCTGGCGCTCGGCCGGCAATTGCTGGCCTCCGGTGGCTCGACGGAGCAGGAAGTTAAAACAAACGACGCCCACTCCGAGACCTCTTCTCTCTGGCACTGCCCGCGCTGCGGCGCATCGATGATCGTGATTCAGAGATTTACTGCTGCGGAACTATCAGCATGCATGTACTTCGATTCTTCCTAACCCGTCCCTCAGCCGCGATGCAAGGATGTGCTCCCGCACGCCGACGCATTCCTGTCCTCGCCGTACTGAAACAGCCTTCTTCGTGGGTCTCCGATTCTTTCGCTTCCAGGGGCCGCGACCATCTCAACTCCACTTTGACTGTTCTCGGCCAGTCCTCCATCTCTCGACTCGATCCCAGACTGGCATTCAAATCCCATAGCGCACCGCGTCCGCCGCAATCGCCAGCGGCTTCCTCCTAGTCTCCTTATCGAAAACGCCTCGGTTCGACATCCCGCTCCGCCCCAAAAGTCTGCCCCGAGGCGTTTCCGATCAAGGCTAGCGACGACACGTCAGCGAGCACGCCGATACGGCGCAAGCATCCCAACGACAGCGCGCTCACTTCTCCCCTGCGCGTTATGCCGCCCGGTGTGACCTCTCGTTGCAACAGTGAGGCCTCGTTGTGGCGAAGTCATTGGTTCAGGGCCGAGCTTCGTAAACAATGTTGAAAGGCGTTTCTGTGGCCCGCCGGAAACGACTGAACCCGGCCGAGGTTACCACCTCTCGTATGCGGGCTTCTCCGGATTGCGCGCCCAGGCACCGTCCTACCTCCTGCGATCGTGAACAGGGAGTGCACAGCAGTGTCGAAAATGAGTAATACACCCGGCCCACGGGATTCAGGTTGTCCTTCAACTCGTCATTCGCGAATGGTTCCACGATCATCCACGTAGCGTCATTTCTTAGGGAGCCTCGAACGTGGGCGGCGGCGCCGACGGGGTCGCCCATGTCGTGCAAGCAGTCGAACACGGCGACGAAGTCGTAGTTCTTCCCGGGAAAGTCCTTAGCTTTAGCCACCTCGAAGGTGACCCGCTCCGCTAGTCCTTGACG
>JBAPOM010000092.1:0-130221 GCA_049279635.1 Candidatus Acidiferrales bacterium
TCGAGAAGCGGCCGAAATGCGCCACAATGGGTTGTGTTTTTCGCTTTCGCGAGCGGAGATCGAGAGAGAAAACGAATTTTTCGCCGCAGCGCAGGAATTTTTCTCATTTTTGAAACATTCCCCTTGACAAGAAATGGAAGGAGTCTAGAATCGGGCAACAAGTGGCAGGAAGTGGTCGGCAGTGGCAGACAGATTTCGGGGTTCAGCAAAGGTTAAAGAGCCAGTGACAGGCGCGAATACGCAAGGCGGCGTTCTGAAGGTCTTCGATGCTGCGGGGCAACTATCCAGCTACGGTCGACGAAAAGGGAAGAATGAAAATTCCCGCGGATTTTCTCGCCGAGCTGCGCAAGAGCGGATCGAAGTTCTACGTGACGAGCGATACGGGCGAGTACGCGCGAGTGTACACGATGAAAGCCTGGCAGGATATCGAGCGCAAGCTGGCCAAGCTTTCCACTCACAACGGCGCCAAGCAGCGGTTTCTAGCGCGCGCCAACTATTTCGGGCAAGTGGTCGAGGTGGATGGGCAGGGGCGCATTCTGATTCCACCGATTTTGAGGGAATCGGCGCAGATGAAGGGTGAGGTGGACGTCCAGGGGCAGCTGACGTACCTCCAAATCTGGAATCACGCGCGATTTCTCGAGCACATGGCTCACAACCCGATTACGGCACAAGACGAAGAGGTATTGGACAAGCTGGGCATCTAGGGCGTTCCGAACCGCGGTCGTTGTAGGGACTTGGGCCAGGGATGATAGGGCACAGGTGCATGCGGTTGGGGCGGTTTCGGCTTGCGGGAAGCTGTTGAGGGCTTTTGAGCGTTCTGCATACGCCGGTTCTGGTTGCGGAAGTCGTCGAGTGGCTCCGCATTCGGCCCGAAGGAACGTATTTGGACGCAACCGCGGGAACGGCCGGGCACGCGATTGAGATCGCGAAACGACTGACGACGGGGCGGCTGGTGGCGATCGACCGGGACCCGCAGGCACTCGAGATCGCGCGGGAACGGCTGAAAGAGTTCGGGGAAAAGGTGATTCTGGTGCATCGAGAGTTTTCAGAGATCGGCGAAGTGGCAGAGGAATTGAAGCTGCCTCCGCTCGACGGAGTGGTGGCCGATCTGGGGGTTTCCACCCTCGAGCTCGACAGCCCTGAGCGCGGATTTTCCTTCCGCTGGGCCGGGCCGCTCAACATGAGGATGAACCCCGACACGTCGCTGACGGCGGATGAAATTGTGAATCAGTTGCCGGAGAAAGAGCTGGCCAATCTCCTCTATGAGAAGGCCGAGGAGAGGGACTCACGCAGAATCGCCAGGAGCATCGTGCGGGCGCGGCCCATTCGCGACACCGCGCACCTGGCAACGGTTGTGGCAGGGGTACGAAAAGCAAGGGGAAGGCAGAAACTGCATCCCGCGACAAAAACGTTTCTGGCGCTGCGGATAGCGGTGAATCGAGAAGAGGAGGAACTCGGGCAGTTTCTTTCGCGGACCCCTGCCACTTTGAATTCGGGAGGACGGTGGATCGTCCTCAGCTACCACTCGCTCGAAGATCGTCTGGTGAAGCACGCGTTCCAGCGGCTGGCGCAGGAAAAGAGATTTCGCGTGCTGACGAAAAAAGTGATTCAGCCGAGCGAAGAAGAAGTGCAAGCGAATCCTCGCGCGCGCAGCGCGAAGATGCGCGTGGCGGAAAAGATCGATCCGGCCTGGCAAGGACCGGATCAGGCAGCCTGAAAATTTCGTTTTTAGGGCGTTGAGTTGGAGCCAAGGCTCCAGCTTCCGGGAACCCAGCGACGAGAATGCGCCGGATTGGCAGGAAAGTCATGACGGAATATCACACAGTCAAGCGGATCGACAATTCACGGTTACAGCGTCCGATGGCGCAGGAGCGTTTGCGGGATTTTTGGCAGCGGCTGGCGGTGGGAGCCGGCATCGCGGCGCTGTTGCTGACGTACGCGTGGCAGCACTTCGAATGCATCCAGATCCGCTACCAAATCGAGCAGCTCGACGCCGAGCGCACGCAGGCCGCGCAGCTGAACCAGCAGCTGCATCTCGAAGTGGCGACGTTGCGTTCACCGATGCGCGTCGACTCGATCGCGCGAAATCAGCTTGGCCTGACGGTACCCGTGCCGGGACAAGTGGCTCCGGCGGAGGCTTCGAGCGATGCCGTGGTGGCGGAAGCGCGCGCCCTGGTCGAGACACCTCGCCCGTAGCGCACCTGATTTGATACGCACCTGATTCGAAACGCCGGCCCGCTGCGGCGAGCCTCGCCGGCGGCGCGCCACGATCGGCGCCGGACGAATTCGAGAGATCGGGCGAGATAGGGTAGGCCGGATTCCATGGAGCAGCGCAACCCGCGTCTCCGCTGGTTAGTTGTCTGTGTCGTGGCGGTGGTTTGGATGGCGGCGGTGCTGGGCCGCCTCGCGTACGTTCAGCTCTTTTGCTACAGCGAATACCTCGCAAAAGCTCAGCGCCAACAAGAACGCATTTTCGAAATCAGCCCGAAGCGCGGAACCATCTACGATCGCAAGGGGCGCGAGCTGGCAGTCAGCCTGCCGATGGATTCCCTGTTTGGCGATCCCGCGGAAATCACCGATGTGGACATGGTGGGGCGGCTGCTTTCGCGCGTCCTGAACGTGCCGGCCGACGATATCGAGACAAAAATCCGCGAGGCCCACTCGCCGGTGCGGCTGGCGCGAAAGCTCTCTCCTGACGTGGTCCAACGAATCAGCGACATGAATTTGAACGGCGTGTTTTTTCAGAAAGAGAACCGCCGCGTGTATCCGCAGCGCGACCTTGCCGCGTCGGTGATCGGCTACGTGGACATCGACGAAAAGGGCATCGGCGGGATCGAGCAATCGCTCGACAAGGATATTCGCGGGCGTCCCGGCAAAATGATGGTGATGGCCGACGGGCTGCGGCGCTGGTACGACCGCAGGGAATCGGCAGCCGATCCGGGCGCGAGCGTGACGCTGACGATCGACGAAACGATTCAGTACATCGCAGAAAAGGAGCTTGCTGCGGCGATTTCCGAAACGCACGCGAAGGCGGGGACCGTGATCGTCCAGGACCCGAGCACCGGCGAACTGCTGGCGGTGGCGAACTGGCCGACATTCGATCCGAATGACGCAGGATCCTATCCGGCGCAGGCTCGCACGGACCGCGCGGTGACGGACGCATACGAGCCGGGATCGACGTTCAAAGTGATCACGCTGACGGGCGCGATCGAGAATGGCGTGGCGAGCC
This sequence comes from Candidatus Acidiferrales bacterium, assembly GCA_049279635.1. Lineage (GTDB taxonomy): Bacteria > Acidobacteriota > Terriglobia > Acidiferrales > UBA7541 > Palsa-295. Next base: position 3,230 of record JBAPOM010000092.1, read on the forward strand.
CGAACGAGCTGGTGGATTGCCAGACGGGGAAGATTTTGGTGGCTGGGCGGCTGATTCACGATTGGCACCCGTTTGGGATTTTGAGCGTGACGGGAATCCTGGCGAATTCGAGCGACGTGGGTGCGATCAAGGTAGCGCTGCGCTTGGGGGCGCCGAAACTCTACGAGACGGCGCGTGCATTCGGCATTGGGCAATACACGGACATCGATCTGCCCGGCGAGAACCGCGGGCTGCTGCGGCCGGTCGACGAATGGTCGCCGAGCTCGATCGGATCGCTCGCGATGGGACAGGAGGTGAGCGTGACGCCGATCCAGATCGTTTCGGCGATTTCGGCGGTCGCGAACGGCGGGACGCTGTATCGCCCGCGCGTGGTGCGCGAGATCCGCTATTCGGCGACGGGAACGGAACGGCCGCTCAGGAGCGCCGATCCGCAAGAAACGACGGACGCCCGGACCGCAGCGACCATGCGCGAAATGATGGAAGATGTGATGCTTGAGGGCACGGGCAAGCATTCGCAGCTCGACGGCTACACGTCGGCCGGGAAGTCGGGGACGGCGCAGATGATCGATCCGGTGACGAGGCGCTATTCGGCGACGGACTACAACGCGTCGTTCCTGGGCTTCGCGCCGGTAAACGATCCGGCGATCACGATTTTGGTGGTGCTCAATTCGCCCGTGGGGCCGCACCACGGCGGAGAAGTGGGCGGACCCGTGTTCAAGCGCGTGGCGGAGCAGGTGTTGGCGTATCTGGGAACGCCGCACGATGTGCCGTCGCCATCAGATGTGGAGACGGCGAAGAATCTGCGTGCGTCGCCGCGGCTGAATCCAGCGTTGGCGGAGACGGATGCATCGAAAGCGCGCTTCGCGGAAGCGGTGGCGCGAGGGAGCGACAGCGCAGCGCCAACGGCGGCTTTCGCGGGAGACGACGAAGTGGTGGTTCCCCCGCTAGGCGGAGAGACTGTGCGCGGCGTGATGGAGGAGTGCTCGAAGGTGGGGCTGGCGCCGGACCTGATCGGCAACGGAATTGCACTTGAGCAGTTTCCGAGCGCGGGAACGCAAGTGCCGCGCGGCAGCCGAGTAACTGTTCGATTTGGCGAGCCGGGAGAGAACGATTCGGCGCCGGGGCGAGGGAGCGGAAATTGACGTCGAGCGTGAAGCAAAAGCCAGCTAATGGCAAGAAGCCGCAAAGCGGCGGGCGAAGCGTTAGACTGGAAAAGTGCTCCATGAAACTCGAAAAGTTGCTGGCGGGAGCTGAGATCAGGAAAATTTCGGGCCCGCCGGATGTCGAGATCGAGTCGATCACGTACGACAGCCGTCGGGCGACGGCGGGCGCGCTGTTTTTCGCGATGCAGGGCGTGAAGCTCGAGGGGGTGGAGTTTGTGGAGGATGCGCTCGTGCGCGGGGCGGTCGCTGTGGCGAGCGCGCGGGAACGGCCGATTCAGTTTCCGGAGAATGCGACGTGGATCGAGCTGCAGCCGGGTTCCGAACGGCGGGGGCTGGCGCGCGTGGCGGCGAATTTCTATGGGCATCCCGCGGATGCGCTGAAGCTGGTGGGCGTGACGGGAACGAATGGGAAGACGACGACCGCGTTTCTGGTGGATTCGATTCTGCGCGTGGCGGGATACACGGATGGCCTGATCGGCACGACAGGATATCGCACGCCGAAAGGCGCGCTGCCTGCGCCGAACACGACGCCGGAGTCGCTTGACCTGCAGCAAATTTTCGCCGAGATTCGCGACGCATACGGCACGCATGTGGTGCTCGAAGCGAGTTCGCACGCGCTGGCGATGGAGCGGCTTTCGGGCTGCCATTTCGCGGTGGCGATTTTCACGAACCTGACGCGGGATCACTTCGATTACCACAAAACGTTCGAAGAATATTTCGCGGCGAAAAGGCTGCTGTTCACGGGCACGGGGGCGGGCGCGCCAGACGCGGGCGTGATCAACGTGGACGATCCCTACGGCGCGGAGCTTGCGGGGCTTGCGCGGCGCACGTTGAGTTACGGCCTGAAAAACGCGGCCGACCTGACGGCAAAGAAAATCGCGCTGAGCTTCGATGGGCTCGAATTCACGGCGCAGACACCGGTAGGAAACATCGAAGTGCGTTCGCCGCTCGTGGGACGCATCAACGTCTACAATATTCTTGCGGCCATCGGCGCGGGAATCGCGCTCGAGATTCCGAAAGCGAAAATCGAGCAGGGCGTCGCGAGTCTCGAACTCGTGCCGGGAAGATTTCAGCGAATCGACGAAGGGCAGCCGTTTCTGGTGGTGGTCGATTACGCGCATACGGACGACGCGCTGCGAAATCTGATCGCGACGGCGCGCGAGTTGAGCACGTCGGGACGGATCGTCACGGTTTTCGGCGCGGGCGGCGAGCGCGACCGCACCAAGCGTCCGCTGATGGGCGAGGCGGCGGGATCGTTGAGCGATCTGGTGGTGCTGACGAGCGACAACCCGCGCAGCGAGGACCCGCTGCGAATCATCAACGATGTGGTGGTGGGATTGCAGAAAGTCGACGCGAAGTACCGGGTGGAACCGGACCGCGAGCGGGCGCTCGAGATGGCGCTCGAGGAAGCGCGGCCGGGAGACATTGTGCTACTGGCGGGGAAGGGACACGAGACTTATCAGGTGCTGCGAACTGGAACGGTCGAATTCGACGACCGCGAAAAAGCGCGAGCCATCCTGCGCCGCAAGGGCTTTGCAAAGAAGGCAAGCACGCACGAATCGCGAAACTGAATGACGCGGAGATCCGGCTGAGCATGAAGGCCAGCCCATTGGAGACGCAATGCGGTGGACGGTGGTTCAAGTGGCTGAAGCATTGGGCGTCCCAGTTCCCGCTGGGCTTGACCCCATGGCCCGGCTGGCCGGCGTCTCGATTGACTCGCGTACTATCGGGGCTGACGAGCTGTTCATCGCGATACGCGGACCGCGTCACGATGGACACACTTTCGTCGCCGAGGTACTGGCGCGGGGCATTCCGGCCGGGGTGGTGGCGCGCTATCGAATCGGGGAATACGACGCGGCGATTCGCGGCAAACTCTTCGCGGTCGACGACACGCTTGCTGCGCTGCAGCGGCTGGGATCGAGGGCTTGCGAAAAGTGGCGGCGCGCGCAGCCGGGGCGGCTCGTCGGCGCGGTGGCCGGCTCGGTCGGCAAGACAACCACGAAAGAGATTCTGGCGGCGCTCGTGGGCGCGCGGTTCCGCGTGCTGAAGACGCAAGGGAACCTGAACAACGAGTACGGATTGCCGCTGACGCTGCTGAAGCTCGACGACGAGCACGGCGCGGCGGTGATCGAGCTGGGAATGTCGCGCACGGGCGAGCTCGCGAAGTTGACGCGGATCGCGTCGCCGGACGCAGGCGTGGTGACGCGCGTGGCGATCGAGCACTTGGAGTTTTTCGCATCGATCGAAGAGATCGCGAGCGCCGAACGGGAGCTGATCGAAAATTTGCCGCCGAGTGCGGTGTCAGTCTTGAACGCGGACGACCCACACGTGGCGGGATTCGCACAGGCTGCGCGCGGCCGCGTGTTGCGCTTTGGCGAAAAGCCGCCGGCGGAGTTTCGCGCGGAGCGGATCGAGGAACGCGGGATCGACGGCTCGGTATTCGATTTCGTCGCGCCGGCGGGACGCACGCGGCTGGAACTGCCGTTGATCGGGCGGCACAACGTGATGAACGCGGTGGCGGCGCTGGCAGCGGCGAGCGTCTGGGGAATCGGCGCGGAAGAGGCGAAGGGCGTATTTCCATCGCTCAAGCCGGCGGACAAGCGCGGCGAAGTGGTGCGATTCGAAGACGGCTTTTCGGTGATCAACGATACGTACAACTCGAGCCCGACGGCACTGAACACGCTCGTCGAACTGCTGGCGGCGACGCCGGGATATGAGCGGCGCATCCTGGCTGCGGGGGAAATGCTGGAACTCGGCACATCTTCGCCTGAGCTGCACCGCGAATGCGGGCGATTGGCGGCGCGCGCGGGGAAGATCGACTGGATTTTCGGCGTGCAGGGCTGCGCGGAAGATCTGGTGAAAGGCGCGATCGAGGCGGGGCAGCCGCCGGAGCGCGCGCAGTTTTTCGCCACTTCGCGGGAAGCGGGTGAGTTTCTCGAAGGATTCGTCGACACGGGTGACCTGCTACTGCTGAAAGGCTCGCGCGGGGTGCGGATGGAAAAGGTGCTGGAAGCGATTGACGCGCGGCACCGGCGCGCGCGGGCGGCCGCGCCGGAAGCGATCGAAGCAGGCACGAAGGGGCGCCGCTGAGATGCTGTTTTATTTGTTCGCCGCGCTCCGGCCGCATTTCAGCGCGCTGAACGTTTTTCGGTACATCACGGTGCGCACGGCGCTGGCGACCCTCACCTCGCTGACTCTTGTGCTGGTCTTCGGGCCGTGGATGATCGAGCGGCTGCGCGCGCTGCAGGTGAAACAGTACATTCGCGACGAAGGTCCGAAGGCGCATCAGAAAAAAGCGGGGACGCCGACGATGGGCGGCCTCTTAATCGTCGCGGCAATCACGATTTCGACGCTGCTGTGGGCGGACCTGCGGAATCCATACGTGCCGCTGGCCGTAGCCGCGACGTTATGTTTTGGGACGATCGGATTCATCGACGATTACAACAAGGTGGTGCGGCGGCGAAATCTCGGATTGACCGCGCGGCGGAAATTTTTCTTTCAGGTGCTGACGTGCGTGTTCGTGGGAGCGGTGCTGCTGGGCTTGCAGACCAAGGGCGTGTACTCGACGCAGCTGAGCGTGCCGTTCCTGAAGCGGTTGCATCCCGACCTGGTAATCGATTCGCTGCTGCAGCACCGGTTCGTTTGGCCTCTGGCGTACGTGCCGTTCATTTTGTTTCTGGTGCTGGTGATTGCTGGTCTTTCGAACGGCGTGAACCTGACGGACGGCCTGGACGGCCTCGCGATCGGGTGCGTCCTGATTTCGTCGGTGGCGCTGACGGTGATCACGTATGTATCGAGCAACGCGCGCTTCGCCGAGTACCTCGAGATTCAAAGAATCCCGGATGCGGCCGAGCTGACGATCTTCTGCGGGTCGCTGGTGGGCGCGTCGCTCGGCTTTCTCTGGTACAACGCGCACCCCGCGGAAATGTTCATGGGCGACGTGGGCTCGCTGGCGCTGGGCGGAGCGATCGGCACGGTGGCCGTGATACTGAAGCAGGAGATTCTGCTGGTGTCGATCGGCGGCATTTTTCTGATCGAGCTACTGTCGGTGATTTTGCAGGTGGGCTCGTTCAAGCTGACGGGCAAACGGATTTTTCGCATGGCGCCGCTGCACCATCATTTCGAACTGGTGGGATGGAGCGAGTCGAAAATCATCGTGCGATTCTGGATTCTGGCGCTGGTGTTCGCGCTGTTTTCGCTGACGACTTTGAAGTTGAGGTAAGGGAGCAGAGGTGAGGGCCAAGTGAGACCGGGGTTCGACTTTGCAGGAAAGCGCGTGCTCGTGGTGGGGCTCGCGCGCACGGGAATCGCGACGGCGCTTTTCGCGGCGGGATATGGCGCGACGGTGACGGCCACGGACGAAAAGAGCGAGGGCGAACTCGGCGACGCGGCGGAACGGCTGCGCGCGGCCGGTGTGAAGCTCGAACTCGGGCGTCACACGGATGCAACGTTTCTCGAGCAGGACCTGATCGTGCTGAGCCCGGGCGTGCCGGTAAAGCTTGCGCCGGTGGCGCTGGCGCGCAGCCGCGGCGTGACGGTGTGGAGCGAGATCGAGCTGGCGTGGAGATTCCTGCGGGGCAAGCTCGTGGCGATCACCGGCTCGAACGGGAAGACGACAACGACTTCGCTGGTGGCGCACATTTTGAAAACTGCAGGAATCCAGACGTTCGTGGGAGGCAACATCGGCGTGCCGCTGCTGTCGCTGGTCGGGTCGACAGTCGATTCGAGCGTGACGGTGGCGGAGATCAGCAGCTTCCAGCTTGAGGCGACCGAGGCGTTTCGTCCCGAGATTGGCGTGCTGCTGAATTTGACGCCGGATCACCTCGACCGGCACGCGTCGTTTGAGGAGTACGCCGAGGCGAAGATGCGGATGTTCGCAAACCAGCTGGACCGCGACTGCGCCGTGCTGAATGCGGACGATCCGGAAGTGACGCGGCGGATGCCGTCGCGGCAGCAAGTGTTCTGGTTCAGCCGGGAGAAGCGCGTGGCGGCGGGCGCGTTTTTGCGCGATGGGCAAATTATTTTCCGGCACGAAGGCTCGGAGGTGGCGGTGGCGCGGCGGGATCAGATTTTGCTGCGGGGCGAGCATAACGTCGAAAACGTGCTGGCAGCGTGCGCGGCAGCGTATCTCGCGGGAGCAACGCCCGAGGCGATTGCGAGCGGCGTGAAGACATTTCGCGGAGTCGAGCATCGGCTCGAGTTTGTGGCCGAGGTGGGCGGCGTGAAATTTTACAACGACTCGAAAGCTACGAACGTAGATGCCGCGCTGAAGGCCATCGAGGCGTTTTCGGAGCCGCTGATCGTGATTCTCGGGGGTAAGGACAAGGGAAGCCCATACATGCCGCTCGCGGAGCCTTTGCGCGAACGGGCACGCCTCGTGATTTTGATCGGCGCGGCCACCGAAAAGATCTCGGCCGATCTGGGCGATCCGGTCGAAACGGTGCAAGCGGGCACGCTCGACCGAGCCGTGCAGCTGGCGAGCGAACGGGCTCGGCCGGGTGATGTGGTGCTGCTGGCGCCGGCATGTTCGAGCTTCGACCAATTCGAGAACTACGAGGAGCGCGGGCGAAGGTTCAAGGAATTGGTCGCGCGGCCCGAAGGGCGGCCAAAACCGGCAGATACCGGTGCGCGAGACGAAAGGACGGGCGATGCCACGCAGTCTGCAGCCTGACAGGAAGCTATTCGGCGTGACGCTGGCGCTGTGCCTGATCGGCGCGGTGATGGTGTTCAGCGCGTCGGCGGTAATGGCGCGCGACGAATACGGCAACGCCTACTATTTCCTGCTGCGGCAGGTGGTGTGGATCGCGTTTGGAATCGCAGGGATGTTCTGGCTGATGAATACGGACTATCGCAAGCTGCGGCAGCCGCGCGTGATTTTCACGGCGCTGGGCGTGACGTTTCTGCTGCTGATTGCGGTGTTCTTCCTCGACAGGTCGCACGGCGTGCATCGTTGGATCAAACTGGGGCCGCTGAATTTGCAGCCGTCGGAATTCGCGAAGCTCGCTGTGATTTTCTACCTCGCGTGGTTCCTTGAGCTGCGGCGCACGCCGCGCGGTGAGGGCGTAAACAACCTGACGCGCACGCTATTGCCAGCGCTGGGCACGGTGCTGCTGATGGTGGCGATGGTCTGCAAGGAGCCGGACCTGGGCACGGCGTGCATGATCTTCTTCAGCGCGGCGGTGATGCTGTTCATCGCCGGGATTTCGATTCGGTACATCTTGGCGGCGGCGGCGGTGGCCGTGCCGGTGGTGGCAATCGCGATTCTGAGTACACCCTACCGGCTCGAACGCGTGAAGGCGTTTTTCTCGCCGGGCGCGGACCCGCAGGGGCACGGATTCCAATTGCTGCAATCGCTGATCGCTGTGGGATCGGGCGGATTCAGCGGCGTTGGCTTGATGGAGAGCCACCAGAAGTTGTTTTTCCTGCCCGAGGCACACACGGATTTCATTTTTTCGGTGATCTGCGAGGAGTTCGGATTCATCGGCGCGGCGATCGTGCTGGGGCTCTTCGCGTTCTACGGATGGCGCGGGTTTGTGGCGGCGATGAAGGCGCCGGATGAATTCGGGCGGCTGCTGGGCGTGGGAATCACGGCGATGGTGGTGGGACAGGCGCTGATCAACCTGAGCGTGGTCCTGGGTCTGATGCCGACGAAAGGGATTCCGCTGCCGTTCGTGAGCTACGGCGGATCGAGCCTGATGGGAATGCTATTGGCAACAGGAGTGCTGTTGAATATCAGCCAGCACGCGGAAGAGACGTGATTGCCGGCGCGCAGCCCGACTCGAAAATGGATGCGAATGCGGGCGCGAAAACTTTGCTGATTGCGGGCGGCGGCACCGGAGGGCACGTTTTTCCGGCGCTGGCCGTGGGCCGAGAGTGGTTGCGTCGCGGAAGTGAAGGGCCAGAAAGGCGCGTTGTGTTTGTCGGAACCGAACGCGGAATCGAAGCGCGGCTGATCCCTCAGGCCGGTTTGCCGCTCGAATTGATTCGCGTGGCCGGGCTAAAAGGCATTGGTGGCGTGAAATTTTTTCGCAATGCGGCGATGCTGCCGGCGGGGCTGTGGGATTCGGAGCGGATTTTGAAGCGTTATCGCGTGAACGCGGCGCTCGGCGTGGGCGGGTACGCGTCTGGGCCGATGATGCTGCTGGCGGCGCTGCACCGGATACCGAATGTGGTGTTCGAGCCGAACGTCGAGCCAGGATTCACGAACCGCGTGTTGGTGCGCCTGGCGACGCGCGTTGCTGTGGCGCACGCGGAGACAGCCGAGCGATTCGGGCGAAAGGCGGTGGTGACGGGGTGCCCGGTGCGCGCGGAATTCTTCTCGATCGGGGAAAAAGAGCATCGCGCACCGTTCAATATCCTGATTACAGGCGGGAGCCGGGGGGCTTTGCCGATCAATCGGGCGTTTGTCGACTCGCTCGACCGGCTGGCAGCGCGAAAAAATCAGCTTTTCATCGTGCATCAAACCGGCGAACGCGACTATAATGCCGTTCGAGTGGCCTATGCGCGCCGCGAATTCCATGCGGAGGTTTTACCCTTCATCGAAAACATGGCGGAGAGGTTTGCCCAGGCGGACCTGATCGTCTGCCGGTCGGGCGCAATTACCGTCGCGGAGGTATCCGCCTCCGGACGCGCCGCCATCTTCATCCCCTTCGGGGCTTCCACCGACGCCCACCAAACGCGCAATGCCGCAGCCATGCAAGACGCCGGAGCGGCTCGCCTGCTGCCGCAAGACCAGCTGACGCCCGAGCGCCTGACGAACGAAATCTTTTCTCTCCTGGACCAGCCCCGGAGAATCGAGGAAATGGAAGATCGAGCGCGGTCGCTCGCGAAGCCGCGAGCCATCGAGGATATCGTCGATCTTCTGGAGAGCGTGGCCCGGGCATGAACGTCACATTCCGCAATTTCCAGCGCATTCACCTGGTCGGGATCGGCGGCAGCGGTATGAGTGGGATCGCCGAAGTGCTGCTGTCGACCGGCTACTCCGTTTCGGGCTCGGACCTGAAATCGACTTCAGTGACCGAACGGCTGCGGCGGCTTGGCGCGAAGGTCTACGAGGGGCATCGCGCGGAAAACGTGCATGGGGCGCATGTAGTCGTCGTATCGGCGGCCGTGCCCGCGGACAATCCGGAGATCGCCGAGGCGCACCGGCTGAAGATTGCCGTGATCCCGCGCGCGGAAATGCTGGCCGAGCTGATGCGGCTGAAGATTGGGATCGCGGTAGCGGGAGCGCACGGGAAAACGACGACGACTTCGATGGTTGCGGCGGTGCTGGCGGCGGCCGATCTCGATCCGACGTTCGTGGTAGGCGGGCGCGTGAATCACGCGGGCTCGAACGCGCAAGTGGGCCGCGGCGAGTACATGGTGGTCGAGGCGGACGAGAGCGACCGGTCGTTTCTGCTGCTCGCGCCGGTGATCGCAGTGGTCACCACGATCGACCGCGAGCATCTCGACCAGTACGCGTCGCTCGAAGAGATCCAGGAGACGTTTCTGCAGTTCGTGAACCGCGTGCCGTTCTACGGTTCGGTGGTGCTGTGCCTCGACGAGCCCAACGTCCAGGCGATCGTGCCGCGCGTAAAGCGGCCGTTGATCACCTATGGCGTGTCGAGCCAGGCCGACTTGATTATCTGCGATGTAAAACTCAAGGGGCTGTCGAGCGCATTCCGGCTGCAATATCACGGGGAGGATCTGGGAGTCTTCGAGCTGGCATCACCTCCGGGAATGCACAACGTACGCAATGCGGCGGCGGCCGCGGCGGTGGCGCTCGCGCTGAACGTTCCGGCGGACCTGATCCGCGAAGGGCTGACGCATTTTTCCGGCGTCGGGCGACGCTTCGAGATCAAAGGCAATTTTTCGGGCGTCACGCTGATCGACGACTACGGCCACCACCCCGCGGAAATCCGGGCAACGCTCGAAGCGGCGCGCGGCTGCGGATACAAAAGGCTGCTGGTCCTCTTTCAGCCGCACCGCTACACGCGCACGCAGCACCTGTGGGACGATTTTTTGCGCTCGTTCAATGACGCGGACATTTTGGTGATGACGGACATTTACGCGGCGGGTGAGCAGCCGATCGAAGGCATTTCGGGCGAGAAGCTGGCGGAAGCCATCAGCTCGGCGGGGCACAAGAACGTCGTCTATTCGAGCACGCTGCAGGGCGGGATCGAGTACATGCTGCGCGAATCGCGCGCGGGCGACGCGGTGTTGACGATCGGCGCGGGAAGCGTGGGCCGCGCGACGGACGAACTCGCGTTGCTGCTCGATTCGAGAATTTCGGGGATTGCGACTCCGCATGCGGATTAGGGACACAGCAGCGGCGCGACTAAGGGAACTCGGCGTCGAACTGCGTCCGGGCGTATCGCTCACGGAGCAGACCTCGCTCGGGATTGGCGGAACGACCGACGAACTGCTGCTGCGCAACTACGAAACGATTCCCGAGGTGATGCGCCTGCTGGCGGACGAAAAGATTCCGCACCGGTTCCTGGGAGGCGGCACGAACGTGCTGATTGCGGACGGCGATCTGCCGTACGTGATCCTGCATTTGCCCACGGCGCATCCGGGTATGCGCGTCGAGGGAAATGCGGCGTACGTGGATGCCTCGGCCGACCTCGGCGGCATGGTCACTTTTTGCGCGAAGCATGACCTGGGCGGGATGGAAGGGCTGATCGGAGTGCCGGGAAGCGTGGGCGGTGCGCTGCGAATGAACGCGGGCGCGTACGGCACGCAGATCGGACCGCACGTGCGCGAGGTCGAACTGTATCGCGCGGCCACCGGCAAGATCGAGACCCTGCGCGGCGACGACATCCGGTTCGACTACCGGCACACTTCGTTCGCGCCGGACGACGTGATGCTGCGCGTGAAGCTTGAACTGCCGTCGAAGCCGTTCAAGGAGATTTTGGCGGGCATCAAGGTGTGCAACGAGAAGCGGCGGTCGAGCCAGCCGCTCAATCAGAAGAGCGCGGGCTGCATCTTCAAGAATCCGGCGGGCGGCTCGGCGGGGCGCATGATCGACGAGCTGGGACTGAAGGGCCACCGCGTGGGCGACGCGATCGTGAGCGACCGGCACGCAAACTTTTTCGTCAACGCAGGCAAGGCGAGCTGCGTCGACATGCTGAAGCTGATCGAGGACGTGCGCGAGCGGGTGCGCAGCGCGTACGGCGTGGAACTCGAGAACGAGGTAATCGTCTGGCGAAACTGAAAGCCATGGACGCGGAAGCGTATCCGCAGGAAGTGCTGGCGGACGAAGAGCCGAAGTATCTGCGGCGGCAGAAGCCGCTCGAGATCAAACGGCGCAAGTTCGGCCGGAAAGCGTGGCGGACGTATCTGCGCGCCACGATGTGGGCGGCGGTGGGCCTCGCGGGCGCGTGGATCGCGTACGATTTGGGGCATTTTCTGCTGGCGTCGCCGGAAATGGCGCTGATCCATCCCGAGCAGATAGCGCTCAAACGAAACCACTACGTGACGACCGCCGACGTGCGCGAGATTTTCGCAGCCGACCGAGGCAAGAGCGTCCTGCGAATTCCTCTCGACCAGCGGCGAAGCGAAATCGAAGCGATTCCGTGGGTAGAGCACGCCACGGTGCAGCGCGTACTGCCGAACGGGATTGAAGTGGATGTGACGGAGCGCACGCCGATCGCATTTTTGCGCAATGGGACGGGCATGGCGCTGGTGGATGTCCACGGAGTGATCCTCGAGCGGCCGCTCGAGGGCAATTTCCATTTTCCCGTCGTCACGGGCATCGGCGCGGACATGCCGCAGGACGATCGCGAGCAGCGCATGCAGCTCTTTTCGGGATTCCTGCAGCAGATTGAGGCGGCGCACCCGGGAGCGGGCGAGCAGGTGAGCGAAGTCGACCTGTCGGACGCGCACGACGTGCGTGCGACGCTGACAGGCTTTCAGACGGTGAGCGCTGCAACGGGCGATGCGAGCGGGTCCGGACAAGTGGACGCGCCGGTGGTGGTTCGGTTCGGCGACAGCGACTTCGCGTCGAAGTATCAGACGCTGATTGAAGATATCGGGCAGTGGCGCGCGACCACCGGGCGCGTGGAGTCGATCGATTTGCGATTCGGCGGCGAGGCGGTGGTGAATCCGGATACGACCGTTGCGCCGAAGCCCGTGGCGAAGCACGCGTCGAAACCGGCGAAATCACGCACGCGTGCGCAAGCGACGAAACATTCGAGATAAGGGTGCGGTAAGGCTGAGGTAATGGGCGAGGCACCACAGGGGAGCGGCGGATTTGACCAGAAAAGAACGGCACATTGTGGCGCTCGATATCGGCAGCACAAAGACGTGCGCGCTGATCGGCGAGCAGGATGATGAGGGCGGCGTGAAATTCGCGGCGCTCGGCGCAGCGGAATCGAAGGGCTGGCGCAAAGGGCAGATCGTGAATCTCGATCTCGCGGTGAGCTCGATTCGCCGCGCGGTGGAGGAAGCGGAAGCGATCGTGGGCGTGCCGGTGGAATCGGCGATGATCGGCGTCGCCGGATCGCACGTGCGCGGCGTGAACAGCCAGGGCGGAATCACGCTGGGATCGAGGCCGAGGGACGTGCAGCGCGAAGACGTGCGGCGCGCGATCGAAGCAGCCAAAGGCGTGACGCTGCCCGAAGATCGCGAAGTGCTGCACGTGCTGCCGCAGGAATTTTTCCTCGACAAGCAGGACAACATTCGCGACGCGATCGGCATGGTGGGACAGCGGCTCGAAGCGAACGTCCACATCGTGACGGCATCGAGCATGGCGACGCAAAATATCGTGACGGCGGTCAACCGCGCGGGCGTGCGCGTGGACGACACCGTGCTCGAGCCTTTTGCTTCCGCGGAAGCGTGCCTCACGCAGGACGAGCGCGAGCTCGGCATCTGCCTGCTCGACGTGGGCGGCGGCACCACCGAACTGATCGGCTACGCCGGAGGCGTCGTGCGGCACACGGCGGCGATCCCCGTGGGCGGCGACCATTTCACAAACGATCTTGCGGTCGGCCTGCGCACGCCGATTCCAGAAGCGGAAAAGATCAAGCGCGAACATGCCTGCGCGTTTCGCGAGATGGTGACGGGCGATCTCGCGATCGAGATCGCCAGCGTGGGCGACCGTCCGCCGCGCACGGTTTTCGCGCGCATGCTGACGGACATCGTGGTACCGCGCGCGCAGGAATTCCTGATGCTGATCCGCGACGAATTGCGGCGCGGCGGCCTCGAATCGCAGATTCCCGCCGGGATCGTCTTCACCGGCGGCGGCGCTCATCTTCGCGGGCTGCCGGAGCTGGCCGAGCGCGTATTCAATCTGCCGGTGCGCGTGGCGGTGCCGCGAGGCCTGGCGCAGATGAGCGAAGAGGTTTCCCAGCCCGAGTACTCCACGGCCGTGGGGCTGGTTCTTTACGGGGCGCGCACCCGGCGCCTCGCGGGGGCGCGTCCCACGGGCTTCATGGGCAAGCTGAAAAGCATGTTCGCAGGGGCATAGACAGGATTCGCGGGGGGCGGGGCAAGAGCACGGACCGAAAGAGTAAGGAACTGAGGGAGGGAGCATGTCGCCAAAGGAATCGAGCATTCGAGTTTCGTTTGCGGAAGAACCGCACGACGGCGCGAAGATCAAGGTGATCGGCGTCGGCGGCGGCGGATCGAACGCCGTCAACCGCATGATCCGCGCCAAGGTGGAAGGCGTGGACTTCATCGCCGCCAATTCGGACTTGCAGGCGCTGAAGCTATCGCAAGCGCCCGTAAAGCTGCAGCTCGGCGCGAAGCTGACGAAAGGGTTGGGCGCGGGCGCAAACCCGGAGGTCGGGCGGAAAGCGGCGCTCGAAGACACGGAGAAAATTCTCGAGGCGCTCGACGGCGCGGACATGGTGTTCGTCACGTCGGGGCTCGGCGGCGGCACCGGCAGCGGCGCGGCGCCCGTGGTGGCGAATCTGGCGAGCGAACTCGGCGCGCTCACGGTGGCGGTGGTCACGAAGCCGTTCGCGTTCGAAGGCAAGCGGCGCATGCAGCAGGCGGAGCAGGCGCTGGCCGAGCTGGTCGGGTGCGTCGACACGGTGATCGTGATCCCCAACGAGCGGCTGATGGAGTGCGTCGAGCAGGGAACGAGCTTCTTCGAGGCGTTCCGCATCGCGGACGATATTCTGCGCCAAGCCGTCCAGGGCATCTCGGACATCATCACGATCCCCGGCATCATCAATCGCGACTTCGCGGACGTGAAGACGATCATGTCCGGGCAGGGCTACGCAGTGATGGGCACGGCCGTGGCGACCGGCTCGAACCGCGCGGTCGACGCGGCGAATCGCGCGATCAATAGCCCGCTGCTCGAAGACAACTGCATCAACGGCGCGCAGGGGATTTTGATCAACGTGACCGGCTCGTCCAGCCTCTCGCTGCACGAGATTCACGAGGCTTCGTCGATCATCCAGAAAGCGGCGCACGAAAACGCGAACATCATTTTCGGCGCGGTGCAGGATGATGCGATGAAGGAGTCGGTGAAGATTACCGTGATCGCGGCGGGCTTCCGCGAAGTGGCGAACAAGAAGACGCATACGCGGCCGTCGTATCTGCCGAAGACGTGGAAGGCGGGGCGCGAGCCGGGCGAACCGGCAAACGTGGCGCCGCAGCAGGCGACCGTCGTACAGCAGGTGGCGCGAAACGTCAGCGAAGTGTCGCACGAGATGCCGGCCGACGATCTGGACGTGCCAACATTCTTGAGGCGGCAAGCGCAGAAGGCCTAGCGCGGAGGTTCGTTCGCGTCGTGAGTCACGGCATCAGGTCTCTCGGCTTGAGGGCGATCATCTTCCTGAGCATTGTTGGCTGAGGCGAGAATCACGGCTGCGATCGCGCAACAGGCGATCCAAACACACGAGAAGAGGCGGAGGCCATAGACCTGGCCGCTGCGAAACTCGACCGCACCGAGATTATCGACGACTCCTCCACCGTGCTTGAGATAACTTCCCGGACTGCTGGCAGCCACGAGGCAAGACAAGAAAGCAACGCCCGCATATCCCACCAAAACAGCGGCTGCCTTTCTGTAGAAGGGTGAGGCATATCGCACAGCGCCTTGGACGTATTCGCGCGGACGGAAAGTTCCGGCCAACCACCGACCAATACAGAGGGCAGGAAAGTATAGGATCAGTGTACCGGCATGCAGAATCGCCATCATCCTATTGAGCGAGCTCTCGCCCGCCAGGGCTATTCCCCAAAAGGTCGCGAAATGGATGGCGAGGCTCACGACCAGCCAGGTCACGGCGAGGGCGTATAGAAGCCGAAAGAAGATTCGTGCCGGCGCCATTGAGGGCGGAGCTTACCCCTGGGACCTCTCATTCGCAACACCCCGCAAAGGTTCTCGCGCAAATTGTCCCGACAAATTAGAATCCTCTGCGTGCTGCGGCAGATACATGTGCGCGGGGACGCACTCCACAAAATACGTGATCTAGCTGAGACAAAGCCCGAAGCCGAGTGCTGCGGGTTGCTGGCGGGGCGCGACGGTGTGATCACGGACGTATTTCCGGCGGTGAATATGGCTCCCGACCCGGTGAAGGGCTATGAGATTGCGCCCAAGGAAATCGTCGGGATGATGCGCGAATTTCGCGAGCGGAAACTGGAATTTATCGGGATCTACCATTCGCATCCGAACGGGAAGAACGAGCCGTCGGCGCGCGATATCGAGCTGGCGTATTACTCAGAGGCGATTTACTTCATCATTTCGCCGATGGCGGATGCGCCGAAGCCGGTGCGGGCGTTTTCGATTCGCGACGGGCGAGTGACGGAACTCGAGATCGAGATTCAGTAACGCTTGGCCGATGGTGCCATCCGCGCGGAAGGCTTAACACAGAGGGCACGGAGAACGGCCACAGAACACACAGAGAAAGCAAGATTCACCGCTGAGGCGCAGAGGACGCAGAGAAGCACTGTGCTGCGGGCAGATGGCTGGAGGCGAGATGATGAAGACCGTTGCTGCATTGCTTCTGATGCTGAGTTTGCTCTACCTGCTACCGGCAAGTGCACAAAACGCTAGTCGTATTGTTTTGCCGAATACGAACCTGTTGCGATGCAGCTCGTCCGGGTGCTCCCAATTATGGTCCGCAGATGTCGACCAGAAAGCGATTTTCCCCAAGCAGGTGATTGTCGATACGGACCGGGGCTGCATTTACGGTATGACGGCGCTGTACGACAAGTCGTTGTCTTTCGATCTAGTCAAGTCTGCCCTCGATAATCACTATCGACAGTGGTCCGGCAAGGAAATGGATGTCCCAGCCTCGCACGCATACATATGGCGCGTGCCGCAGAAACTTGTAATTCAAATCACGGTGGACGGCAAGGAGGCCGAAAGAAAAGGTTGGGCTGAGGCGGGTACAAAGCGGGTCAGATTCCTCGCCATCGGCGGAAGGAACGCGTGCAGTTCGTCATCGAAATAACTGTCAGGCGGGGACGCGGAGGACGAGGGCGGTAATGTCGTCGCGCTGTTCGCTGCCGTCTTCGGAAAAGGCGCGTGCTTCGTCGAAGAGAGAGTCGAGCGAGTCATCCGCCGATCTATTGTAAGACTGCTCCCAGATTCCTGCGAGGCGTTCGCGGCTGAAGTCTTGATCGTAGCGGTCGCGAAGCTCGTGCAGGCCGTCGCTTGCGAACAGAACGGAATCACCGGGCGAAAGCTGGGCGGAATAGTTTTCGTAAGACACGCCGGGAAAAAGGCCGGAGGGCAATCCGCCCTCGCCCAGCGCCGAGCAGCCGGAGTTCGAGGCGAGCAAGGGTAGCGGCAAACCGGCGTTTGCGAAGGTGAGTTTGCGCGAGGCGGGGTCGAACGTTGCGTAGAGCGTGACGGCAAAGCGGCCAACAACCGGGCGCACGAGCATCCGTTTATTTAGCAAGGTGAGTGCCGCTGCCGGGTCCGTTCCTTCCTTGTGAATTCCGCGGAGCAGGCCCATCACGAGCGCAGCGTACAGCGCCGCCGAAAGTCCCTTGCCGACGACGTCGCCCAAGTAGAGGCCTACTAGCCCATTGGGCAGCAGGAAGAAGTCGGCAAAATCTCCGCCGACTCCTCCAAACGGCGAAAAGCGGTACCCGATTTCGTAGGAAGCCGCGGCCAGCCCGCATGCGGGCAGCAGGGACAACTGGATCTGGCGAGCTTCTTCGCGCTCGAACTCCGTGATTGGGCCGCCCCAAACCGTTCGTATTGCCATCGGCAACCTCATTTCTGGACGACTGGCGAAGGGGCAAATTGTCCGGTGCCGGTAAGGTACGGGTCAGCTTCTGATCAAATAGTGATCAATGGGCCGCGCGAACTCCGGCGAGGGCCGCCTCCGCGGCTTCCAGCCGCTGCGTATAGAGAGGGAAATTCGAAGCGAATGCGGCAACCTCGGCGCGAACGCGCTGTTCGGTCGAGGCGTCGCCGAGGTGATCGAGCACGTCGGCGATCCATCCGGCGATCTTTTCCATTTCAGGCTCGCGCATGCCGCGGGTGGTGACTGCAGGAGTTCCCATGCGAATGCCACTCGCTTTCATCGGCGGCAGCGGATCGAAGGGAATCGAATTCTTGTTGATGGTGATACCGGCGCGATCGAAGGCCGGCTGTGCGTCGGCGCCCGTAAGGCCGCGCGAGTGGATATCGACGAGGAAAAGATGATTGTCCGTGCCGCCGCTGACAATGCGGTAGCCGCGGCGCGCGATTCCGGCGGCGAGCGTCTTTGCGTTGGCGACCACCTGCTGCTGATAATCGCGGAATCCCGGTTCCATCGCTTCCTTCAGGCAGACGGCCTTGGCCGCAATGATGTGCATCAGCGGGCCGCCCTGAATGCCGGGGAAAGTGGAGCGGTCCAGATCCTTGGCGTATTTTTCGCGGCAGAGGACGAGGCCGCCGCGCGGACCGCGAAGAGTCTTGTGCGTGGTGGTGGAGACGAAATCCGCGTGCGGTACGGGGCTCGGATGGATGCCCGCGGCGATTAGCCCCGCGATATGCGCCATGTCGACGAAGAAAATCGCGCCGACGGAGTGCGCGATCTGCGACATGCGCGGAAAGTCGATGATGCGGGAATAGGCGCTCGCGCCGGCGACGATCATTTTCGGCTGGTGCTCGCGCGCGAGGCGCTCGAGCTCGTCGTAGTCGATCGTCTCGGTTTCCTTCGAGACGCCATACGGTACGAACTTGTAGGTCTTGCCGGAAAAATTCAGCGGATGGCCGTGCGTGAGGTGGCCGCCGTGCGCGAGATTCATGCCGAGGACGACGTCGCCCGGCTGAAGCACAGTCATATAGACGCCGATGTTTGCCTGTGTGCCGGAGTGCGGCTGGACGTTCGCGTGGTCGGCGCCGAAAAGTTGCTTGGCGCGGTCGATCGCGAGCTGTTCGGCGCGGTCGGCAAATTCGCAGCCGCCGTAATAGCGCTTGCCGGGATAGCCCTCGGCGTACTTGTTGGTGAGAACCGAGCCCATCGCTTCGAGGACGGCTTCAGATACGAAATTTTCCGACGGGATCAGCTCGAGGCCGGTGGCCTGGCGGCGGACTTCTTCGCGCAGCGCGTCCGCAATTTCGGGATCGGTTTCCGCGAGCGAGCGGCTCATGCGACGGGATTCGGGCGATTCTTTTGTCATTTCACTTGCTCATTCCGCAACGAACGCATCCAAAATTCTATCGGACGCACATGGGCTTTGCAATGCGCGGCAGGCGTTTGTGACTAAGGAGTCGGCCCCACGCGTCCCTTTCCGGAGAGCCCGGGAATGTGTATCGAATTGAGGAGCGTGTGCGGCCCGCCGTAGATGAATTCGAGCGCGACGTTTTGCCCCGCCTGACCGAGAAGGTTGTAATTTCCGATGCGGAAGCCGTCTTTCGGGCCGTAACGGCTGGGATACCAGCCGAGCGTGGCAGCCATGCCTCCGCCATACGGAGCGGCGAGAGCCGGGAACGAGAACTCGCGGTGGCCGTCGTCGCCGCGGCGTGCGGTGACGGTCGAGATCAGCGCATGACCCAGGCGCGGCAGGATGCCCTTGCAATCGCAGCGGTAGTAGAGCGTGTCTTCGCGAAACACCTCGGCGAGCCCGTAGCGGACGGTGGTCGTAGTGAGGGCGATTCCGAAATCGCTGGCTACGCGGACGCCGTACGCATCCCAGCCCTCGCCCCACTCGGGCGGCTTTCGAGACGCCTGAGAGATTCCGGCGGCGCCTGCGGCTCCGATAAACGGATATGGACCCACAGCGTCGAAAATGAAATTGTGCAGCTTTTCGCTTTCCGTGGGGCGAACGTAGCGCACGCCGGGCTGCACCCGAGCTGGGGCGGGCGCGCTGGATTCCGTATTGGATCTCACTGTGGCCGCGCCCTGTTCGGATTGGGCTTGAGTGCGAGGAATGCTAAAGGCCGAAAGCAGGGCGGCGCAAATGGCTACACGTAGAACGATCCGGGCAATGCATCTCTGCATGTGCGAACTCCCTTTCGACCAAGCGGACACGGCACCCGCGAGGAACACTGGCCGGATAGGGTACACGGATTTCCTATTTCGCACAGCAAGAAACAGAACAGAAGAGGATCGTTGAACGTTCGGCGCCGAAGCGATCGTGGAGTTTGGTCCTACCTGCCGATTCGCTCGATCTGTGCTGATTGACTTGCAAGCGTGAGTCTCCTAACCTAAATCGTTTACGTGCGCCGACCGGTGCAATCCTATATAAGGGTGAAGAATGTCTGATCTGAAGCTGACGACGCGGGCGGAGGATTTTTCGGAATGGTACAACCAACTCGTCCTGCGGGCTGAGCTCGCCGACTACGCCCCCGTGCGCGGTTGCATGATCGTGCGGCCGTACGGCTGGGCGCTGTGGGAAAATATCACGGCGGCGCTGGATCAACGGTTTAAGGCCACCGGGCACGTGAACGCTGCGTTTCCTCTGCTGATCCCGCGAAGCTTCATCGAGAAGGAAAAGTCGCACGTGGCGGGCTTTTCTCCCGAGCTCGCGGTCGTGACGCACGGCGGCGGCGAAAAGCTCGAAGAGCCGCTGGTGATCCGGCCAACCTCGGAGACGATCATCGGGCACGCATACGCGAAATGGATTCAGTCGTATCGCGACCTGCCCGTGCTGATCAATCAGTGGAACAGCGTAGTGCGCTGGGAACTGCGTACACGGCTTTTCCTGCGCACGCTCGAATTTTTCTGGCAGGAGGGCCACACCGCGCACGCCACCGCGGAAGAGGGCGAGGCCGAGACCCGGCAGATGCTCGACGTTTACACGGATTTCGCGATGCGCGAAGCCGCGATTCCCGTGATCCCGGGGCGAAAGTCGGACGCCGAGAAGTTCGCTGGGGCCGACATCACGTATGCGCTGGAAGCCATGATGGCGGACGGAAAGGCACTGCAATTCTGCACTTCGCACAACTTGGGGCAGAATTTTGCGAAAGCCTTCGAGATTCGCTACCTCGATAAGACCGGCGTCTTGCAGTACTGTTGGACGACTTCGTGGGGGCTTTCGACGCGCGTGGTCGGAGCGATCATCATGGTGCACGGCGACGATCAGGGGTTGATCCTGCCGCCGCGGCTCGCGCCGCATCAGTTGGTGATTGTTCCGATCTTTAAGACGGATGAAGAGAAGACAACCGTGCTCGAGACGGCGCACCGCCTGCGCAAGGAACTCGTGTCGGCAGGCATCCGCGTGAAGATGGACGAGCGCGAAGGAACGAGCCCCGGGTTCAAGTTCAATGACTGGGAGATGCGCGGCGTTCCACTGCGGATGGAGTTGGGGCCCAAGGATGTCGCGAAAGGGACGGTGGTGCTCGCGCGGCGCGACCGGCCGGGGAAGGAAGGCAAGTCGTTCGTCCCGCAGGAGGGAATTGCCGCGACCGTAGCGGCGATGCTGGAAGAAATTCAAAGGGCGCTCTTCGATCGCGCGCTCGCGTTTCGCGAAGCAAATACCGCCGACCCGGCCAACTACGACGAGTTCAAGGCGGCGGTGGAAAAGGGATTCGCCTTTTCGTGGTGGTGTGGAGGGACTGACTGCGAGGCCAAGATCAAGGAAGAGACGAAAGCGACGATGCGCTGCATTCCTCTGGATCAAACCCTTGGCACTGGCCGGTCGACTGCGGGTGGAACGGGCAAGTGTGTCTATTGCGGCCAACCTGCGAAGGAAAAGGCAATTTTCGCGAGGGCCTACTGAGTTGGGGCCGACGGAGAGACTGCGAACTCGAACGGCCGCGGCTGTGCCGACCCGAAAGCGCGTCGAACGCGACCTGGCAGCCCTCGCGGACCCGAAACGCGCGAAGGGTCTCGCTTGGTTCTTCAAAACTGGCAAGGGCGAGTATGGCGAGGGGGATCGCTTTCTTGGCATCACTGTTCCGGAGCAGCGAAACGTTGCGCTGCGGAATGTCGATCTGCCGCTCGATGATGTTGCTCGCCTCCTCGAATCCGCGATTCACGAGCATCGCTTTACAGCGCTCGAAATTCTGGTTGCGAAATACGGCCGGGCGGACGAAGCGAACCGGTCGCAAATTTTCGCTTTCTACTTGCGGCATGCGGCGCGCGCGAATAATTGGGACCTCGTGGATACGTCGGCGCCTTACATTGTCGGAGAGCACTTAAAGCGGCGCCCACGAAAACGGCTCGATCGCCTGGCCGCGTCGCCGAACCTGTGGAAGCGGCGAATCGCGATCGTCGCCACACTGGCGCTGATGCGCGACGGCGAAATCGACGACACGTTTCGCATCGCCGAGAAGCTGCTTCGCGACCCGCACGACCTGATACACAAGGCCGTGGGCTGGGCGTTGCGCGAGGCGGGTAAGGTGTCGCGTCCGGCGCTGCTGAATTTTCTCCGGAACCACTATTCTGCCGTTCCCAGAACGACCCTCCGTTATGCGATCGAACGCTTCCCACCAGCGCAGCGAAAGAGGATCCTTGCAGGTGAGTTCCGGTAAGTACGGTAGTATGTTGCTCCTACAGCTTCCCGGCGTTCTAACGGGCCTGCGCGTTTACTCATCGCGAACAGGGACGGAAGGACACCCGCTCCTGATGCTTCCGATATGCTAGCTTTGAGAATATGCAAAAGCATAGGCGAATCCTTCGGGCAGGTTGCGCAGGTTAAAAAGAGATGTTCAGGCCGACACAAACGGGCACTTCGGAGAGAGCCGGACAACGCGGCGGCTCGACACTAAACAAACTGATCACAATCGCGATCCTGGGTGCGCTGGCCTTCATCGCCGTAAAGATTGTTCCGGTCTACGTAAACAACTACGAGTTTCAGGACTCGATCGAGACCGAATCGCGCTTCGCGCTGGCCGGATATCCGAAGAAAAGCGTCGACGACATTCGCGATGACGTTTTCAAGAAAACGCAGGAACTTGGGATTCCCGCAAAAAAAGAAGATATTCAGGTGACCGTCGACAACAGCGACGTGGACATTGGCCTCGACTACAGCGTACCTATCAATCTGGCCGTTTATCAGTTTACTCTGCAATTTCATCCTCACGCGGACAATCACAGCATCTAAGATAAGATAGAAGTGGAAGCGGTCCGGCCGGACATGAGCGGATCGAGCTCTGGCGGCGTTGCGCATTCCCAGATGCGGCTTTGGCGAGCGGGAGCGGAAAGAACGGAGAACCGATTGCGGATTCGAATTGCCCGCAGCTTTTGGACGTCGCGTTTCGGCATGGGCGTGCTGGGCGTCATGTTGGCCGTGTTGCTGGGCGCCGCAAGCGTGCTCACGTATTACTACGTTCAATTCGGGCATCTCATCGACCAGCGGCTTACCGGACAGGTTTTCCAGAACACATCGAGCGTCTATTCCGCGCCGGGACACGTTTTCACCGGTGAGGCGATGCACGCGTCCGACCTGAAGAGGTACCTGCTGCAGGCAGGGTATCAGGAAGGAAACGCCGCGGGAGCGCCCGGGCAGTTCAGTGTGAACGGCTCGACGCTCGAAATCCACCCATCGGCGAGTTCCTACTTCCACGCGACCAACGCTCTGCGCGTCGATTTTTCGGGCGCCGAGATTTCCCACATCGCTCAGCTTTCGGACGGAACGGCTCGCGACTCCGCCGAGATCGAGCCGCTGCTCATTACGAATCTTTTCGACAGCACCCGCGAGAAGCGGCGCGTGCTGCAGTTTAACGATATACCGCCGCTGCTGGTCCATTCCGTGCTGGCCGCCGAGGATAAGCGCTTCTTCGAGCACGGCGCGCTCGACCTAGTCCGTGTCTTCGGAGCTGCCCTCGCCGACGTCCGCCTCGGACGCAAGGCGCAGGGCGCCAGCACGATCGACATGCAGGTGGCGCGTACCTTCTTCTTCACGACGAAGCGAGACTGGCACCGCAAGCTTAAAGAAGTTCTGATGGCGGCGGAAATCGACGAGCGCTTCTCGAAAGAACAGATTTTCGAGCTGTACGCCAACGACGTCTACCTCGGCAATCGCGGCAGCTTTTCGATTCGCGGATTCGGCGAAGCCGCCGAAGCCTATTTCGGCAAGGATGTCCGCGAGATCACGCCGGGCGAGGCGGCATTCTTGGCTGGAATCATTCGCGCGCCGAACTACTATTCGTCAGCCGAACGCCACCTCGACCGCGCCGAAGAAGCGCGCAACCGCGTTCTCGCGCAGATGGTCGACGACGGCTATTTGACCGCCGACCAGGAGGCGGCCGCGAAGAAAGCAAAGCTGAAATTCGTGAATGGCGGCGTGGAAAGCAGCGCGGCACCGTATTTTGTCGACATGGTGAAGGACCATCTGCTCGCGAAGTTCTCCGAGACCGATCTTGAAACGCAAAGCTACAAGATCTACACGACGCTCGATCCCAATCTCCAGCAAGCCGCGTCCCAGGCCGTCCAGATCGGCGCGGAGCAGATCGACAAACTACTGGCGCGCCGCTACGCCATCTGGCGGAAGAAGGGCCAGCCCGTAGCGACGCCTCAAGTGGCGCTCGTCGCGATGGACCCGCATACGGGACAGATACTCGCTCTCATGGGCGGACGCGATTACGGCCAGAGCCAGCTGAACCACGCGCTCGCGCACCGTCAGCCGGGATCGGTATTCAAGCCGTTCGTGTATGCAGCGGCATTCGACAATGGGATCGAAGGCTACCAGCCGGTCGTGACGCCCGCGACCACCGTGGACGATACGCCGACGACGTTCGAGTTTGACGGCCAGGAATACACGCCGAACAATTACGGCGAGGAGTTCTACGGCACGGTGACGGTCCGCGATGCGTTGATGCATTCGCTCAATGTGGCCACGGTAAAAGTCGCCGAGATGATCGGCTACCAGCGCGTGGTCCAATTGGCCCGGCAGATGGGCCTCGGCAACAATATTCAAGCGACTCCAGCGGTCGCGCTCGGTGCTTACGAAATGACGCCGATTGACGTGGCTGCCGGCTACACGGCGTTTGCATCGAACGGCGTTCGCGCCGAACCGCTCTTCATACGGCGCGTCGAGGCGGCCGATGGCACCATCGAGGAGCAGCAGCAACCGACAACCCGTCAGGTCCTCGACCCGCGCGTCGCGTTTCTGACGACGAGCCTCATGGAGGATGTGATCGACCACGGCACGGGTAACACCGTGCGCGAGATGGGTTTCACTGCGCCGGCTGCGGGGAAAACCGGGACGTCGCACGATGGTTGGTTCGCCGGATATACCTCGAACCTGCTCTGCGTCGTGTGGGTCGGCTTCGACGACAACCGCGACCTCGACATGACGGGAAGCCAGTCCGCGGCGCCGATCTGGGGAGAATTCATGAAGCGCGCGGTGCAGATGCCGCTGTACGGCAACACGCAGCCATTTCAGCCGCCGGCCGGAATCGTACAGGACCTGATCGACCCGCAGTCCGGGCAACTCGCGACGGCCTCGTGCCCGCAGACCGCGGAGGAATACTTCATCTCCGGCACCGAACCGACGCAGTATTGCGGCCAGCTGGCAGGGTCGCCGGGCTCATGGCTCGCGCATCTCTTCGGCAAGGGGGACAATCCGCCCCCGCCCGCAGCGCCCGGCTCGAACGCGGCGACCCCGGGCGCAAAACCGGCGCCAGTGCCTGGACAAGCCCAGGTCCCGAATCCCGGGGAAAATCCCGCCGCCCAACAGCAGCCCGAACAGGAAGAGAAGAAAAAAGGCCTGCTTGACAAGATATTTGGTATCTTTGGCGGAAGCAAACAGCCTGCGGATGACTCGAAGCCCCAGCATTAGCGACTGTCCGCAAGCGCTCGCGCAATAGGAGGACGGCGATGAAACGCCTGGCCCTCTTTGCCATTGCCCTGATTTTTGCGGTCACGCCCGCCCGGGCGCAAGAAACCTCGAACCCGCGCAGCGACACACCGGTCATCAATCCCACGCAGGCGGAAGCACAGTCACCCCTTACGGATCGGGAGAGAGACGAGATGCGCGCGCGGATTCTGATGGCGCGGAAGGAATATGCTGAGGCAATAAAGTCCTACGAGGAGCTTCTGAAAAAAGACCCCAAGAATGCATCCATGCTCAATCAGCTGGGCATTGCCTATGAGGAGCTTGGCGACATGCGTGGGGCCGAGCACGCCTACAAGAAGGCAGTCCACTTCGACAAGACCTACGTAAGCGCCATCAACAACCTCGGCGCTCTGGAGTACTCTAAGAAGCACTATGGAAAAGCGATTAACTATTACCGGAAGGCCATTTCACTGCAGGATGGCGACCGCGCCGTGATCTACAGCAATCTCGGCTACGCCTATTTTGGGAAGCGGGAATACCACGACGCGCTGACGTCGTTCAGCCGTGCCCTGGCGCTCGATCCCGACATTTTTTCGCGCAAGAGTGGCGCGGGCGCAATCATCCAGCAGAGGTCCTCGACGGACCCCGGGATGCTCTACTTTCTTGTGGCGAAATCGTATGCGAAGGCGGGCGACGCCGAACAAGCGGCCCACTATCTGAAGGTGGCTCGCGACGATGGCTATAAAGAATTCACATCGGCGAAAACCGATCCCGATTTCGCGCGCGTGATTAAGGACCGACGCGTCCAGGAAGTGTTCGACATTCACCCGGCATTTTCGAATGATGAAAAGAAGCTGTAGCAAAGCCGGACTTCCCTGGCTCGCCGCATCTTCGCGTTCCGATAATTCGCCGCCGAACTTGCTATAATCCCTGCCCGACATGGCTTTCCCGTCGCTTTCCCGGTGGTTGCCGCGCGCGCTGTTCGGCGCGTGTGTTGTCGCCGGGGTGGCTCTGATCCTCCTCGCAAATGGCCCATCGCAGGCTGCCGCGCCGGCGCAAGCACAATCCGCATCGATCGTGCAGCTCCGGATTGACGGCGAAATTGAGCCGGTCCTCGCGGGGTATATCGTCGACGGAATTCACGAAGCCGCGCGCGAGCACGCCAGCCTCATCCTGATCACGATCAATACGCCGGGCGGCCTGGACACGTCCATGCGATCGATCATTCAGGCGATTTTGCAGTCGCCGGTGCCGGTGGTGAACTACGTCTATCCCACGGGCTCGCGGGCCGCCTCGGCCGGATTCTTCATTCTGCTTTCCGCGGACGTAGATGCGATGGCGCCGGGAACGGACACGGGCGCCGCTTCGCCGGTCACCGAGATCGGTGGGCAGACCGTGAATGTCGACGAAACAATGCACAAGAAGATCCTGAACGAAGCGACCGCCTATCTGCGCAGCTACGTCAGCAAGCGCGGGCGAAACCCAGACCTTGCGGCGACCGCTGTCACCGACGCGAAAGCGTTTACCGAGCAGGACGCAATCGATGGGAAGATGGTCGATCTCGAAGCCAAGTCGATCCCCGATCTGTTCGCAAAGCTGAACGGGCGGACGATTGCCCGCTTCGATGGCTCGACGGTCCAGCTCGCCCTGGCGAATCCGGTGATTCAGCCGATCGAAATGACCGGGCGCGAGCAGTTTCTGGCGCGGATCGTGCAGCCGGACGTTTTCTTCATTCTGCTGATTGTGGGCGTCCTTGGGCTCTATACGGAGTTCACGCATCCCGGATTGTTCGCGCCCGGGGTGATCGGGGGAATTGCCCTGGTGCTGGCGCTCTATGCGATGTTCTCGCTGCCCGTGAGCCTGATGGGGCTGCTGCTGATCGCGTTATCGCTGGCGTTCTTCATACTCGAGGCCAAGTACCCGACGCACGGCGTGCTCGGCGTCGGCGGCGTAATTTCCATGGTGCTTGGCGCGTTGATGCTGGTGAAGAGCCCTTGGACGGGCATGGGGGTGAGCTTGAGCGCGGCGCTCGGAGTGGCGATTCCGTTCGCGATCATCGTGATCGTGCTGGCGCGATTCGTTCTGCGATCGCGTGCCTGGAAACTAACAACGGGCAAGGAAGAGCTGATCGGCGAGGAAGGTGAAGTCACCGAACCGGTACCTTCCACGCTCGACGGGGGCGCTGCTCCCGGGATGGTGCGGGTGCACGGCGAATTGTGGCGCGCCGCTGCGCCTGCGGGGCAGTCGATTCCGAAAGGCGCGCGCGTGCGCGTGAAGAAAGTGACCGGCCTGACGCTGGAGGTCGAACCGGTCGGGCCGCAGCAGTCGGCATCTACCTAGGCGGATACCGAGGAGGCAATAATGGAGCTCAATTTCCTGTCGATTTTGTTCGTCGCTGCTGTCGTTATTTTTCTGTTCTGGCTGTTCAATTCGATCTACGTCATCAAGGAATGGGAACGCGGAGTGATATTGCGCCTCGGAAGGATGCTGCCCGATCCCAAGGGCGCGGGATTGCAGCTGGTCCTTTATCCAATCGATAAGCTCACGCGCATCTCGCTGCGAATCGAGACGCTCGACGTGCCGCCGCAGGACGTGATCACGCGCGACAACGTATCCGTAAAGGTGAACGCGGTATGTTACTTTCGCGTCGTGGATGCGAATCTGGCCCTTTCGCAAGTCCAGAACTATCTATATGCTACGTCACAGTTGGCCCAGACGACCCTTCGCAGCCTTGTCGGCCAGTTCGAATTGGACTCGATCCTTTCCGAGCGCGAAAAGGTAAACTCGAAGTTACAAACAATCCTTGACCAGGATACGGAGCCCTGGGGTATCAAGGTAACGAAGGTAGAAGTCAAGCAGGTCGACATCCCGGAGAATATGCAGCGCGCCATCGCCAAGCAGGCGGAGGCCGAGCGCGAACGCCGGGCGAAGATCATTCACGCCGAGGGCGAGTTCGAAGCCTCGGCCAAGCTGGCGGACGCGGCCGAAGTGCTCGAGAAACAGCCGGCTGCAATCCAGTTGCGGTACTTACAGACGCTGACTGAAATCGGCGTTGAGAAAAATACGACGATCGTCTTCCCCCTGCCGGTAGACATCATCTCGCAGTGGGTGAGGGCGTTCGCGGAGAAAAAGTAGAGCGCAATGGCAGGAAACGGAAGACGCGGGGGAGCGGACCGGGTTCTCGAGAGCCGGCATCTGGTCGGGCTGTTTCTCGGCGTCGTGCTTCTTTGCGGCGTTTTCTTCACGCTTGGCTACGTGATGGGGAAGACGCAATACGGCGGGCTGGTCCACGCCGCCGAAGCCCTTTCGCGTACCACTCCCGAGCGCGCAGCCGTAAAGCCGGCTCCGGCGCAACCGGGTGATGCGGCTCCCGCAAATGGCGAGTGGGACTTCTACTCGAAGAACGATAACGCCGACCGCCTGCAGCAGGCTGCCAAGCCAGCTGCCTCCGTGGCGCACGATGACGCCGAGCCAGCCGTACCCGCGAGAACGGTGCCTTCGGCTGATGCCGCGAAGGCCGTTCCAGCTTCGGAGCGAATCCAGACGCCCAGAATGTCGAAGGGAAGCGTGGTGCTTCAGGTGGCGGCGCTCACACATCAGGGCGACGCGCTCGCAATGGCCGACGCGCTGCAGCAGAAACGATTTCCGGCTTTCGTAGTCGCGCCGACTTCGGACAAGTTTTATCGCGTGCAGGTGGGGCCTTATACGGACGCGAAAGCCGCCGAATCCGCGAAAGGCGCGCTCGATCGAGCCGGTTTCAAGGCTATCATCAAGCGCTGAATGACTTTTTCCTGGTACACGCGCGTGCTGCTCGCTCTGGCGAGCGGCGTCACACTCGCGCTCGCGTTTCCCAACTACAATCTGCCGCTGCTGGCATGGGTGTCGATCGCGCTGCTGATCCTCGCGTCGTATGGCGCGCGCCTGCGCGTTGCGCCAGTCTACGGCTTTCTGCACGGACTCGTGTTCTATCCGATCTGCCTGCCGTGGATGGACGTCGTAATGCGGCAGTATGGCGACGTCGGACCGTGGACCTCGGCCGGAATTCTCGGACTGGTCGGCATCGCTGGGGGAATCATCTGCGCTGTCTTCTCGTGGGGCGTGGCGCTGGCGTCGCGAAAGGGAGCGGCGTTCGCATGCGCGCTCGCGCCGTTTCTCTGGGTCACGCTCGAATTCCTCCGCGGGAATCTGCCGATCATCGCTTTTCCGTGGAATCTGATCGGCTACGCGGCGGGCGGGAATCTCGCGCTAGTGCAGCTGACGGCGCTCACCGGAATCTACGGGCTGAGCTTCGTCGTCGCCGGATACAGCGCGCTGCTGGCGTACGCGATTCTTTCGGGGCGGCATCGCGCGTGGCAGGCGCTGATCGCGACCACTGGTGCGCTGATGCTCATCGCTTTCGGCGGGCGCTATTTTGTTCCGACGGCTACACCGCGCTTTGTTGCGCACCTCGTGCAGACCGATTTCGCGCAATCCTATAGCTACCCTCCCGATTGGATGCGAATCCACGCTCGCGATCTCGATCAACTCGAGCAGATCAGTATCGGCTCGGCCAGGGACATACCTGGCGTGATCGTCTGGCCCGAGGTTCCGGCGCCCTTCAGCCTGCAAGACCCGGATTTCGCCGGTCGCGCCCAGCAAATCGCCCGCGATTCGAGGCAGGATTTCCTCGTGGGTGTGGAAGACTGGAAGCACAACGCCGCCGGGAAATGGATCGCAACAAACAGCGCGGTGCTGCTCAACCCTTCGGGCCAGCGCGTCTTCACCTACGACAAGATTCATTTGGTGCCATTCGGCGAATACGTCCCGCTGCGAAAGTGGCTCACCTTTGCCGGCAAGCTGACGGCGGACATCGGCGATTTCACGCCCGGCACCGAATATCGCGTCGGTGAATTTCCCGGAGGCACCTTTGGCGTGTTCATCTGCTACGAAGGGGTACTGCCCGGCGCGGTCCGCCACTTCACGGCCAACGGCGCCGAGCTGCTCATCAATATCTCGAACGACGGATGGTTCGGCCGCTCGGCCGCTCCCGCGCAGCACGTGATGATGGCGCGCGTCCGCGCTGTCGAAAATCGCCGCTGGCTGCTGCGCGATACAAACAACGGATTCACGGTCGACGTCGACCCCTACGGCCGCACCGTCGCGGAACTGCCAACCGACATCCGCGGCCAGCTCGACGCCCCCTACGATTTCCGCAGCGGCCTCACCCTGTACGCCCGCTTCGGCGATTGGCTCGTCTGGCTCTGCGTCTTGACTGCCGTCGCTCTTGTGATTCTCTCGCTTCGGCCCAAACGGATTTGACCTGCGGCATTTCTTCGACGTAGATTTCGACCGAGACGCCGCGCGCCGACGCCCGTACACGCTGCGGAAAAAACGCGCGCTGTCATCCCGAGCGAAGCCCCGCGCGCTTTTTCTTTTCCCGCGTTTTCTGCGGGCGCGGGACGCAGCGAGGGATCTGCTGTTCGCGGAACGTCCGACAGATTCCGCCGCCCCCGTCGAGTTTCGATTTTCCATTTTCGAATTTCGTGTGTACGATTAAGGAATGGCTGAACACATCGACGACCTGCAGCAACGCTACGCCGAGCTCGCGAAACGCATGGAGCTCGTGCGGAGCTATCTTTGACGCGCCCGCCGCAGCGAAACAGATAGCCGCAATCGAACAAAAAACCAGCGCTCCGGATTTCTGGGACGACCAGGAAAAGGCCCAAGCGGTCCTGCAGGAGCGCAAGCAGCTCGAAGACCGCGTGAACGCGGAGAAATCGCTCGCGGGGAAAGCGAGCGACATCGAAACGTATTTCCATCTCGCGCAGGAAGAAGCCGACCACGCGCAGCGCGAGGCGATCCTCGACGACGTGGCCAAGGAAATCGCTGCGGCCGACGCGCTCGCGTCGGGCCTCGAAACAAAAACCCTGCTCGGCCGCGACAACGACAACCTGAACGCCATCCTCACCGTCAAGCCCGGCGCGGGCGGCATCGAATCACAGGACTGGGCCGAGATGCTGCTGCGCATGTATCTCCGCTGGGCCGAGGACAAAGGCTTTCGTACGAACGTCCTCGATTCGACGCCCGGCGAAGAGGCAGGCATTAAATCCGCCACCGTGCAGATCGAGGGCGAGAACGCCTACGGCATGCTCGGCGGCGAGAGCGGTGTGCACCGCCTCGTGCGCATTTCGCCATTCGACCAGCAGGCGCGCCGCCACACGTCGTTCGCTTCGGTGTTCGTAATCCCAGAAATCGACGACAAAATCGAGATCGTCGTGAATCCGGACGATCTACGCATCGACACATTCCGCTCGGGCGGCAAGGGCGGGCAGAACGTCAACAAGGTCGAGACGGCCATCCGCATCACGCACATCCCCACCGGGATCGTCGTGCAGTGCCAGAGCGAGCGCAGCCAGCACAAGAATCGCGAGACCGCCATGAAGCTCCTCCGCTCGCACCTCTACGAGCGCGAGCTCGAAAAGCGTCGTGAGGACATGCGCAAGCTCGATGCGTCGAAACCAGAGATCAGCTTCGGCAGCCAGATTCGCTCTTACGTGATGCAGCCCTACCAGATGATCAAGGACCACCGCACCAAGGTCGAGCGCGGCGATGTCCAAAAGGTGCTCGACGGCGACATCGATTCGTTCATTCAGGCCTACCTGCTCTACCGTAGAGACGGGCGCCAGGCGCGCGATGGTGATGAGCCTTCCAAAGAGTGAAAGTAAACCGCATTTATCGGGTGGCGGGCGCAGCCTTTCAACGACAAAATCTGCCGTTCGACCTCGATTTAAGCCCTTTCGGCACAGAAGATTGACAGCCTACTGCCGTTTCGCTACGATTCTTGATCGGCTCGGCCGCAAACAAGCGACAATGGCGCGCTTGACCCTGACCGCGTTTCATTCCGCCGGAGGATAGTTTTGGCACACCAACCTGAGAAGTTCCTGTTTACCTCGGAGTCTGTCACCGAGGGTCACCCCGATAAGATGGCCGACCAGATTTCCGACGCCGTGCTGGACACGGTGCTCGCCCATGACCCCATGGGCCGCGTAGGCTGCGAGACGCTGGTCACCACCGGCCTTGTGGTGATCGCCGGCGAGATCACCATCAAGAAGGAAGCGCGAGGTGTACTCGAATACGAGCGCATCGCCCGAGGAGTGATCAACGACATTGGCTACAACCGCGCGAAATACGGCTTCGACGCCGAAACGTGCGGCATTCTCTCCGCTGTGAAGCCGCAATCGCCCGACATCGCGATGGGTGTCGACACCGGCGGCGCCGGCGACCAAGGAATGATGTTCGGCTACGCCTGCGATGAAACACCGGAACTGATGCCCATGCCAATCCAGCTCGCGCACCAGCTCACCTATAAGATCGCGCAGGTCCGCAAGGCCAAAGAAGTCGATTTCTTCCGTCCGGATGCCAAGTCTCAGGTTTCGATCGAATACATCAATGGAAAGCCGGCTCGCGTCGATACGGTGGTGATCTCGACACAGCACAGCGAAAAAGTTTCGCAGAGCGATCTCCGCGAAGCGGTGATCGAGAAAGTCATCAAGCCCGTCATTCCCGCCCACATGTTCGACAAAGCCACGAAAATCCACGTGAATCCCACGGGGCGATTCGTCACCGGCGGTCCGATGGGCGACGCGGGCCTCACCGGTCGCAAGATCATTGTCGACACGTACGGCGGTTATGGTCGCCACGGCGGCGGCGCATTTTCCGGCAAAGATCCTTCGAAGGTGGACCGCTCGGCGTGCTATATGGCGCGTTACGTCGCGAAGAATATCGTCGCGGCGGGCCTCGCCAAGAAGGTGGAAATTCAACTTGCCTACGCAATCGGCGTGGCTGAGCCCGTGTCCGTTATGGCCGATACGTTTGGCACTGGCACGATCCCGAATTCGCAGATCACCGAAATCGTTCGCGCGCTCTTCAAGCTCACACCCAAGGGAATCATCGAAACGCTTGATCTGCGCCGGCCGATCTACCGTCCAACGGCGGCTTACGGCCACTTCGGCCGCACGGGCCCGGGCTTCACCTGGGAGCGTACCGACAAAGCCGACGCGATCCGCAAGGAAGCCGGCACCGTGGCAATGGCGCGCGGCTAATTTCCTTATCCTAAAGAACAGAGCAAAAATCGAAAGGGAGTCTATGCCTGAATCAGCAACCAAAATAAACGGCGACGTAAAAGACCTCGGCCTCGCGGCCGAGGGCAAGCGCAGGATCGAATGGGCCAACCAGCACATGCCCGTGCTGCAGTTGATCCGCAAGCGTTTCATCAAGGAGCAGCCGCTCAAGGGCATCCGCATGGCGGCTTGCCTGCACGTCACTACCGAGACGGCCAATCTGGCCATCACGCTCCGTGACGGCGGCGCAGATCTCGTGGTTTGCGCTTCGAACCCGCTTTCGACGCAGGATGAAACCGCCGCGTCGCTCATCAAGGACTACGGCATCCCGACATTTGCCATCAAGGGAGAGGACAACGCCACCTACTACGCGCACATCAACGCGGCGCTCGATCACCGGCCGCAGATTACGATGGACGATGGC
Source organism: Candidatus Acidiferrales bacterium (assembly GCA_049279635.1). GTDB lineage: Bacteria > Acidobacteriota > Terriglobia > Acidiferrales > UBA7541 > Palsa-295. Next base: position 37,006 of record JBAPOM010000092.1, read on the forward strand.
GCGGACCTCGTCACACAGTTGCTCACCAAGCGCCTTGATCAGATCAAGGACGTCATCGGCGGCACGGAAGAGACCACCACCGGCGTCATCCGGCTGCGCGCGATGGCCAAGGATGGCACGCTGAAGTTCCCCGTGATCGCGGTGAACGATGCGCTCACCAAGCATTTCTTCGACAACCGCTACGGCACGGGCCAATCGACTCTCGACGGCGTGATCCGCGCCACCAACCTGCTAATCGCCGGGCTCAAACTCGTCGTCGCGGGTTACGGCTGGTGCGGCCGCGGCGTCGCAATGCGCGCCAAGGGCCACGGCGCGGACGTAATCGTCACCGAGATCGACCCGACGAAGGCCATCGAAGCCGTGATGGACGGTTTCCGCGTGATGCCGATGAGCGAAGCCGCCAAGATCGGCGACGTCTTCATCACCGTCACCGGCAACAAGTCCGTTCTCTCGCACGAGCACTTCGAGAAGATGAAAGACGGCGCGGTGATCAGCAACTCCGGCCACTTCAACGTCGAGATCGATATCCCGTCGCTCGAAAAGCTTTCGAGCGGCCATAAGCCCGCTCGCCCCTTCGTCGAGGAATATACGCTCCGCGACGGCCGCAGGGTCTACCTGCTCGGCGAGGGACGTTTGATCAATCTCGCCGCCGCCGAAGGCCACCCGGCATCCGTGATGGATATGAGCTTCGCGAACCAGGCGCTCGCCGCCGAGTACATGGTGAAGAACGCGAAGGAACTCAAGGCCAACGTCTATCCAGTGCCCGAGCACCTCGATAAGCAGATCGCCAAGCTCAAGCTCGAGTCGATGGGCGTCACGATCGACAAGCTCACGCCCGAGCAGGAGCACTACTTGGCTTCGTGGAACGAAGGCACGTAGTTCGTTAGCGAGTCGAAATGAATTTCACAACGCCCTGCCTTGCACAAGGCAGGGCGTTCTTGTTTTCGGTAGCGCCGGCTCCGTGGCCCTCGAAAGCCTCGGCGAGACAACCGATCCGTGCCCGATGTAAAATCCCGGCGCCATGACCTGTCGCTGGATCGCATTCCTGGCTGCATGCGCACTCTTGCCCGCCGCGCTCGGGAATTCGCGCTCCACGCAGGCGCAGGGCGAATCTTCCGCCCAGAGAGCCCAGGCCGAAGCCTCCGAAGTGCGATTCAGCGGCGAGGTCTTCGCCGGGAAGCGATTCGTCTACGATATTGGGCACGGCTTGGCTTTCGGACTACAGCCGCTGACCGGCGATGGCGGCGGTGGTTGGGTGATCGAGATCGTACCGAAGGTGCAGCCGCAGGGCGATCCCGTGGAATTTTCCGAGATTGCGACGCCGCCCTTCCACTTTTACAACGATCGTTATCTCGCAGCTGCCTACGGCTACTCCGCGAAGGAGGCCGCCCAGATGACCACACGCAAATTCAATTTCGTCCTGTCGGTCGCCGACGAGGACAAAGCGAATGACGTCGTGAACGCAATGCTCTATCCCAGCGCGATTTCCGAGGACGAAAAGGCGCGCATCGCGCGCGAGTCCACCAGCGTTCAGCTGGGCCACGGCGAATTCCACATTACGCATTCGCACGTCACGCTCGGCAAGGGCAATACGCCGGATTCAATCGACGCGCTGAAATTCGAAGTCGTAGTGAACTTTTCGCCTGGCCTCACGCTGGCCCAGGTCCTCGCCCCGAAGCCCCCGGCTTCACGCTGACGCAGAGCGTGCACGCGGTTCTTCTAGGAACTTGCCCGCCGCGATGGCTTGCTGCGCTCCGGACCCCACGCCTCGGCCACCTTGCGATGCTCGCGGAGCAGGTCCGACGACACTCGAATCTTCCCATCGCGGACGAATCGCTCGTGATTTTCCTCGAGCTCTTCCGGCAGATACCGGTAATTCGCCGTCACGCCAAACGAAGCCTCCAGCCCGTATGGGCGCATATTTCCGAAGGCGTTCACCTGCTCGAGGCGGGCCCCATTCGCGAGGTGAAAGAGCGCGACTGGATCGTACAACTTGCCCTTGTCACGCGCCTTTGCCAGGTAGGCGAGGGCGAGGCGCTCGAGGGGCGCGGCCAGCACGTCGCGATGAGCCGCGGGCTCCTCCAGAAGATGGAACAGCGCGTCGACAGAGTCGCGCCGGCGTGAGGTTCCGATGAGCTGCCGCGCGAAATCCGCGAGCAATCTCGTCAGCCGATCGCGCGTGAACCCATCTTCGTTCCCGTGGTCGCGCAAGGCCCGCGAAAAGCGCGGCAGCGGCGAAAGCGTCCCGTAGTCTTTCAGGTTCGGAAATTCGGCCGAGAGTTCGGTCACAACCTGCTTGATCAGGAAATTGCCGAAGGCGACTCCTCGCAGGCCCCGCAAGCAGTTGTTGATCGAATAAAAGATTGCGGTGTCAGCTTTTTCCGGCGAGAGAATGGGCGCATGGATGTCGAGTAACGGCTCCAGATTGCCGGTCAGCCCGTTCGCCAGCGCCACCTCCACAAAAATAATCGGTTCCTCCGCCAGCGCCGGATGAAAGAAGGCGAAGCACCGCCGGTCCGCCTCGAGCCGCCTGCGCAGGTCCGGCCAGCCATTGATTTCATGCACCGATTCGTATTGAATCAGCTTCTCCAGCACGATGGCGGATGTTTTCCAGCTGATTCGTTCCATGCGCAGGAATCCGCGGTTGAACCACGACCGCATCAGGTGCCTGAGGTCCGCGTCGAGCGCCGTGAACTCGCCGTCCTCCGCCGTCAGCGTCTGCAGGTCGCCTCGCAGCGCCACCAGCGTCTCGGTGCCCTTCGGCGCCGTATTGATTCGGCGGAACAGCTCCTGCCGCGGGGCCTCGACTGTCGCCGAAAGCGCGGCGAGATTCCCCGCAGTCGGTTCCTTTTCATATTCGGCCGCCGCGCGCCGGATCGCTGTTTCGTCCGGAGAAAATTCGCGCGAAAGCATCTCAAAAAATCCGCGCCGTTTGCCGGGACTCATCGCCGCGTACGTCTTGATGATCTCTTCGGCGAGAACGGTCTGCGAAGCCTCTCCGCGCTCCGACAGCAATTGATGGCACAGAAAGCGCATGTCCGCGCCGCGCCCTTCGCCCAGCACCCGCAGCAGATTGGAGAGAAAGCCCGGCATAGCAGCCAAATTATAGCCTGAACCCGCCGACGGTCATTGGTTACTCGCGCGCCAACGAAGCGAGCTGGTTAGCCTTCCGCATGATTGACATGACAACATTGCCAGAAAATGTCTCGTGCGTTACGATGCGATGCACTTTTGGGAGCGCCAAATCGGCGGAGGGGAAATGAACGCGAGGAATCCGGTTCGCAACATATTCGTTCGAGCGTGCATTCTAGCAGTCGCGCTGGTTGGGCTTGCGGCAAGCGCCGGCGCCCAGGAGCACTGGGTCGTAACGTGGGGCGCCTCGCCCCAGAGCGCGCACATCGTCTTTCCGCGGCTCCCGCAGCCTCCCGCCCCGGCTCCGGGCGCGGCCGCGCCGCCGGCTCCGCGTATCGTCTTTCCCCCGCCGCCGTCCTTCGATAATCAGACGGTCCGCATGATCGTCCGCACCAGCATCGGCGGACACAGCGTGCGCGTCCAGCTATCGAATACTTTTGGCGCCGCCGCTCTTCACGTGGGCGCGGCACACATAGCCTTACGCGATAAAGATTCCACAATCGTCGCGGGTTCCGACCGCCCGCTCACCTTCAGCGGCCAGCCTTCCGCCATCATTCCCGAGGGCGCTGAAATGCTCAGCGATCCGGTCGATCTCGACGTCCCGCCGCTCGCCGATCTTGCGATCAGTGTCTATGTCCCTGACCACGTGGACGACCCCACCGATCATCTCACCGGTCTGCACACAACCTATATTTCCGGCACGGGTGATTTCACCGCGGCGCCGTCCATCGAAAGCGCGAAAACCACGGAATCCTGGTATTTCCTCTCGGGTGTTGACGTCCTCGCTCCCGCGAAGACCGGCGTGATCGTCGCTTTCGGCGATTCCATCACCGACGGCGCCACCTCCACGCCCGACACCGACCGCAGCTGGCCCAGCCGGCTCGCCGAGCGCCTCGTCGCGAATAAATCCACCGCCGATTGGGCCATCGTCAACGAAGGCATCTCCGGCAACCGCTTGCTCAATGGCGGCATGGGCGTCGCCGCTCTCGCGCGTTACGATCGCGACGTCCTCGATCAGCCCGGCGTGAAATGGATCATCGTGATGCTCGGCATCAACGATATCGGCCTCGGCAACATCCCCGGCATCGACGCGGCCGACAAAGTCACCGCGCAGGATCTCATCGCCGGGCAAAAGCAGTTGATCGATCGCGCCCACCTTCGCGGCATCCGCGTGATCGGCGCCACGCTCACGCCTTACGTCGGCGCGTCGTATGCCAGCGAGCAGGGTGAGGTGATGCGCGAAGCCCTCAACAATTGGATTCGCACCAGCGGCGCATACGACGCGGTCTTCGATTTCGACAAGGTCGTGGCCGATCCCGCGAATCCCAAGCAGATTCTCGCGTCGTTCAACATCAGCGATCATCTGCATCCGAATGACGCCGGGTACAAAGCGATGGCCGATTCCATCGACCTTTCGATCTTCAATTCGAAGGCCAAGGCCGCCGCTGCATCGCATTGATCGGGTGTTTCCGGATGGGCCGTTCCAATGTCGGGGCCAAATGAAAAAGAGAGCTCTTCGCCAAAGCAGTGATCGTTCGCAGCCCTTGTCGCAAGCGCCTGCGGCAGCTCGCTCCGGCCGCAATTTTATGTGGTTCCTTTGCGGCATGAGCGCGTTGTTCGCCTGCCTCGTGTCTTTCCCCGCGGCGCGCAGCGTGCAACAGCCGCAGCAGACTCCGCCTCCGCCGCTGGTCGGCCCGCCGGCCCGCATCGCGGCCCAGGCCGTCTTCAATAGCCGCTGCGCCAGTTGCCACCAAAATGTGATGGCGAGCGCCGACCAAAACGCCGGGCGAGCCGCGAGCGCCCCCAGCACCGAGACACTCGGCCAGATGACGCCCGAGGCGATCTACGCCGCGCTCACCACCGGCGCCATGGTCGGCCAGGCCCGCGACCTCACCGATGATCAGAAGCGCATCATTGCCGAATTCTTCGGTGGCCGCCCGCTCGGCAATGCCGACGCCGGCGACGCGAAGAACATGACCGGCCACTGCGACGCGAACCCGCCCTTGGCCGATCCCTCGGCGCAGCCCGGATGGAACGGCTGGGGCAACGGCCTCTCGAATACGCGCTTTCAGCCGGCGGATGCCGCCCAGCTGTCCGCGGATCAAGTCCCTTCGCTGAAACTGAAATGGGCCTTCGGCCTTCCCGGTGGCGCCGAAACGTACGGCCAACCCGCCATCGTCAGCGGGCGCGTTTTCTTCGGCGATTACAACGGTTTTGTCTATTCGCTGAATGCCGCCACGGGTTGCGTCTACTGGTCATTCCACGCCGACGCGCAGGTGCGCACCGCGGTCGTCGTCGGCCCGGTAAAGGGCAAGGGCGGTGCCCGCTACGCCGCCTACTTTGGCGACAAGAAGGCCAACGTCTACGCTGTCGACGCCCGCACGGGCACGCTGCTATGGAAAGTGAATCCGGAGCCGCGCCTGCTCGAGCACGTCACCGGCGGCGCCGCGCTCTACGAGGGCCGCGTGTTCGTGGGCGTCGCGGGCTCGGAAGAAATCACCTCGCTGGACCCGCACTACCCGTGCTGCACGTACCGCGGCAGCCTTTCGGCGCTCGATGCGAACACCGGGAAAATAATCTGGAAGACATACACGATTGCTGAGGCGCCCAAGCCGATAAAGAAGAATTCGCTGGGCACGCAACTCTGGGGCCCGGCCGGCGCGTCTATCTGGACCACGCCCACCGTCGACCCGCAGCGCCAAGCGGTCTACGTCGGCACCGGCAACTCCTTCGCCGAGCCTGTCGCAAAAAACTCGGATGCAATCGTCGCCTTCGACTTGAAGACCGGCAAAATTCTCTGGTCGTATCAGGCCCTCGCCAATGATGTCTCTCCGGCCGGCTGCAACGGTCCCGGCCCCAAAGGCGAGCAGTGCCCGCCCGATCCCGGCCCCGATTGGGATTTCGGCAATTCGCCGATCCTGCGCACTCTTCCTGGCGGCCATCGCGTTCTCGTCGCCGCGCACAAAGGCGGTTTGGTCGTCGCGGTCGATCCCGACAACAATGGCGCGTTGCTCTGGAAGACCGATCTCGCCGAGCCAAACGCAGGCGCAGCGATTCAAGTCATGTGGGGCGGCGCAGCAGACGCTGAAAATGTCTACTACGCGCTGCAATCAGGCGGCGTCGCGGCAGTGCGCCTCGCGGATGGAAAGCGCGTCTGGACCGAGCGCATCGATCCAGCGGTGATTCCATCAGAGGCAGGGAAGCGTCCGCGCCGCGGCCTCGAGGCCGCTGTCACCGTGATTCCCGGCGTCGTCTTTGCGGGCGGATGGGATGGCGTCCTCCACGCGCTTTCAACCGAAGACGGCCATCCGCTCTGGCAATATCAAACCGTCCGCGACTACACGACCGTCAACGCCGTTTCCGCCAAAGGCGGATCGCTCGGCGCTCCCGGTCCCGTCGTCGCCGGCGGCATGCTCTACGTTGGCTCGGGCTACGTCGGCACAGGAAACGGCATTCCCGGCAACGTCCTCCTCGCCTTCTCCGCCCAATAAGTGTTCGCAACTCATTCCGTAGCGCCGGAGGCGCGGCACAAGTTACCCCAGCGCGGAAGCGCTGGGAAAGCATGGCGAAAAAGACCTCAAGCGCCGTAGGTGCGACACCTTCTCTTCATTTCGACCACGCGCGCACCATCAGGCCGCCAAGCTCCTTATCCGAACGACCGCTTGACACGCCCGCCCGCATCCCTAAGATGGTTGTGTGAATGGACCCGCAAAAAGTACAGGCCGCCGCAACGCAATCGCTCCGGATTTCTGCCCCTGTACGCAATCTGTACCCAAGGACAATTTCGCACCGCGCGTAATCGTGCTTAACTGAAATGATGACAAAAAATGGATACGCGGAAGCGAGCTGGAAGCGAGTGCGAAGCAAAACACCTCAATTTCTAATCGACATTTGGCGATTAGAAACGCCCGTAACTTACAGAAAATACACGATGGCGACCACTTCTAATCGACACGGTTGCGAGGATAGTCTTTGATGCAGGATTTGGCGAATTCGGCGATCGAAACGGCGAAAAAACGCGGAGCGTCCTACGCCGATGTGCGCGTGATGGACATTCGCCACCGCGATATTTCGACCAAGAACGGCGAAGTCGGCACCCTCGCCGAGTCCGAATCGCTCGGCATCGGAATCCGCGTGATCGCAAGCGGCGCCTGGGGATTCGCATCCACCGACCGGCTGACGCGCGAAGGCGTGCAAGCGTGCGCGGCCGAAGCGGTCGAGATCGCGAAGGCCTCGGCGCTGGCGAAACGCGAAAACGTCGCGCTCGCCCCTGAAAAAACCTACGTCGATACCTGGCAGAATCCTTTTCTCAAAGACCCGTTCCGCATTCCCGTCGAGCAGCAGATCGATCTACTGCTCGCGGCGGATAAGGAAATGCGCCGCGTGAAGGGCATAACCGTCGCTGAAGGGACGATGGCATTTCGTAGGATCGACCAGCTGTTCGTGTCGAGCGCTGGCTCGTCGATCCATCAGATCAAGATGCAATCGGGCGCCGGAATCTTCGCGACCAGCTTCGCGGGCACCGAGATCCAGAAGCGGTCGTATCCGAATAGTTTCGGCGGGCAGCACATGTTGCAGGGCTACGAGCTCATCGAATCGCTCGACCTCGTTGGCAACGCGGGACGCATCGCCGAGGAGTGCGTCGCGCTGCATTCGGCCGCGCAGTGCCCCGAAAAGCAGGGCACCATCATCCTCGGCAGCTCGCAGCTCGGCTTGCAGATTCACGAATCGATCGGGCATCCGATCGAACTCGATCGCGTCCTCGGCATGGAAGCCAACTTTGCGGGCATGAGCTTCCTCACCACGGAAAAGCTCCGCAAGCTGAAATATGGCTCGGATATCGTCAACGTGGTCGCGGACGCGCGCCTCGAACACGGCCCCGGCCTCGGCACATTTGGATACGATGACGAGGGCGTTGCCGCGCAATGCACGCCCATCATCACCGACGGCCTCTTCACCGGCTACCTGACCAGCCGCGAAACGGCTTCGGCGATTGGAGAGAAGCGCTCCGGGGGCACCGTCCGCTGCGAAAGCTGGAATCGCCTCCCGATGATTCGTATGACCAACATCAGCATCAATCCCGGCGCGTGGAAATACGACGACCTGATCGCCGATACCGACGACGCGATCCTGATGGAAACGAACCGCTCCTGGTCGATCGACGACAAGCGCTATCACTTTCAGTTTTCGACCGAAATCGGCTGGGAGATCAAGGGCGGCAAAAAAGGCCGCATGATCAAGAATCCCAGCTACAGCGGCATTACCACCGAATTCTGGAATAGTTGCGACGCCATCTGCTCGCGCGACCATTGGACGCTCTGGGGCACCCCCAACTGCGGCAAAGGACAGCCGCAGCAGACCATGGGCACGGGCCACGGCGCCTCCCCGGCGCGCTTCCGCAACATCAAAATCGGCGTCGCCTTTGCCAAATGACGATGACAATCGCAATCCCCGGGCGTCGTCATCCTGAGCGAAGCGAAGGATCTCTCTTCCCGATGAGGCGCGATGTCCAAGAATAAGAGCCTTTCCATCGGCGATCTCGAGCGCATCGCCGAGCGCGTTCTCAAGCTCAGCGGCGCCGAAGAGACGGAAGTCGACGTCGGCGCGACCACCGACGCGCTCACTCGTTTCGCCAACAACACCATTCACCAAAACGTCGCCGAGGAAATCCTGGGAATTTCGATCCGCACGGTCGTCGATGGCCGCACCGCGCGCTCCACGACGAACAAAACGGACGACGATTCGTTGCGCCGCGCCATTGCCACCGCAGTAAGCCTCGCGCGCAACCAGCCGAAAAATCCCGACCTCCTGCCAATGCTGAAAAAGCAGAAATACGAAAAGGTCGCGCGCTTTTTCGCCGCGACCGCGAAAACCACGCCGCAAGACCGCGCCCGCGCGGTCACCCGCGTCTGCAAAATGGCCGACAAGCGAAAGCAGACAGCGGCTGGAATCTTTTCGAGCGGCGAGTCGCGCTCCGTGCTCGCGAATTCAAGGGGTCTATTTGCTCGTTACGAGCAGACAAGATCGGAATTCTCGGTGACGATTCTCGAATCGCACTCTTCGGGCTGGGCCAAAGAGAATTCGCCCGACATTCGCAAGATCGATCCCGAAGCGCTCGCCGAAAGCGCTAGCGAAAAAGCCGCTAAATCGCGCGAGCCCCGCGAAATCCCCGCGGGCCGCTATACCACGATCTTGCCGCCATCGGCCGTCCTCGATCTGGTCGGATTCCTCTTCTACGATTTTGCGGGCACGGCGGTGCACGACAAGCGTTCCTGCTTCACCGGCCGCATGGGCAAGAAGATTCTCGGCGACAACATCACGCTATGGGACGACGTCTACGACCCGCTGCAAAGCGGCTCGGCTTACGATGGCGAGGGCACGCCGCGGCAAAAAGTGCTCTTGGTCGACAAAGGAGTGCCGAAGAATCTGGTGTACGCGCGCGCGACCGCCAAGAAGATGAAAGCCAAGCCGACCGGCCACGGCTTCTCGCTACCCAACGACTACGGCGAAGCGCCAATGAACCTGGTCTTCGCGGGCGGCGACAAATCAATCGCAGAAATGGTCCGCACCACGGAGCGCGGCATCCTCGTCACCCGGCTCTGGTATATTCGCGAGGTCGACCCCTATGAAAAAATCCTCACCGGCATGACGCGCGACGGCACGTTCCTGATCGAAAATGGATGCGTCGCCGGCGGCGTCCGGAATTTCCGCTTCAATGAAAGCATCATCGAGATGCTATCCAACGTCGAGATGCTCGGCCCCGCCGTGCGCGCGGCCGGTGAAGAGTCATTTGAAATGGTCGTCCCGGCGATGAAGGTTCGCAACTTCCACTTCAGTGAAGTCACAAAATTCTAGATAGGTCTGGAGACGCTACTGCTGGGTGAACTGCAGGCTCGAAATGGCGCGATCGATCACGTTTTCCTGGATCTGGACGAGATCGCTATCAGCGCGAGTCATTCCGAAGATGGTGTAGACTTGGCCGCCGCGCAGAAGGAAGACAGCGACGCCCGACCAGTCTTGGTTATCAACGCCGCCGCGGAAGCGGTGCTCAATCGCCGGAGCGCCGCCGATCGTGACGTGCTCCTCGCCAAGCGAGCGGAAATTGTCCATCACGTCGCGGAGGCGCTGCTCGGACGCCCTGATGTCCGAAGTCAGCGATTCGCCCGCGGGCTGCTGGCCGATTAGCAGGTACGTGGTCTCGTCGTCAGTGCCGAGCGCCACGATCGTGCCGGGGAGCAACTTGCGCGCACCGGCGATCACTTCCCAGTCGGGCGGCTTGTACATGTGGAAGCGATACGTGTCGTTCGTATAGAGGTTGCCGACAACTTCTTCGTGGATCGGGACCGGCGCAGGAGGCATGGGTGGCGCAGAATCAGCCACCGGCGTGGCAGCAATCGGCGCCGGAGTGGCTGCGGCAACCTTGGGCGCGGAAACCGGCGCCGCTGGCAGCTCGGCTTTCACCACGGGCTTCGTTGCCACCGGCGCAACGCTTGCAGTTTCCGGTTTTGGCTTTTCGGGCGCGGGCGCAGGAGATGCAACGGGTTTCGCGGCGGTGATGCTGATCGAGACCACCTGGTCCTTCTGCACCTCGGCGAATCCGTAGCTTGTCTTTACCTTGAATGAATTTTCCTCGAAGCCGACGATCGTGCCGGAGATCTTCGTGCCGTCCTTCAGCTTCAGTTCGTCGGAGCGGACCACGCGCGGCGCGAGCATGCTACTGCTTACCGCCAAGCAGAGCAGGGCGACGGTTCCCAGCGACGGATGGCGAGGCCTCATGAGTCCGAGTATCGCGCCGGGCGATTGCGCGTAGCAAGTCCGCACGCGACGTGGTGCTGCTTTAGTCAGCAGGGCGCAGTGGGGCGAAATTCAGCGGTCGAGGAATTCGCGCAGGCGGGCGTAGCCGGCGCGGCTGACGGGGAGCTGCGCGCCGTTGGAAAGGACGGCGACGTGGCTGTCCTTCGAATAGGGCTCGATTTTCGCGACGCGCTCGAGATTCACGATGTACGAGCGATGAACGCGGAGGAAACGCGAGGGGTCGAGGGCGGTTTCGAGGCTCGCGATGGTCTGCTGCTTGAGATGTTTCTTGCCGTCGGACGCGAGCGCGACGTAATCGTCCTGCGCCTCCACATAGTCGAGCTTCGCGACTGGAATGATGAAGACGCGCGCGCCATCGCGGACCGGAATCCTCTCGAGGTACTGCGCAGGCGGACGCGCAGCCGCGGCCAGCTCCGCCGCGGATACCGCATTGGAAGGCACTTTGCTCTCGAGGCGTTCTTTGGCGCGGTTTAGGGCGGCTTCAAAGCGGCTCGCGCCCACCGGCTTCATCAGATAGTCGACGGCGTGAACTTCGAAGGCGCGAATCGCGAAGTTGTCGTGGGCGGTGACGAAAACGACGGCGGTCTCATTGCCGATCAATTCAAGCACTTCGAAGCCATCGAGCTTCGGCATCTGGATATCCAGAAAGGCGAGGTCGGGTTTCAGCTCGGCCACGGCTTTCACTGCTTCGAAGCCGTTCGCGCATTCGGCGACGAGCTCGATTTCCGAATGCGATGAGAGAAACTCGCGCAGAATCTGGCGCGCGAGCTCCTCGTCGTCCACAATCACAGCCCGGATTTTGGCCTTCGTGTCGAGGCTCACTGGGCGGCAACCTCTTTCTCGGAAAGTGTTCCGGCGGGCAACGTGATGGCGACGCGGAAACGATCGCCATCGCCCTTAGCTTCGAAGGTGGCGCGATTTCTGTAGCGCGCCTGAAGGCGCTGGCGGACGTTGGCCAAACCTACGCCGCCTCTGCGGCGCGCCGGCGCCTCTGGATCGAAAAGATTCTCGACCACAATCGAGACGGAGCCGTTTTCGCAGCCCACGTCCAGGTGAATCCATCCGCCATCGATGAGATTCGCGATCCCGTGCGAGATTGCGTTTTCGACGAGCGGCTGAAGCAACAGCGGAGGCACGTCGACAGCGAGCGCGTCTTTGGCGATGTTTTCTTCCATATGAAGACGGGCGCCGTAGCGCGTTTTCTCGACCGCGAGAAATGCGTGGATCAAGGACATTTCCTCTTCGAGGGGAATTGCGGACTTTTCGCCGAGACCCAGAGTCCGCCGCAGGAAATCGCCCAGCAGGATGCACATTTCGCGCGCCTTCGCCGGATCGGAGCTCGTGAGCGCGCTGATGGAATTAAGGCTGTTTAAGAGGAAGTGAGGATTCACTTGAGCTTTCAGGGCTCTTAATTCGGCTTCGCGAGCGAGGATTCTCATCTGCATCATGCGAGCTTCGGCCTTTTGAGACGCCTCGACCGCGATCAGAACGTAGTAGAAGAACACCGACAGCAAATAGAGCAAAACTCCCGTAACGAACACGACGGGCAATTCGGAATAGAGCCGCTCGTTCAGCCCGCGGAAGGTGAAAACACTGGAAGCGAGAATCCACGCCAGTACCCAGGCCGCGAATACCCAGAGACCGGAAGCAACCAACGCTCCGCCCACGTGCGTGGTGAGTAGTTTGTCGAGTTCGACACGATCGATCGGAGTGGAGCGGCACGTGTACCAAGCCGAGAGGCAAACGAACGCATAGAAGAGGCAAAGAGGGATCGCCAGCGCCGTTGCTTCTTCGATGCTCACCTGATGCGTGATGGAGAGGAGATAGACGAGCAGCGCCGCAAGCGGAATCCATGCGATCAGGTAGAGGAGAAGGCGCCGGAGTTGGCCAAGGAGCGGATGCATGAGAGATCAGTTCTTGATATTGACTCCACCGAAGATGGCGGCGCCACGGACGATCAGTTCCTTCACCGGTGTCGACGCGCTGACGGGTTGAGGGTACGTCTCATCGACGAACGCGCCCGCGACCGCCGTAGCTTCAATCACAATTCTCCAGTTATCTGGGACACGGACTTCGCCACCTCCGAAAACCGTATCGATGTGGAGGATAGCGCGGCTGCCGTCGATATCCGCGCGAGTAAAATCAATGTGAAAGCCGCCGAGAATCGCGGTTGCTTTCCCAAACCGGAAGCGCTGCGAGGTGACACGCCGTTTGAAACCGCTGAGGATTACGGCCTGGTCGAATGTCGCGTCGTCGCCACGCCCGCTACTCGAGGACACGCCAAAAAACGAGGCCGAGGGCGGCGGGGGTGCCCCCGATGGTCCGGGACGCGTCGAGTCATCGAACGAATTCCGCGTCGCGTCTGGCGCCGCCGGGTCCTGCGTCGAATCCCTGGTATTGCTCGTGTGACTGGGCCACGGGGGCCAACCCGGGTGTCCAAATCGTCCAGAAGAATTCAGCAGCATGGATATGCCGAGGGCGATCAGCACAAGCGGCCACAGGCTCCCGATGTGGATGTGGAAAAAGCCCAACACGTTTGAGAGCGACGCTAGTCCCCAGACGAGCAGAACCGCTCCCCAGAAACGGTTGCCCGCATGGGTGTAGAACATGATGCCCAAACCAGCGGCGATCAGAATTGCGGGCCAAACGAACTCAAAAGAGATATGAGCCGGGAGGACTCCCAGTTGGTCGAGCAGGAAGATCACTCCGAGCGCAGTGATCCACAAGCCCACCAAGAGGCCGGGACCCACTGGGCGTTTGCTACCGTCCGTCATTCTTTCGTTCTCCGCTGCGAGAGCCGCCAACCGGTATCACGCCGTCCTCCGGGACAACAGGATCGCGCATCCCGCGAGCACCAGAGCGAGCGGCCAGAAACGGAACGAGTCGCCTATTGCCGCCGCCTTCATCCAGCCGTCCGCCAACCTCCAGAGACTCTGCAGGAGCAGGGAAGCGACCCAGTGGCTGTCCGTCAGATGAGCGTAGCCAAGTTCGCACAATTGAAACACAATTCCCACAAAGATCAGAACCGCGGCGCCCAGCGTAGCGGCTGCTGAAGAAGTGGAAGTGGGAGAGGGAGCTCGCCGTTCGACGTTGGTCATCATGTCGTCTCCTGCCAGAATTTGGTGCCGTTCCATGGCGGGAGAATAGGATGGCGCGCTTGCGGCGTCTTGATGTTTTCGGTGAACGGCGGCTGATTACCGGCGAATAGCGAGGAGAGAGCCGAGCGTCGAGAGATCCCGAGAAGACTTCACCTACGAGAAAAGGCTCATGCCAAACCAGAAAGCTACCGCGGTGATGACGCTCGCGACGATTAAGAGCCAACGCAGTTGTTTCTTTCGTGCGGCAACTACAATCATGCCGAGGACAACAAAGAGGAAGACCAACTCCGCCCAAAAGAAGCGCGAGCCAAACCCGGAGGTCCACTGGCCCGCATCATCCTGCAGCCATTCAGAGGCGAACGAAGTAACGGCTGTGAGCGAGATCGCAACGACGCCGGCGAGCGCCATCCCCTTCGCCCACTCGGGGATGATCCAGTCTTTTCTGGTTTCGCGCCAATCCAGCCATGTCTGACCGACGACCAGCCCCACCAGAACTAGAACGAACAGCGCCACATGCCCTCCCCAAGACCGGGCCGCTCCAGCGCCCCCAACGCATTCGCGTTTGCTGGAACGACCCTCAGGCTGCTGCCCGTCGAATCACATCCTCAGCGCGAAGGGCGCCCTTATGACCGGCGACTCCGCTGCTTCGACAGACCTTCCGCCTCCACCATTTCGAACCGCTCTTCTATTACGAAAAACTCCGCGAAGTCAACGACTGAATTCGGCGCTGAAAGCATCGGCGACGGCTAGCGCATTCGCTACCCGGCTTCGCGATCTCCGCCGTCTTTCGGCGGGCGCAATGGGTGGGCAATCCTTCTACCAAAGCAAAGCGAATGAGCATCCGTTCGATGCATTCGCTATGTGCAATGGCTTCAAGAAAATGTGAGCGCGCGCGGGCCGTGCCGGATGAATTTAGGCACCGCCAGGCCGTTTCCAGCAGCTCGAATATCCAGAAGCTGGAAGGTTGTGGGGTGAATATGAGAAAGTCTTTGCACCGAGCGCTGTTTGCGACAGGATGAACGGTTATGGCTGTTCTAGTACCGGCGAGCGGGGTTGTGATTCTCACAACGGGACTGAGGCAAGCAAAACAGCCGCGCCGCAGAATCTGCTAGCATAGGCAAAACTGATGCGAAACCCTTGGATTATCGCGCACCGAGGCGCCTCCGGGCACGCACCCGAAAACACGCTCGTGGCTTTTCAGCGGGCGGTTGAGCTGGGCGCAGGATTCATCGAAACCGACTTGCACCTGACGCGGGATGCGCGTTTCGTTGCGATACACGATCCAACGCTCGAGCGCACCACCAATGGCCAGGGGCCGGTGAAAGACCGAACGCTCGCCGAGCTGCGGCAACTCGACGCGGGTATGTGGTTCGACCGGCAGTTTATGGGCACGCAGATTCCCACGCTTGATGAGGTGCTCAATTTCGCGCGGCAGAACGATGTAATCTTTTACCTGGAGATCAAGTACGACGGCGCGTGGGGCATGCACCACTCGCTGGTGGCGGCGCTGCAGAATTCGGAGAATGCGGCGCGCACGATCGCCCTTTCCTTCGATCCGGAAACGCTGCGGGCGCTGCGACACATCGACCCGGGAGTAATGATGGGGTTGCTCGTTGACCGCGGAGGGCCAGACCTCGTGAAAACGGCGATCGATGCGGGCGCGCGGCAACTCTGCTTGCGATGGGACCTGGTGAACCGCGAACTCGTCGATCGAGCGCACCGGGCGGACCTGCACGTGGTGACCTGGACCGTGAACGACGCGGGCGAGATGCGGAGCTTGATCGAAACCGGCGTGGACGGCATCATGACGGACCTGCCGGACCGATTGCGTGCTGTCGTCGAGGACATGTCATCACGCCAGCCGGCGAAGTGACCTGACCTGACGTTCTAATTCCCACTGATTGCAGCGAACAGGGCGGAGAACTGCGCGAGCGAGAGCTGCTCCGCGCGGGCATCGGGGCGCAGCGAGGACGCGTCGAGGGCCGCGTGAATGCGGTCGTCGGATGCCATGCTGCGGAGATTGTTGCGCAGCGTTTTGCGCTTGTGGCCGAAGCAGGTTTGTATGAATTCGAGAAAGGCCCGCTCGTCGCGCACACTGAGGGAAGCACGCTCGCCGGGCAGCGTCATGCGCATGAGCGCGGATGTGACGCGCGGCGGCGGACGAAACGCGCCGGGCGGAATCCGCAGGACAATTTCCGGGCGTGCGTAGAACTGGCAGGCGGCTGAGAGATAGCCGTACTCGCGGCGGCCCGGTCGAGCGGCGATCCGCGCGGCCACTTCGAATTGGATGACAATATGGATCGACGTAATCTGATCCGCATAGCCGAAGAGATGGTGGAGGATCGGCGAGGTGATGTAGTAAGGAAGATTCCCGTAAACGCGGAAACGGCCTCCACTGGCGAGCTTCAGGAGATCGAGCTGCAGGACGTCGCCCGAGACGATTTCGACAGACGGCCATTCGGCGGGATTCGACTCGACGCGCTGGCGCAGATTCTCGGCAAGGCGAACATCCGTTTCGATGGAGATGACGCGCCGGCCCCGGCCGGCGAGCAGGCGCGTCATTTCGCCGTGGCCGGCGCCGATTTCGAGCCAGACGTCGTCAGGATCGCGCGGCAATGTTTCGAGAATTCGCTTTTGCCACGCTGGATTGCCAAGGAAGTGCTGCCCCAATTTCTGACGCGCCATGGCGAACGAGTGTAACAACCCAGGGGACGGCGCAACAACGAGGAGGGCTGCAACTGTGCGATGGCGGATGGGGCGCTGCGTCGGGAGATTGGGTTGACGAACGCTGAGGGCTCCGCTACCGTTTTTATTGTGGTTTAGGCGGCGATGAAAATTCTCTTCGTAGCTTCCGAGGGACTCCCGTACTCGAAAACCGGCGGACTGGCGGATGTCGTCGAGGCGCTGCCGAAGGCCCTGCGGGCGATGGGCCACGACGTGGCGGTCCTGCTGCCGCGGTATCACGCCAACAAGATCCACTCGATGCTGATTTCGAGCGTGACGGTAGCGCTCGGCGACCGCTTGCGGTTTCCGGCAATTGCGGAGGCGGTAGCGGTCGACGGAGTCCGCTACTTTTTCGTGGATGATCCTCCGTTTTTCGATCGCCCGGAACTCTATGGCGACAGCGCCGGCGACTATCCGGACAACGCCGAGCGATTCGCGGAATTCTCGCGGGTGACGATCGAGTTTATGAAGCGCGTGTGGCTGCCGGACGTGGTCCACTGCCACGACTGGCAGACTGCGCTGGTCCCAGTGCTGCTGCGCACGCAACACGCCGAAGACCGCGCCGTGCGCTCGCTGCCGGTCGTATTCACGATTCACAATCTCGCTTACCAGGGTGTGTTCGAGGCGGCCGCGCTGCGGAGGATCGGCCTGCCCGATGTCCTTTTCAGCGTGGATGCTCTCGAGTTTTTCGGCAAGGTGAATTTCCTCAAAGGGGGATTGGTCTACGCCGACTATCTGACGACCGTGAGCCGCCGCTACGCGAAGGAAATTCAGACGGCCGAATATGGGTGTGGACTCGAGGGCGTGATCCAACACCGAGGAGACCGGCTGACCGGCATCTTGAACGGTGTCGATTACACGGCGTGGAATCCGGAGGCGGACAAGCTGATCGCGCAGAACTACTCGGCGGAGAATCTCGCCGGGAAAACGGCGTGCAAAAAGGACTTGCTCGCCTCATTCCGATTGCCGGAAGACGACTTGGCGCGCCCGCTGATCGGAATCGTCTCGCGATTCGCAGACCAGAAGGGATTCGATCTAATCGCGGAGATCGCGGACGACATGATGAAAGAGAATTTGGCTCTGGCCGTACTAGGAACCGGCCAGCCCGAGTACGAGAAGCTCTTCCGGCAGCTTGCCGAGAAATATCCGGAGCGCGTGGGCGTCAAAATCGGTTACGATAACACCCTCGCACACAAGATCGAGGCGGGCGCGGATATGTTCCTGATGCCGTCTCGATACGAGCCATGCGGGTTGAATCAGATTTACAGCTTGCGCTATGGGACGGTGCCGATCGTTCGGGCGACCGGGGGACTCGACGATACGATACAGAACCTCGTTCCGAAAACGCAGCAAGGCACGGGATTCAAGTTCGAGGAATACAGCGGCAAGGCGTTGTTGCTTTGCCTGCGCAAGGCGCTCGAGGCATACGGCGACACCAAGGCTTGGAAGGCTGTGCAGGCAACCGGCATGGCCAAGGATTTTTCGTGGAAGGCTTCGGCGGCATCTTACGTGACTCTGTACGAGGCGGCAAAGAGGTCGCGAATCCCAAGAGTCGCTGGAGCATCTAAATACGCGGGCGTCGACCGGCAGTAGGTTGCCGGAAGGCGCTCATAAGGGGAAACTTAAATGGCAGACAACATTCCGGCTGTAACCGACGCGAGCTTCCAGTCCGAGGTGATCGACGCGAGCAATAGCCAGCCCGTGATGGTCGATTTCTGGGCTGACTGGTGCCGGCCGTGCAAGATGCTCTCGCCCACAGTGGACGAGATCGCACGGGAACACGCGGGCAAGCTCAAGGTCGTCAAGCTCAACGTCGACGACAACATGAACGTGCCGGGCAAATTCAACATCCGCGGGATTCCGACGCTGCTCGTCTTCAAGGGCGGGCAGGTGGCCGAACAGATCGTCGGCGCCGTCTCGAAAGAGCAGATCACCAAGGCGATCGAACGCCATCTCGCGTAAAGCTTGTTTCGATCTCGATGAAGTTGTCTCGCGGGGCGCACCCCCCGCGAGACGGATTTGCTGTTTTCCAATTCCTTCCTTGCGGCGATCCATACGATGGCGAAGCAATCGAAGCAGGTTGTCCGCCGATGCCACTGGGCGCAAAGCCCGTTGATGATCGAATACCACGATACGGAGTGGGGTGTGCCGCTGCACGACGATCGCGGGCTCTTCGAATTTCTGATTCTCGAAGGCGCGCAGGCGGGGCTGAGCTGGGAAACGATTCTCCGGAAGCGCGAGAATTACCGCCGCGCGTTCGACGGGTTTGACGCCGCGAAAATCGCGCGCTACGACAAGCGCAAGGTGCGCGCGCTGATGGCCGACGCCGGAATCGTCCGCAATCGGCTGAAGATCGCGGCCGCCATCACGAATGCGCAGGCATTTCTCGTGGCACAAAGCGAGCACGGCTCGTTCGATCGCTATATCTGGCAGTTTGTCGACGGCAAACCGAAGCGGAATTCCTGGCGGCAATCGAAGCAGGTGCCCGCGCGGACGCCCGAATCTGACGCGATGAGCGAAGCCCTCAAGAAGCGCGGATTCCGCTTCGTCGGCTCGACGATCTGCTACGCATTCATGCAGGCGACCGGCATGGTCGACGATCACGCCATCGATTGTTTCCGGCGCCGCAAAAGCTTGTAGCATCGCGTTACCCTCTTGACAAGCGAACAGGGAGCCTCCATCTTAGATGGCTTTAACCCGGGGCTGCGCGTGGTCTGTAGGGTAGTGTGAGACGGGAGAACGATTTGAAGGTACGGGTCTGCTTCCACGATAAGTGCTTCGACGGGGCTTCTTCGGCCGCGATCTTTTCGCGGTTTTACCGCGAGCGCATCAATCCGGGCGTTGAGTTTCTGTATACCGGGATGACGCATAAGGCCTCGCAGCCATTCGAGGACGGCGTATTCGACGGTGATGAAAATGCCATCGTGGATTTCAAGTATTCGAGCTCGCCGCTGCTCACGTGGTGGTTCGACCATCACCAGAGCGCGTTCCTGAAGCCGGAGGACGCCGAGCATTTCCGGCAGGACCATTCGGGCAAGAAGTTCTACGATCCATCATACAAGTCGTGCACAAAATTTCTGGCCACGATCGCCAGCGAAAAATTTGGATTCGATGCGAAGTCGCTCGCGGAGCTGATCGAGTGGGGCGACATCATCGACGGCGCGCAGTTCAAGTCGCCCGAGGCGGCGGTGGCTCTGGCAGAGCCGGCGATGAAACTGGCGCTGGTGATCGAAGCAGCGCCGGAACCAAATCTCGTGCCGCAGCTGATTCCGGATTTGGCGCGGCATTCGCTCGCGGAAATCATTGAGCTGCCGCTGGTGAAGAAACATCTGGGCCCGTTGCTCGAGCGCCATCGCCAGTCGATCGATATTTTGCGCGAGAGGGCGGATTCGCGCGGCGGCGTGGTTTATTTCGACGTCAGCGACCTCGATCTCGAGGGCTACAACAAGTTCATCCCGTACTATCTGTATCCGGACGCGCTCTATTCGGTGGGCGTGAGCGCATCGCCGACGCGCGCGAAGGTATCCGTCGGAACCAGTCCGTGGAAAGAGGCCGCCGCCGACGTGAATCTGGCGTCGCTGTGCGAAAAGTACGGCGGCGGCGGGCATGCCCGCGTAGCAGCGATTTCATTCGGGCCGGGCGATCTCGTCCGCGCGCGCCAGGTCGCGAAGGAAATAGCGGCGACGCTGCGCACCTGATCGCTCGCGCGGCGCCTTCGCGCACCTCAAGGACGCGTTGGGCGCTCCGTTGTCTCGTGCTAGAATTAAGGTTTCCCCGGGCCGCTAGCTCAATGGTAGAGCAGCTGACTCTTAATCAGCGGGTTGGAGGTTCGAGTCCTCCGCGGCTCACCACTCATTCTCCGTAACTGGCAGCAACTGCGTTAGTTGATGCTCCCGGGCTCATTCGAGTTCAGGTCTAACTTCAGGCGACCCGGCGGCCCGCGGCAGCCGCGTCAGAACGGGCAATTTTTTCATCGTCAGCCTGCGAAGGCATTCTGCGGACATCCGGAGCCGCAAGGGCTTCCATTAGCGTCTGTCAAGTGTTAGCTACTATCACGATATCTGCGCGTCTGTGTTAGAGTAGCTCTCTCAATATCTGCATCGACGACCTAGGAGAAGATGATTGATGGCTGGCACGAAGATCGCTCGAATCGGTTCATCCCACGTTGCTAAACGCAGCGTGGGAAGGCCTAAAACGTCCACGAAATGGTCACATCTTGGCCCATCCAGGAAAACGCAGGGAAACACGGCGATACCTGGCCTTCGCGAGCGCAAGAAAGTGCGCCTGCGGCGCCAAATCATCGATACCTCGATTCGCCTGTTTCGCAAGCGCGGCTACGAAAACACGAGGGTGGACGACATCGTCCAGCTTCTGGAAATCAGCCAGCCGACCTTTTTCCGGTATTTCCCGAGCAAGGACGTGGTTCTGCGCGAGGTAGGCAGGCGCGGGTTCGCCTGTATCAAGGAACGTCTTGAGACCGAGCTTTCGAGCCGCACGTCGACTGCTGAGCGTCTTCGCCGGATGTATCAGGGAATGGCCCAGGAAGTGGAGTCGGACCGGCCGCTGTGGCGCGCCGTGGTGCTGTCAGGCGCGATGGATCCCGTCCGTTCGCCGGAGATGCGGCAGCCTGAAGAAATCGCGGTGAGCTTGCTGCGGGAGATTCTCGCGGAAGGGCAGAAGCGGGGAGAAATCACGCGCGCCTTTCCGGTCGCTCACTTGGCCGAATTCATGGAAGGGCTTTACACGACAATCGTTCGCCGTTGGGCGGTTGATCTCGAGGGGCCGCACGATTTGAGCGAGCGCGTGCTCAGCGCCGTCGACTTTTTCCTGCGCGGCGTGCAGGCATGAACCGTTAATTCCACCAGCGAGCTGGTGGTGCCGAGATTTTCCGAGCCGCGTGCGAATGAAAGCAGCCGTCCTGCGTGATTTCAAGAAGCCGCTTGCGATCGAGGAAGTCGATCGGCCGAAGCTGGAATCTCACGAAGTCCTGATCCAAGTAGAGGCCTGCGGCGTATGCCATTCCGATTTGCATGTGGCCGATGGCGATTGGCCGCAATTGGCGAAAATCGTCAAGAAGCCGCTGATTCTCGGCCACGAAATCATTGGGCGCGTGGCCGAAATGGGCGCGGGGGTTCGCGACGTTCATATCGATGACCGGGTCGGCGTGCCATGGCTTCACTGGAGTTGTGGCGACTGCGAGTTCTGTCGCGAGGGAAACGAAAACCTTTGTGCCCGGCAGAAGATCACAGGCGTCACGGTGGATGGCGGGTACGCGGAATTCATGAAGGCCCCAGCGAGCCACGCGCTCAAAATTCCCGACGGTCTTTCCTCAATGGAAGCTGCCCCTCTTTTCTGCGCGGGCGTCACGGTGTACCGTGCGCTCAAGCAGGCCAAGATTGCGCACGGCCAGCGGCTGGCGATCTTTGGCATCGGCGGGCTGGGACACCTCGCCGTACAGATCGGGCGCGCGATGGGTGCGGAGATCACCGCAGTCGACGTTTCCGAAGAAAAGCTTGCCCTCGCCAGATCACTTGGCGCCGCGCACGCGTTCGGTGCAGCTTCGGCCGAAGTGGCCAAGGGATTTCGGGAGATGGGCGGCGTCCACGCGGCGCTTGTTACATCGGCGGCAAAAGCAGCCTACGACACGGCGTTTTATGGCGTGCGGCCGAGCGGAACTCTTCTGGTGGTAGGTTTGCCGGCGGAGAACATCTGCTTTCCGCCGATTCTAATGGCCGCCCGGGAAATTCGCATGCAGGCCTCTGCAGTCGGCACCCGCGAGGACTTATCCGGGATTCTCGCCATGGCGGCGACCGGGAAAGTTCGATGCCAAGTCGCAGCACGGCCGCTCGCCGAAGCCAACGAAGTTCTGGAGCAATTGCGGCGCGGGAATATTTCCGGCCGGATTGTGCTGACTCCTCAGTAAAGCCTCCCGCATAAAATAGCCCCGCGGACACCCCCGTAGAACGCATGTGCTTTCGTCTTGACGTTAGTCGATTAAATGTGATATTCGCTATCACAATTTTAGACGTACCCCGGCGTGTCTAAATGCAGCCGGGTTTGGGGGAATGAAAGCGGCCGGCTAGACCGAACTGACGGGTGGGAGCAAAAAACTCCTGGGCATACTCTCAAACAAAATCGGCCACGTACTGAATTACGAGGAGGACCTATGAAGCACGTCCTAGTGGCGGGTGCCGTTTCGCTGGCGTTGTTGCTGTTCGCAAGCCCTCTCGCGAAAGCGCAGGGCGTGGGCGCCTCAGGTGACATCAACGGGACCGTAACCGATCCGTCGGGTGCGGTCATCCCGAACGCCGCGGTGGTCGCGACCGAAACGGCAAGGGGGACAAGCTACACGGCCACTACCGGAGACTCCGGCCAGTACCGGTTGATCGGATTGCTGCCCGCAACCTACAACGTGACAGTCAGGGTCGCAGGCTTCGCAACGATGACTCAAAACGGCGTGGTCGTCAGCGTAGGCGAGACAACGATCGCCGATTTCAGCCTGAAGGTCGCGGCGACTGGACAAGTCGTGGAAGTTACCGCCGCACCGCCCGTGATCGACACGCAGAGGGGCAGCCAGGCAAACACTCTGACTGAGACATACATAACAAACCTTCCGATCGATCGCCGCGATTACCTCACTTTCACGCTTTTGCTTCCCGGCGTGTCGAATTCCACCAGGATCGCGGACGATCAGGATTTTCGCGTGAAGCAGACTCCCCAAAGCGGCCTTTCCTTCTACGGGAGTAATGGCCGGGGAAACAGCGTCACCGTGGACGGCGGCGAGGCTCTGGATGACAGCGGCGGTGTCCGCTTGACCGTTAGCCAGGATGCGGTGCAGGAGTTCCAAGTGAATCGCAGCAACTACGCCGCCGATCTGGGTGGGGCTAGCGGCGCGACCATCAACATCGTTACGAAGTCAGGGACGAACGATGTGCATGGGACCCTGTACAGCTATTTCCGCAACGATGCCCTGGATGCGCGCGACCCGTTTGCCTTCAGTTCTGCGCTGGCGCCAAACCCCACGTTCAGCAACTTTAAATTTGATTCCGTCGGCGCGCCCGTGAAGAACAGCCTGAGCCGGTATCAATATGGGGGCGGCGTAGGATTTCCGATCAAGAAGGACAAGACCTTTCTATTTGTGGCATTCGAAGGCCTGCTGCAGAACTCGCAGAATTCGGTTCCGCTGCTGACGAACAGCTCGATCTTTCTCGGACCAAATCCACTGGCGGCATCGAACCCATTTGCAACCAGTGACCCGAGATTCGCGCAACAGGCCATCGTCAGCGCGCTGGCAGCTTCGGCAAACCCAAGCGTGCCCTGCCTCAGCGGGCAGCCTAACATGTCCGCGGTGGACTGCGCTTTCGCGCTCGAGACCGCTCTGACGATCAGTCCCGTAACGGGCCTACCCGGAACGGGTCAAACTGCATTAAATCAATACCTTATAGGCCAGTTCGAGGCAAACGGAGGAGTATTCCCGTACAACACACGCGAGTACTTAGCGTCGGGACGTCTCGACCATCGTATCGACGAATCAAATCAGATTTCTCTTACGTATCGGTACGGACACGATCTCGAGGAAAACCCCGACGTGCAATCGCTGAACGGCTTTTCGGCGGGCAGTTCGGTCCACACTTATGACAGCACGCTTCAGGGGGCTTGGTTCCATGAGTTCAGCCCGAGTGCTCAGAACGAACTGCGGCTGCAGTACGATTACGAGGGCTTTAACGTGATTCCAAATGAGCCCGCGCAGGTAAATCTCCAAATTCCGGGGTTCGCCAATAATCTGGGAACCAACATCTTCCTGCCGGACTATGTCATCCTCCGCCGCTATGAATTCGCGGACAACTTCACTCTGATTCACGGCCGCCACACGATCAAATTTGGCGGCTCCGAACTTCTGCGCGGGGATCACTCGGAATCGCATACGTACATGCCGGGCCGGATTGTCTTTGGGTCGCTGCCCGGAGGCATCCTGAGCGATTGCCTGGCAGCACCCGCGGCGGCGTGTGGACTTTCGCCGTCGCTGGGCTCGGCAAGCATAAACTCTCTGCAGTCGGCTTCTCTGGGGCTGCCGCAGTTCTATCAACAGGGCTTCGGCAATGCTGATTACCCGGCCTACACGCGTCCGCTGACAGGGCTGTATTGGCAAGACTCATGGAAGGTTACGTCCACCTTCACATTGAATCTTGGGGTTCGCTACGAAATCGATTCGCAATTCCAGCCACTGAACACGTACTACGGCGACGTGGCGCCGCGGATCGCTTTTGCTTGGGATCCGTTCAAAGACCACAAGACGGTGATCCGTGGCGGATATGGGATTTTTTACGGCCCTATCGATTCCCAGATTCCACAGGTGGATCTGAGTTTGGGAGCCTTGAACAAGGATCACAGCACCGTAGAGAACCACAACAACACGTCGCAGGTTCCCGACCAGGTGAACAACCTCATTGGGACGTGCGGGGTTAACTTTCCTCCTTATCCCCCAGGCACGCCTGTAATTTCGCCCGGAAGCAACAGCCCCTGTACGCGATACATTTCGATTTATGCGGATCCGCTCACGCCGACCGGGCTGCCGATTCAGAACTCGGCGGTTGTGTTTCAGACTCTGTTTGCAGAGGGCGCCATCCAGTGCACTACTCCAACAGCCGGAAATAACGCTTGCATCACGCCAGGGGAAGTAGAGCCGTTGGGGATCGGCGTCGCGAACAGTGGCCCGATCTCACCGTTGAGTGTGCTCTTTAGCAACCCGCCCGACTATAAACCTCCTTATTCGCAACAAGCGTCGATTGGAATCGAACGTGAGATTTCGCCCGGGTTTTCTATTTCGCTGAGCGGGATTTATTCCCACACGCTCCGGCTCCCTGTTGCGATTGACACGAACCTGCTGAAGGCGCCCTTCGTTTCACTGCCGCTGGCGAACGGGAAGGTGGCAACGTACCGCGACTGGTATACCGACCCAGCCATTGATCCGTATAGCCTGATTGCAAGCGCTGTAGCTGGCACTCCGGTCCCGTCCCCCTGCGCGGCGAATCCGTTCGCGTGTTTCGTAAACCCGCTGATCGTGCAGAATAACCAGTACACGTCCGCGGCCTCCGCCCTTTACGAGGGAGGGATCCTGGAAATCAGAAAGCGATTCAGCGATCACTTCACAGTGTTTGGAAATTACACTTACAGCAAAGCGTTTGACACGTCGACGGATTACAACACGGACTATGGCCCGCAGGACCCGACGAACTTGGCCCTGGACCGAGGGCTTTCCGCGTTTGATCAGCGGCATAAGGTGGTGATCGCCGGCGTGTTTGACAGCCCGTGGAAGGAAGCCGTCTTGTCCGGCTTTCAACTCGCGCCGATTTTCACATACAACAGCGGGCATCCGTTCAATCTACTGGTGGAAGGAGAGGATAACGGCGACAACCACGTGACGAATGAACGCCCAATTGGAGCGCCCCGCGATTCGGGTCTTGGCCCCAATCTTATCGACTTCGACATGCGCCTGACCTGGCAACACAAACTAAACGAAAAGTTGAATCTGCAAATCACGGCGGAGGGATTCAACATCGCAAATCGGACAAACTATGCCAGCGTGAATAACGAGGTAGATCCATTGTTTGGCCTTCCGACTGCGCTCGGCGGAGACGGCGAGACCACGTTCAACGTGCATGGGATTCGACCCGGCACACCTCTTCCCGGCGGGGGAACGGCTACGCCCAGCACGCCGCTGGCTTTCACGTCGGCGTTGCCCAAGCGGGAATTCCAGTTTGGGGCGCGACTGAACTTTTGATTTTGCTCCACCCCCTGAGGGACCGTGGGTTCGGCCCACCCCGGCTCGCGGTCCCGTCGAACGGCTGCGCGTGCGCGGTGAGCCGATGTTGCAGGAGAGCGTCCAGGCAATGAACGTCAAGCAGCTCTTCGATCTCACGGGGCGCGTGGCCATCGTCACCGGGGGCTCGGTTGGCCTGGGGCGCCAGATGGCCGAGGGGCTCGCGGAAATGGGCGCCAGTCTTGTGCTGTGCGCTCGCAAGAAGGAACGCTGCGAACAGGCTGCCGAGGAACTGAAGGCGCCCGGCGTGAAGACTCTTGCGCTCGGCTGCGACGTGAAAGATCCGGCGAGCGTTCAGGAGCTTGTGGACGTCACGGTGTCACAATTCGGGCGGATCGATATTTTGATCAACAACGCCGGCACATCATGGGGAGCGCCCATCGAAGAGATGAGCCTCGAGCAATGGAACAAAGTGATCGAGACGAACCTGACGGGGACGTTCCTCTGCTGCCAGGCGGCCGGCAAGATTATGGTCGCGCAGAAGCGCGGGAAGATCATCAATATCGCTTCGACCGCCGGGCTTCGGGGCTCGCCGCCCGAGTTTCAAGCGATCGGATATCACGCCAGCAAGGGAGGAGTCATCACCTTCACGAGGGATTTGGCTCGCAAATGGGCGATTCACAATGTCCACGTAAACGCCATCGCGCCGGGATGGTTTCCGACACGCCTGTCTCAAGTCGTGATCGAACGAAACAGGGAAAACATGCTGCGGGGAATTCCGCTGGGGCGATTCGGCGGCGAGCATGATTTGAAGGGTGCGGCCGTCTTTCTGGCGTCGGACGCTTCCGATTTTGTCACCGGAGATGTGCTGGTCGTGGACGGAGGACAAGCAGCGTAGGCCAGAGATGCCATGAACGTTCCACTCACACCCTTACGATTCTTGCGTTACGCAGAGCAGCAATATCCGGATAAAACGGCCGTGGTATGCGGCAATGAGCGGTTTACGTACCGTCAACTGGCGGAGCGTGTGGACCGCCTCGCAGGCGCACTGCGCAAGGCGGGAATCGAGCGGGGGGATCGAGTCGCATTTCTGAGCTTGAATTGTCACCGATTGCTCGAGGCATATTTTGGGGTTCTGGAGGCGAACGCGGTGCTGCTTCCGTTGAACATTCGCCTGGCGCCGGACGAGCTCACCTATATTCTGAACGATGCAGGGGCGAAGATTCTATTTCTGGAAAAGGATTTCTTGGGCCTGGTGGATTCGTTTCGCCAAAAGCTGTCCGCGGTGCAGTCTTTTTTTCTGCTTACCGGAACGCCGCAGGCAGCCTGGCTCGCTCGCGAGAATTATGAGGAGCTTCTAGCCGCTGCTACGCGGCGTCGCTCCGACGTAATGGAATTCGATGAGAACGCAGTCGCCGAACTCTTCTACACCAGCGGAACCAGCGCCAATCCCAAAGGCGTGATGCTGACCCATCGAAACGTCTACCTGCACGCGCTGAGCAGTTTGCTGTCCCACGAGACCTCGCCCGAGGGTGTTCATCTCCACACCATTCCTCTTTTTCATGCGAATGGATGGGGCGCCGCGCACACGGTCACATTCAGGGGCGCCAAGCACGTGATGATGCCGCGTTTTGACCCGGCAGAGGTCTTCCGGCTGATCGAACAGGAGCGAGTGCAAAGTTTCGGCGCCGTGCCGGCCATGGCCATTGCGCTAGTGAACTGCCCGGAACGCAAGAAGCACGATTTGAGCAGCCTCAAGTGGATCAATGTCGGCGGCGCGGCGGCCTCCCCGACGCTTGTGCAGGAGATCGAAGAGAAATTTGGGTGTACATGCTTCGCCGGATACGGGCTCACGGAAACGGCGCCGGTGCTCTCCGTTTCTTCCATGAAGCCAGGGCTTGAATGGGAAGGGGAGAAACGTTTTGTGGGCCAGGCGATGACGGGTTACGCCATCCCTGGCGTCGAGCTTCGAGTCGTGGATCCGGACGACAACGACGTGCCTCGCGACGGCCGGGCCATTGGCGAGATCATCGCCCGCGGCGATGGCGTGATGGAAGGCTACTGGAAACAGCCGGAGGCCACGGCCCAAGCAATGCGCGGCGGATGGTTTCATAGCGGAGACCTGGCGACTTGGAACGAGGAGGGGTACATCCTCATTGTCGACCGCCAGAAAGACATTATCGTCAGCGGCGGCGAAAACATTTCGTCGCTGGAAGTCGAGAAAGCGTTACTCGCGCATCCCGCCGTGCTTGAAACCGCCGTCATCCCCGTGCCTGACCAGAAGTGGGGCGAGGTCCCCAAAGCCTTAGTGGTGCTGAAACCTGGAGCAGGAGCCGGTGACACGGAGTTGATTGAATTCTGCCGGTCGCGGCTGGCCCATTACAAATGTCCGCGGTCGATTGAATTCCTCGAAAGTTTGCCCAAGACCGGCACGGGCAAAATCCTCAAGAGAGAGCTGCGCAAGAAATATTGGCAAGGGCGGGAAACAATTCGTCCGGAGATCGCCGAACCGGCTCGAAAGGGATCAGCTTAGTCGAAGGAGTCCCTCGAAGTGGATCTGAATCTGAATGCCGAGGAAAAGCAGTTCCGCGACGAATTGCGCGCGTGGCTCAGCGCCAACGTTCCCAAGGATTGGGCCGATTGGCGCGAGAAGCCGCTCGAGGAGTCTTTCCCTTACTTGCGGGCCTGGCAACGAAAGCTCCATGAAGGCCGCTGGGCCGCCGTTTCTTGGCCGAAGGAATATGGCGGCCGCAGCGCGACGCTGATGCAGCAAGCCATTTTCTGGGAAGAGATGGCGCGCGCCCAGGCGCCGTCCATGGCGAACGCTCTCGGCCTGGGACTGATTGGTCCCACGATCATCGCTTACGGCACCGAAGCCCAGAAGCAGCGATTCATTCCCAAGATTCTCAGCGCGGAAGAAATCTGGTGCCAGGGCTTTTCCGAACCGAACGCCGGCTCCGATCTCGCGGGCCTGCAGACAGAGGCGCGGCTGAACGGCGACCACTATATCGTCAACGGGCAGAAGGTGTGGACCAGCTTCGGCTGGGTTGGTAATTGGTGTGAGCTGGTTGTTCGCACCGATCCAAACGTGCCCAAGCACAAAGGATTAACGGTCCTGCTTGTGGATATGAAATCGCCGGGCGTCGACGTTCGCCCGCTGCGGCAGATGACGGGCGAGAGCGAGTTCAATGAGCTTTTCTTTCGCGACGTGCGCGTTCCCGCCCAAAACGTGCTCGGCAAAGTGAACGACGGTTGGAACGTGGCTGTCAGCACGCTGATGTACGAGCGCGGATCGTATGGCGCGCGCCTGCATCTCATTTTCAAACGGAATATCGAGCGGCTAATCGAACTTGCGCGCACCGTGCAAAGAAACGGGCGGTCGGCTGCCGCGGACCCGCTGATGCGGCAGAAGCTCGCCCAGTGTTACGCCGAGATCGAAATCATGCGCTTGAATCAGCTGCGTGCCTTCAGCCGGATTACGGCAACCGGCGTGCCCGGGCCGGAGGGGTCGATCCAGAAAATTTTTTGGAGCGAGCTGAATCAGCGGCTCCAGCAAGCCGCGCAGGAGTTGCTCGGCCCATACGGCCAACTGGCGGGCGGCGATCGCCGCGCGGTGGACAACGGCATATGGTCGTACGGTTATCTCCGAACGCGAGGAAACACGATCGAGGCGGGGACCTCGGAGGTTCAGCGCAATATCATCGGACATTTCGTTCTCGGACTACCCAGGAGCTATTGAGGCGATGGAATTCGGACTGAGCGAGAGCCAGCAGATGCTCAAAGACAACGCGCGGAAGTTCTTCGCGGGCGAGTGCCCGATGGAAGAAGTTCGGCGCCTGATGGAAACTGATACCGCCTACGACGAAGCGTTGTGGGCAAAGATGGCCGAGCAGGGCTACTTGGGAATCATTTTCCCCGAGGAGTATGGCGGCGTCGGCCTCGGCAAAGTGGAATTGATTCTCCTGATGGAGGAGGCGGGTCGCGCGCTCGTGCCGGGGCCATTTTTCTCGACCGTTGCGCTGGCCGGCGCCGCATTGGACGCAACGGCAACGCCGGAGCAGAAAAAGAGGTACCTTGCGCCGATCTGTGGCGGCGAAGCGAGATCGACCCTCGCGATACTCGAGGGGGCCGCGAGCTGGAATGTGGCGGATGTCCGGATGACAAGCGCTAACGGAGAGCTGACGGGAGAAAAGCTCTTCGTGCCCGACGCCAAGGTGGCGAACTTCATGATCGTTGTCGCTCGGGATGGCGTCTTCGTGGTGGACGCGAAGGCGCGGGGGATCGATGTCGAGCCGATGGAGGGCATGGATCCAACGCGCAAGATGTATTCCGTGCGGTTCAACCACACGCCCGCGGAAAAGCTGGGCAATGCCGGAGGCTTGGCGCGGGCTCTCGACATTGCCGCCACGGCTTTGGTTGCGGAAATGGTGGGCGGCATGCAGCGAACTCTCGACATCACCGTTGAATACGCGAAGATGCGCAAGCAGTTTGGCAAGCCCATCGGCATGTTTCAGGCGGTGCAACACCAGTGCGCGGACATGTACGTCGAAACGGAGTCCGCACGCTCGGCGGTCTATTACGCTGCGTGGGCGCTCGAAGAGAACGTGCCGGACGCCGCACTGGCCGTCTCGATCGCGAAGATGTACGCAAGCGATGCGGGGCGCACGGTCGGCAACCGGGGCATTCAGGTGCACGGCGGAATGGGCTTCACCTGGGAAAACGATCTTCATCTGTATTACAGACGCGCCAAGGTTTCGGAGACCACCCTCGGCGATTCGACCTGTCATCGCGAGCGGATTGCGCGACTTGTGATCGACGCCAGCGTGGCCTCGACGCAAAGCGCGTAGGGCTCGACGAGAGAGGCGAACTTCCATGAGCGATCTTGTGCAACTCACCAAGTCCGGCGGGATTGCGGTTATTACGATCAACAATCCGCCGGTGAATGCTTTGAGCCCGGGCGTGCCGGAAGGCATTTCCGAAGCGGTCGCGCAAATCGAAAAAGATGGCGACGTTCAGGCCGCGGTCCTCATCGGCGGAGGACGCACCTTCGTCGCTGGTGCGGATATCAAGGAGTTCGGCAAGCTCACTTCCGGCAAGAAGCGGCGAGGTGCCGGTCTTTTGCCGCTGCTCCTTCAAATCGAGGATTGCCGCAAGCCAATTGTGATGGCGATTCACGGCGCGGCGTTCGGCGGCGGCCTCGAGCTCGCGATGGCCGGCCACTACCGCGTCGCCGCGCCAGGCGCACAAGTTGGCCAGCCCGAAGTAAAGCTCGGCATCATTCCGGGGGCGGCCGGGACGCAGCGCCTTCCTCGCCTTGTGGGGGTGGCCAAGGCTGTGGAGATGTGCGCCAACGGCGATCCAGTCAAAACGGAAGAGGCGTTCAAGCTCGGCCTTATCGACCGAATCATCGAAGGGGATTTGCTCGAAGGCGCTGTTCGCTTCGCACTGGAAGTCGCCGGCCGCCCGGCTCGGAAAACACGCGACATCGAAGGAAAGCTTGGAACACCGGAGCAAAACGCCCCGGTCTTTGCTGCCGCGCGAGAAGCCGCCCGCAAAAGGCAACGCGGGATGATGGCGCCGCTCGCGGCGATTGATGCAGTCGAAGCCGCCACGAAGCTCTCTTTCGTGGAGGGTTGCCGCGAAGAAGAGCGGTTGTTTATCGAATGCTTGAATTCAGATCAGTCCAAGGCGCTGATTCATGTTTTCTTCGGCGAGCGCGAGGTGGCCAAGATCCCGGACGTGCCAAAAGAGACGCCGGTGATTCCGGTGAATAGCGTCGCCGTGATAGGCGCCGGCACGATGGGCGGCGGCATCGCCATGGTGTTCGCCAATGCAGGCATTCCTGTGCTGCTCAAGGAGGAAGGACAGGAAGCGCTCGACCAGGGTATGGCCAAGATTCGGACAAATTATGCCGGCTCGGTGAATCGCGGCCGCTTCACGCAGCAGTTTGTGGACGAACGTTTGAAGCTGATCCAGCCAACGCTCACCTATGAAGGATTTGAGAAAGTTGACATGGTGGTCGAAGCGGTGTTCGAGGGCATGGCGCTGAAGAAGAAGATCTTTTCCGAACTCGATCGATTGTGCAAGTCGGGAGCGATTCTCGCCAGCAACACATCCACCCTGAACGTTGACGAAATCGCCTCCAGCACATCCCGGCCGGAATTCGTGATCGGCACTCATTTTTTCAGCCCCGCGAATGTGATGCGCCTGCTCGAGATTGTCCGAGGGGGAAAATCCAGCAAGCCGGTGATCGCGACCTGCATGCAGCTTTCGAGGAAGCTGGGGAAGATTGGGGTGTTGGTCGGCAATTGCCGCAGTTTTGTCGGCAACCGCATGTTCCATCCATACGTGCGCGAGTCGGTCTTCTTGGTCGAAGAGGGCGCAAGCGTCGAGTCGGTCGACAAAGCGCTTGTGGAATTCGGCATGGCCATGGGGCCGTTGGCTGTCGGCGACCTGGCGGGGCTCGACGTGGGCTGGCGCATTCGCAAAGAATATCGCCACCTGGAAAAGCCGGGAATTCGGCAAGCGTTTGCCGGAGATCGCTTGTGCGAGATGGGGCGGTACGGCCAGAAAACCCGCGCGGGTTGGTACAAATATGACGAAAATCGCCGCGCGATTCCCGATCCCGAAGTCTCGACCCTCGTGCGCAAGTGGGCTGCGGAGGCAGGCATCCCGGAGCGGCAGATTTCGGCGAATGAAATTGTCGATCGCTGCGTCTATGCGTTCGTCAACGAAGGCGCGCGCATTCTCGAAGAGGGTTACGCGCTCCGCTCGGTCGATATCGATATCATCTATCTCAACGGCTACGGTTTTCCGGCGTATCGCGGCGGGCCGATGTGGTTTGCCGACACCGTCGGGCTTGGAAAAGTGTACGACCGTATTTGCGAATTTCATAGGCAACACGGCGCGCTGTGGGAACCCGCTCCGCTGCTCAAGCAGTTGGCCGCACAGGGCAAGACGTTCGCCGGCTTCAACTCGGCGGGCGGCGCGGCCGCGTAACGCCGAGGGATTCGATTCGCTCGGAGAGAACATGAGAGAAGCGGTGGTGGTCGCGAGTTCGCGGACAGCGCTCGCGAAGTCGTATCGCGGCTCCTTCAACATGGTGCGCCCCGACGAGCTTGCCGCGCACTGCATCAAGGATGTGCTACGGAAAACGCCCAAGCTCGATCCGTGCGAAATCGAAGATGTCGTGCTGGGGTGCGCGCAACCTCACGGCCCACAGGGACAAAACGTGGCTCGCGTTTCAGCCATGCTGGCCGGACTGCCGACGTCGGTTGCCGGCACGACGATCAATCGTTTCTGTTCATCCGGTTTGCAAGCGATCGCCGTGGCCGCGCATCAGATTGTGAGCGAAGGCGTGGACGCGGCCATCGGCGGAGGCGTTGAAAGCATCAGCCTCACGCCGCGCGACTACTACCCGAATGCGGAGCTGCTGGAACGGCTGCCCGGGCTGTACATGGTAATGGGTGTCACCGCGGAGGTTGTTGCCAAGCGATACAAAATCGGCCGCCAGGCGCAGGACGAGTACGCCCTCCTGAGCCAGCAGCGGACGGCGCGTGCGCAGGGCGCAGGTTTTTTCGAAGATGAGATCGCGCCGATCCGCGTGACGCGTGCCATCCTCGACAAGAGAACCGGCGAGACGATCGGGAAAGAAGAAGTGTGCGTGGATCGCGACGAGTGCAATCGCCCGGACACGACTCTCGAAGGCTTGCTCGCTTTGAAGCCCTATTTCGATCCGGAGAGCGGCCAGGGAACGGTGACCGCAGGCAATACCTCCCAGCTCTCCGATGGCGCGTCGGCCACGCTCTTGATGTCCCGCGAGCGCGCCGACCAGCTCGGCATTCCTTACGAGCTGATTTTCCGCGGCTTTCAGATCGCCGGATGCGATCCGGACGAGATGGGCGTTGGTCCCATATTCGCTGTTCCAAAACTGCTGAAGCGCGCCGGCATGCGAGCCGATGATATCGATCTTTGGGAACTGAACGAAGCATTTGCCGTCCAGGTAATCTTTTGCCGCGACCGCCTGGGAATCGATCCCGAAAAACTCAACGTGAACGGCGGGTCGATTTCGATCGGTCACCCATACGGAATGACCGGCTCGAGGATGGTCGGCACGATTGCCAATGAAATGGCGCGGCGCAAAGCGCGCTACGGCGTGGTGACGATGTGCGTCGGTGGCGGGCAGGGCGCCGCGGCTTTATTTGAGAGAGCGGGCTAAGTTTCAAGGAATTGCGGGCGCTCATGGCCGACCTTCGAGACCGTCCCAACGCGGTGAGAGCTGGGGAGGAACTCGACCTTGCGAGGCTCGAACCATTCCTGCTGAGCCACCTTCCCGGCAGCACGGGTCCTCTTCGCGTTGAGCAGTATCCCAGCGGACATTCCAACCTGACGTACCTGGTGAAGCTCGGCGGCCGCGAGATCGTGTTGCGGCGGCCTCCTTTCGGCAGCAAGGTGAAAACCGCGCACGATATGGGCCGCGAGTATCGAGTCCTGTCGAACCTGCACGCCGCATATCCCGCAGCGCCGAAGGCGCTCCTCTTTTGCGACGATCTCTCCATATTGGGCGCGCCCTTTTACCTCATGGAACCGATCCAAGGAGTCATCATCCGCAGGGATCCGCCCGCAGGCTTGGCATTTTCAGCCGAGACGGCGCGCAGCCTCAGTGAATCGTTCGTCGACAATCTCGTTCGGCTGCACGCATTGGACTATGCAACGTTCGGCTTGGGCGATCTCGGCAAACCGCAGGGCTACGTGGAACGGCAGGTGCACGGCTGGATTGCGCGCTACTACGGCTCGCAGAGTCACGACATTCCCGAAGTCGCGCGCATCTCGGCCTGGCTTACGGATCACATGCCTCCTGAGAGCGAGCCCACGCTGATCCACAATGACTATAAGTACGACAACATCGTGCTTGATCCCAACGACATCACCAGAATCGTGGGAGTGCTGGACTGGGAGATGACTACCATCGGCGATCCGCTGAGCGATTTGGGCACTTCTTTGGGTTATTGGGTCGATCCGCAGGATCCGGACGAGTTGCAGAAAATTCGCTGGTGTCCTTCGACCTATGCCGGTAGCATGACGCGCGCCCAACTCGTCGAGCGCTACGCGCGAAAGACGGGCCGCGATGTCTCGCACATGGCCTTTTATCTCGCTTTCGCGAGGCTCAAGCTTGCGGTGATTGTGCAGCAAATTTACTACCGCTACCATCAGGGCCTGACGAAAGACCCGCGCTTCGCTTCGATGCCAGAGGTAGTGAAGACACTCCTCCGCGCTTCCCTGTCCATCACACAGAATCCCGCGATTTGATGTTGCTTGCCCCGCCAACTCAACGAGGCGGGGATTGCGCCGGGGGCTTCGTCCATTTGCGAAGTTCCTGTTTGGCGATCGCCTCAATGTGTACCTCATCCGGCCCGTCCGCCAATCGCAGCGTTCGAACGCCGGCCCAAGCGGCCGCAAGGAATGTGTCTTGCGATACTCCCGCGCCGCCGTGCGCCTGAATCGCCCGGTCCAGCACCTGTAGCGCCACTCGTGGGGCGACCACCTTGATCATCGCGATTTCTCCGCGCGCCGCTTTATTGCCGACCGTGTCCATCATATAAGCGGCCTTCAGGGTGAGTAAGCGCGCTTGCTCGATCTCCATGCGCGAGGCGGCGATGTCGGCGCGGATGGTTCCTTGTTCGGCGAGGGGCTTGCCGAATGCTACGCGCGACTGCACGCGCTTGCACGTCGTCTCCAGCGCGCGCTCGGCCACGCCGATACATCGCATGCAGTGATGGATGCGTCCCGGCCCAAGGCGCCCCTGTGCAATCTCGAATCCCCGGCCTTCGCCGAGCAACATGTTCGACGCCGGCACGCGGACATTTTCGAATGTGACCTCGCCATGTCCGTGAGGCGCATGGTCGTAGCCGAACACGTCAAGCACGCGCTCGACTTTCACTCCGGGTGCGTCCATTGGGACAAGGATCATGGACTGCTGCTTGTGAGCCGGCGCCGATGGATCCGTCTTGCCCATGAAGATGGCGATTTTGCAGCGCGGATCGCATGCGCCGGATATCCACCATTTCCGGCCGTCGACGACGTACTCATTGCCGTCCCGGACGATGCTCGCTTCGATGTTCGTCGCGTCCGATGACGCGACGCCGGGTTCCGTCATTGCGAAACACGAGCGGATTTCTCCGGCGAGCAGCGGTTTGAGCCAACGTTCTTTTTGCTGCGGCGTGCCGTAGCGTGCGAGCACCTCCATATTGCCCGTGTCCGGAGCCGAGCAGTTAAACACCTCGGGCGCCATCTGGCTCCGCCCCATGATCTCGCACAGCGGCGCGTACTCAAGGTTCGTCAACCCCGCACCGTCTTCATCATCGGGCAGAAACAGATTCCAGAGTCCTTCGGCGCGAGCTTTCGCTTTAAGCTCCTCGACGATCTTCGTAGGCCTCCATCGGTTCTGCTCGATCTCCTCCTGGAAGCGTTGCTCGTTCGGATAGACGTGCTCGTCCATGAACGCCTGCACGCGGCGCTGTAGATCCTTTGTCTTGTCGCTGAATTCGAAGTTCACTGGATTGTCTTATCTGCCGGTGAAAGAAGGGGAGCGCTTCTCGATGTAATGCGCGACACCCTCCTTGAAATCTTCACTCTTCAGGCTCGCCAGCATCTCGCGCTCGGCGAGTTCAAACGCCTCCGAGAGACTTTGGAACATCGCTTCGTACACTTGCCGCTTCATCACGCGCAAGGAACGTGGGCTCACGGTCGACGCCATTTCTCGCGCATTTTCCCGCACCTTCTCCCCAAAAACGTCCTGGGGGAACACCTGGTTCACCAATCCGATCCGCAGCGCTTCGGCCGCGTCGATGGTGCGCGCGGAGAAGAGAAGATCGAGCGCGTTCGGGACACCGACAAGACGCGGCAACATCCACGCCATTCCGTACTCTGCC
Organism: Candidatus Acidiferrales bacterium; assembly: GCA_049279635.1. GTDB lineage: Bacteria > Acidobacteriota > Terriglobia > Acidiferrales > UBA7541 > Palsa-295. Next base: position 74,466 of record JBAPOM010000092.1, read on the forward strand.
ACCAGGCCACGGCGCGCGAAGGCCGTGCTGAGGCGGGCGCTGTCCGAGGCCCAGCGGAGATCGCAATACAGCGCGATCACCAGCCCGAGTCCGACGGCGGGTCCGTTGAGAGCGGCGATCACCGGTTTTCCAACCTGGAGAAAATACGAATACTTCTTCTGGAAATCGGGTCGAATGCCCTCACGAAGCGCGTTCGCGCTCATTGCCCGCTTTTTGCCGCTGTCATCGAGGCCCTGATTCGCGACGCTGCTGAGAAGCGACATATCCGCGCCGGCGCAGAACCCCCGCCCCGCGCCAGTCAATACGATCACGCGCGCGTTGTCGTCGCGCTCGGCTTCCTCGACCGCCGAACGCACCTCCTGCTCCATGATCGCAGTCCAGGCGTTCAGTTTGTCCGGGCGATTCAGCGTGATGGTCGCGACGCGATCAGCGACCTTGTAAAGCGTCTCCTGGCCAGCCATGGTGGGGTCATTATATACAACAAGTGGGAATCGGATAGTCGCTCTCTTCTATAACCGACTATCAGAACTTTGGGTAATCCCGCGATAAGGCGGGCACGGCACATGCCCGGCACCCAGCTGCCTCAACCGCTCTTCCTGGCTGGGCGAGACTAGAATCCGGGCGGCCGCTCGTCTGCCACCTTAAAGCTGCGCTCCAGCGCCAACCCGGCGCGCCCTAGGGTGCCCTCATCGAAGAGTCGTCCGATCAGGGTAACGCCGTAGGGCACGCGGCGCGGCGGAGAGAATTTTGGAAGCGGGTTCTTTGGATCCGGAGCCCAATCGCTGCGCGCCTCCGACACCTCGACGAAGCCGGCGCGCAGCGTCAGCGAGGGATGCCCCGTAAAGTTCGTGATTGTCAGCATCTCGTCGCGCAACGCCGGTACGAGCAGCAGATCCACTTCGGCGAACACGCGCTCCATCTCTTCAGCCACTTTGCGGCGAAACCGGTCGGTCTGGACGAAGTCCACGGCGGAAAGAAATCTCGACTGGCGGAATGAATTGGGCCATCCGTCGGGCACCTGCATCTTCAGCTGATCGACGGTGTGATCGAGCGTAATCTTCTCGTGCGCGGCCGCGGATTCGGCGAAAAGAATCAGATTGAGAGAATCATAAGGCCAGTCCGGAATCGCCACTTCCACCGGGATCATTCCCACTTTCTTCGCCGTCTCGAGAGCAGCGCGGTCCACTGCGGTCGCCTGCGCATCGTTCATCCATCCGGGGAAATAGCCCACGCGCAATCCTTGCACGCTCGCGCCGGCGTCGAAGTCGAGCTTGCTCGGGACGCTGGCCAAATCGCCGGCATCGGGCCCCGAGATGGCCAGCAAAACCAGCATGGCGTCCTCGACGCTGCGCGTCATGGGGCCGAGCTTGTCGAGTGACCAGCAAAGCGTCATCGCGCCGGTGCGCGCCACACGGCCGTACGTCGGCCGCAGTCCCGTGACCCCGCAGCGCATGCTCGGGCTCACGATGCTGCCTTCCGTCTCGCTTCCGATCGAGAAAGCCACCAATCCCGCAGCGGTGGCAGCGCCCGGTCCCGCGCTCGAGCCTGACGATCCTTCCTCAAGCAGCCACGGATTCATCGTTTGCCCGCCGAACCAAATATCATTCAACGCCAGCGCGCCCATGCTCAGCTTAGCGACCAGAACCGCCCCCGCATCGTCCAGACGCTGCGCCACAACGGCATTTTTCGCAGGGATCCGGCTCCGGTAAGGCTCGGCGCCATAGGTGGTCCGAATTCCGGCGGTATCGAGAAGGTCTTTGGCGCCCCAGGGAATGCCATGCAGCGGCCCGCGGTATTTGCCCGCGGCGATTTCTTCGTCGGCCTTCTTGGCTTGCGACAACGCTGCTTCCCGCGTGAGCGTAATCACGCAGCGGAGCTTTGGATCAAACTGCTTCAGCCGGTCGAGATAAATATTCGTGAGCCGCTCCGAGCTGAGATTTCGGCTCTCGATCCACCGCGAGAGCTGAGTCACAGTGGAGAACGCAATATCATCGTCCTTCGACGGCAGCATCCCCGGATCGTTCTTGCTCCGGAGAAATCGGTCGCGATCCGGACCTGCCTTCGTGCCCGGAAGAACGGGGTTCCACTGCGTTGCAGGTGAGAGTTGCGCTTCTAAGGAAACCTTCCTCGGCCCGGTGCGTCGTTCGTAGAGCGCCGCCATCGACTCGCGCCAGTTACTTGCCGCCTCTGCGCGGTCGCTGGTGTTCATCTCCACCCGTACGAGCTTCTCCGCTTCCGTGAAGGTCTCGGGCGATACCGCCGGGCCCACGGGCGGCGCCGTGCCAAACGCGGGCGGAGCACCGGCCGGCGGCTCGGCAGCCTTCTGCTTCTGCTCCGGCACCTGAAATGCGGCGGTCCCGGCAAGCATGGACATCGATACATCCGCCAAGAATTCTCTGCGCGATTTTGACATGCGTCCTCTCCTCTCGCATTGTATCCGCAAAAGCATCGCTGGCAATCTGCAGCAATCGCCTCCTGGCATGTCAATTGTGAACGCGGCGGAATAGAGTCAGTCGCCCGCCGCAAGCTGCTCCCGAGTGGTTGGAGATAGAGAGTGTCGAGTAACCGGAACCGCTATTTCTTGTCGCCTGGTGGAGAAAGGGACGGTGCCGTCTTTCCTGGTTCGGCCGAATTCGCTGGTTCGCCGGCGGCGCCTGTCGGAGCCCCCGCTTCCGCTGTGCCGGCAGGTTTTGCGTCGCTCTCGCCCGGTTGTTGGTCCAGGTATTTCACAATCACCGAAATCCTGCGATTCGAAGGATCGAGCGGATTGGCGGGATCTCGTGGCAGCATATCTGCAAAACCCCGCACCTCCGCCACTTGATCGGGGCGTACTCCGTGGGATTGCAGCAGGCGGCGGGCATCGTTGGCGCGATCGGTGGAGAGCTCCCAGTTCGTATAACCCGCACCGTTCGAATAGGGCTTGGCGTCCGTGTGGCCTTCCACGTAAATTTTGTTTGGAAGCTTTCCCAGTTCCGCCGCGAGCGCGAACAAAAGGTCCTGGCCGTCGACGTTGAATTTCGCGCTTCCTTGATTAAAAAAGGTTCCCGCCGCCGACTCGGTGAGTTCGATTCGCAAGCCTTCGTTGGTGACGGTCATGTCGATGTGATTTTTCAGCTTGTCGAAATCGGGTACCTTCTTCATCGCGGCTTGGAGCTGTTGCTTCAGCTGCTCCATGTTGTCTTTGGACACGACGAAATTATCTTTCGCGCCCTGCATGTCGCTTCCGATTTTCTCGGCCTTGCCCGTAGGGTCCTTGAAATATCCTCCGACAGCCTTTTGAATTTTCTGGCTGCTGTTCATGAGCCAGAGCACGATGAAAAGCGCCATCATCGCGGTGACGAAGTCCGCGTAAGCCACCTTCCACGCGCCGCCATGGTGCCCGCCGTGTCCGGCCACTTTCTTGATGACGATAATCGGCCGTTTTCCCGTCATTTCTTTTCTGCTTCTCTGCCGCGCATTTAGGCGGCCGCGACCGGCTGTTCGGAGGTTTGCGGCGCCCCTTCCGCTTTCGCCTCCGATTTCCCCTTGATGTAGTTTTCACTATCCTGGAAGTTGGGCCGGAGCCGGCTGGGAATGGCGCGCCTCCCAAATTCCACAGCCACGCCCGGCGCCGCTCCCTTCATGGAGGAGACGATCATCACGCGCAGCACCTGATAGTAGTCATGCTCTTCGTCCGACGACTTGGCCATGTTGGCGGCGAGCGGCCCGATAAATCCATAGCACAAAAGAATGCCCAGGAAAGTTCCCACCAGCGCCGCCGCCACTTTTTTCCCGATCTCTTCCGGAGGCCCGCCCAGCGCCCCCATGGTGATCACCACGCCCAACACAGCCGCGACGATTCCTAGGCCGGGCAGAGAATCGGCCATAGTCGCCAGCGCGGCCACCGGCTGTGTGCTTTCGTGGTGGTGGACTTCCATATCCATTTCCAGCATCTGGTCGGCGTCGAACGGCTCGATGCTTCCGCTCGCCGCCATTCGAATCGAATCGCAGACGAAGAGGAGCGCGTGGTGGTCTTTGAGGAAATTCGGGTACTTCGAGAAAACCGGGCTCTTGTCGGGCGCATCACTGTCTGCTTCGAGCGCCATCATTCCTTCGCGGCGCGCCCGCCCAAACAGCTCGTACATGATCTTCATGGTTTCCAGATAGCGCGCCTGAGTATATTTCGACGATCCGAAGGCTCCTCCCAATCCGCCTGCGATCTTCTTAAGAATGTGCAGCGGATTGGCGATCAGCACGGTCCCGATCGCCGCTCCGAGAATGATGATCAGCTCGGCCGGCTGCATGAGCACCCGAACATTCCCATGTTCCATCAGGTACCCGCCCATAATCGCCGCGATGACCAAGACAATACCAATGATTGCAAACATCTCTTCTTGCTCCTCCGCGCGTGCGCCCCTTACTTCACTCTCCGATAATGGTGGTCAGATTTCCGCCCGCGGCGACGCTTTTTTCCATCGAACGGCCAACGCGGGCAAGCAGCTCATCGACAGTGTCCTCCGGCAACACCGTCGTGGCGCCCAGCGAAGCTGTCACCGGCAGTTGATCACCCCACCAGTTCACTTTGATTCCCTGCACGCTTCTCTTCAGCCGCTCGCAGACTCTCGTCAAGTCGGATCGCGAACACTCCGTCAGGATGGAAAGAAAGTCAGCCGTTCCACTTCGCCCGAGAAAATCCGTCGGACGCAGGCTGTTTTCCAGGGTTTGTCCCACGGAACGCAGCAGAACGGCGATCACACCCGGCCCGTACCTGGCCTTGAGCTCGTCGAATTTGTCCACTCGAACCGATACCACGCTGAAGGGGACCTGGCATTCCTTGAAGGTCCGCAGGTTCTCGCGCAGGTGCGACAACAGGAAGTTTTCGGTCAACACACCGGTATGGGCATCCAATGCGCCGTAGCCGGACAGCGTTTCCTGCCGCCGGTCCCAATCGGATGCCGAGACGCTTTCTTCGAAGCTGCCCGCCGCGGCGATGATCGTCCCGCGATCGTTTCGGATCGCTACCACTCTCATTCGCGCGGGGACGAGGTGGCCGTCTTTGTGCCGCAGCATCACCTCGGCAAAAGCCGGCTTGCCGTCGCGCAGGACTTCCGCAACGAAATCCTTCGCTTCAGGCGAATCTTCTTCGGCTCCCCCGGTGCCCGACTGGACCAACTCCTGCGCGTCATGGCCCAGCACGTCTTGCCGCAGATGCCCGGTAGTCTTTTCCGCCCCCTCGTTCCAGAAGCGGACCTTCCGTTTCTGGTCAACCAGGCACACTCCGGTTTGCAGGCTCTCGAGGATTCTCCGGTGTATATCTTCGTGCTCGAACTCGGACACAAATTCACCCTCGACTGTTTCATCGGCCATATACCCTTTCAAGTTTAGGGAACGTTCGAAACAGGAGGCATACGCCGGCCGGATTCGACTTAACATCCGGAAACTGGGCTTATCGATCGGCCAGAAAATTTCGGCGTTGATTCGGCCGCCATCCTGTGCCATTTTCTCTCCGGCTTTTCGGTCCATTCCGGGCCGAGGAGTCTGGGGCGCGCTCCTTGTTTTCTCAATCGAGTGCGGAGCCGCGGCGTGAAGAAGCGGAAATCAGAGGGGGACACATTGAAATCATTAACGAGAACAATCACTATCCTGTTGTTCGCGGCCGCCATCTTGGCCGCCGCGCAGCCGTCGCAAGCGGCGCAGTGCGATCGCGCCTGCCTGGAGAGCACCGTCGATAACTATCTGGCGGCGCTGGTCGCGCATGATCCTTCGCGCGTAAAGTTTGCGCCCAACGTGGAATTCATCGAAAATCTCACACCGATGAAGCCCGGCGAAGGACTCTGGAAAACCGCCTCCGCCTTACCCACGACATTCAAGATCTATGTTCCGGATCCGGTTTCCGAGGAAGTGGGGTTCATGTGCATCATGCAAGAGAGCGACAAGCCCATCGACTTCGCTCTGCGCTTGAAAATCCACAATGGACGGATTGTCGAAGCCGAGCATTTGATCGCCCGGAACCTTCGCGAGAACTCGCTGAAGAATCTCCAGACGCCGCGGCCCGGCCTGCTGGCGACAGTCCCGCCGGGCGATCGCGTTCCGCGAGCCGAGATGCTGACAATCGGCGCTTCGTATTACGAGGCGTTGGTCTCCGCTGACGCCAACAATGCGCCGTTTGCCGATGATTGCGTCCGCCGCGAAAACGGCATGCAAACTACCAGCAACCCCCCGCCTGACAAACCCGGCTTTGCTTCGCTGGGCGCTCTCGGATGTGCCGCTCAACTCAAGACCGGCACGTTTAACTACATCAAGCGCATCGAGCCCCGCCGCGTCGAAATAGCCGATCCCGTGACGGGTCTCGTGTTCGGACTGTCACAGTTTCGCCATCCGATGACGCAGACGACTTTCGAGATCGTGGGCGTGCCGGGTGTCGATCACAACGATATGAGCAAGACTAAGCCGTTCGATATGCCGGCGGCCCACATCTTCAAGTTGAGCGGCGGCAAGATCCACGAGATCGAAGCGATGGGCTTCGTGGCGCCGTACGATTCAAAGACCGGCTGGCCGAAGTACGACAGCCAGTCGTCATCGCACTAGCAATCAGCGCGTCTGCAATTGTTCATGTAACTGTTCGAGTGCCGCATCGCGGTCGCGCAGGGCCTCCTTCTGCGAAGGATCGAGCGCGAGCGCAGCCTCGAATTGTTTGAGGGCTTCGGCGGCCTGTCCCTGTTGCAGCAGCAACTCGCCGAAATCATCGCGAAGAGTCGCATTCTTCGGGTCGGCCGCCGCAACTTGGCGAAACTCTTCCAGGGCTTCCTCGAACTTCGCCGCTCTCACGAGCCCGCGGGCAAGATCGTAGCGCGCCTTCGCATCGCCCCGGTCGAGTTCCACCGGAATTCGAAATTCCTGCACGGCCTCGGGAAAGCGGCCGACGCCCTCAAGCGCCATGCCTAGAAATCGGCGAGCCTCCTCCTGCTTTGGTTCAAGGCGCACCGCCTGTTGCAGCACGGCTACGGCTCGTGCGGGATCGAATCGCGCCAGCATCAGTGCGCCCAGCGAAACGCGTGCGTCGAAGTCGTCGCGGTATTTTTCGACTCGATGCTCCAGCAAGGCGGACTCGATTTCGATGCTTGCATCGCTATCGCTGCCGCGCGGCAAGACCTGCAACCAGAGGTGCGCCATCTCGTCCGTCGATTGATTGCCTCCCAGCACGCGCCGCGGCGGGGAATTCGGATTGCGAGGATTCGCGGACGAGTTGTCGTAGTGATAGCGCATCGAAATGACAGTGCCCTTCGGCAGAAAGACGGGATGGCGGTAGTGGTAGACCGCCTGCCAGTTTGGATCCCATTTCGGTATGCGAATCAGCCACTCTCGTCGGCCGTTTGGCAGCGTGGCATAGCCTTCGATCACGTGGCCGAGATAATGCGCGTGAGGATAGATCGCGAGCACGTCGACATCGCGCGGAAGGCGGAAATCATCGCTCACGGCAAAATCGGCGTCGCCTGGGGGAATGTCGAGCGCGTCGTCATTCTCCAGTTCGATCACCATCGGAAAATGATCGGGCGATTTATCGGTGAAGTACAGTCCGATCGACGGCAACACTTGCTCCGGCGTGCCGGTCGGCATGAAGTGAGCGTTGAGCACCAGATCGGTGGCCGGATCGAGTTGCCACGCAAAACCTTCCGGCTCGACCCAAGGCGCGCTGCCCGGCTTCCAGAAAAGGAAGTGGCTGGGAACATCGAAGGGGCTGTGCTCGAGCGAGATGTCCATGCCCGGGAACCCCGCGCCGGGTTCCTTCTCTTGGCGACGCGCCGATCGCGCGGGATCGACCACCACGTTCGCGTGATGGATCAGGCTCAGATCGCTGCCCGGGCGCACTTCGATCGCGCGAACGTAGCGCATCGTCTTCAAGTTGGGCGAAAAAATGAAATTCCAAAACACGTCTGGGCCGTAAGCAGGTACTGAAAGCGGTCGCGCGGCTTCGAGAACCAGATCGGGCTTCCCAAGCTGCCATCCGGTGGTGAATTTCGGCGCAGGTGGGATCTCGGACGCCGGGCCTTCCGGAGCGCCATCTCGGGCCCATTCCGATAGCGTGCGAATTCCCGTATCGCTCAGGCGATATTCGTCCACGAAATCGCCGTAGCCATGCTCGGGAAGCCACGGCGGCATCTCGCGGCTGCGCGTCACGCGCGCAATTTCGGATGCGCTCTGCTTCACGTCATTGTAGCTGAGCAACGAAAATGCGTTATTCCCGCAAAGCGCGATTTTGCCGGTCTGGGTCGAATGGTGGCAGGAAGCGCAATGCTGATAGATGATCGGCGCAACATCGTGGGCAAACGTGGGATGCGGGGAGAATTGCCGTCGCTGAGAAGCCGTCGCGTGTGACGGAACCGCCGATTGCGGGATGGACGCCGAAACCGATAAGCCGATCAGTGCCAGGAGTCCAGCGAATGCCTTCGTCGTTTTCGTTTTGAACGCCATCGAAGCAGCGCCGCGAGGCACTCATCGTATCGCAGCTTTTCGCGCTACCGCCGTGAATTTCGTTCGGCCGCCACAAAGGTCCCCGCAAATCTGCAAGATCTCCGCTGGACTACGCGGGACGCACAGACTGCCTGGCGTCCGCTTGGGACAGCAGCGAAACCGCGCGGTGAGCCGAGAGCGCGGCGCCCTCCTGCCAGCCGACGATGTGGCTGATGTGTTCGCCGCAGAGGTAAATCGGCCCGTCGGGCTCAATCGCGCGTTCATACCCCGGATACATCACGGGATCCTCGATATGGACCCACGAACCGAGATTGTATGGAATGCGGCCCCAGCAGACGCCGATGGGCTTCGTCAGCTCCTTTGAGCGGCCCGGATGCAGCGCCTCGACCGATTGGCGCGAAGCTTCGAATTTCGCAGCGAGGTCCATCGTCGCCATCACGGTGCCGTTCTCCAAGCCATACCCGGGGATGATCACGCCCTTCGCCGAGAAAAGCCGCGCGCTCGGATACCACACAAGATTCACAGGCCGATTCAGAAACGAAATCCCGCCGTAAATCGAATCGTCGCGTTCCCAGAATCGCGATGATTCCCACGCGACTTTGTACGCCTGATCGTAGGTAGTCCTGTCGATGATCTGCTTGAGATCGGGCGAGAAATCGGCGTCGATGCTTTTCAGCACGGAAAACGGTATCGAGCAGATGCAGTAGTGTGCTTCGATGGTGTCGGTCGTTTTCGCTTTGCGATCGCGATAGACAATGCGAACGCCCTTGGGCGTCTTGCGAATCTGCTCGACCGGGCAATCGAAGCGAATCAGATGCGCGAGCCGCTTTTCGAATGCGGCCGGAATGCGATCCATTCCGCCAATCGGCTGGAACATTGTCGCCTGCCAGAAAATTTGCTCTGCGTACAACATGTCGTCCCACAGGTTGGCATCCAGCAAGGCGCGCATGTCGAGAGGATCGTTGATGGTGCCCGCCTGATCGCCGGCGCCCGGCACGACTTTGTAGCCCGAGCGATTCGAGCCCTTGTAGAAATAATCGGGCGAAAGATCGCCGTATATGCGCAGGAATTCCAGCATGCGCTCTTTATCACCCGCAGAAACTTCCTGGTCGAGCGAGCCGCCGCCCACAGCCTTGGCGAGCAACTCGGAGACGTGGCCGCGCGTGTCGTTCACCACCCGCCTCTGCTGCACGGGCTTGCCACCATTCAGCGCATCACTCTGCAGCAGAGAACTGCGCGAAGAGTTCACTTCCACTTCGAGCGGCACGCCAAACTCATTGCAATAGCCGAGCATCGTGACGTGCTGCGAAGGCAAGCGCGCCGGCCCCGGGTTGAGGTAGGAGGTCTCGTCCCACATGCAGGTCTGCGACGTGCCGTCCGTCATTTCCACGCGCGTTCCGTTGCGAATCGTCCAGCTGCGTCCCCCGGCGCGTTCGCGCGCTTCGAGAATCGTGCACTGGTAGCCCGCCTTCGAAAGTTCCCACGCGGCCACCATTCCGGCGATGCCCGCGCCGAGAATCACCACTGTCTTCCCCTTGCCGGAATTTTCCGCAAGGCGGAGCGTGCTGGCCTGCGTTGGCGGAATCGGCAGAAGCCCCAGCGACTGCATGATGAGATAGGTCGCGCCGAAACCGCCGGCGTAGCCCACTTGCGTAAGGAAATTACGTCGTGTCGTCATGAGGCCTCGATGATACCCGTTGCAGTCGCGATCCAATCTGTCGCGCGTAAGGTACAGACACCCTCAGCGAGAGTCAAATTGGATTCCTGCATCGAACGGATCGCTTTCCTCTGTTGTGTCTCGTCTTGATGCAGGCGGGCCGAATCAGGAGTAGCGGAACAGCGCCTTGAAGCCGTAATCCATGTGCTGCTGAATGTGGCAGTGAAAAAGCGTCAAGCCGGGGTGGTCGGCGACCAAATCGACGGAAACGCGGCCGTAAAGCGGAACGATCACCGTGTCCTTGATTACGCCCGCGGTCTTCTTCCCGTTCACATCGACCAGCTCGAAAGAGTGCCGGTGAAAATGGAGCGGGTGCCCATCGTCCGTCCGATTGTGAAAGACAATCCGGTAGCGCGCGCCCTCCTTCAGGATAAATTCGCGATCGTGTGGATACTGCTTCCCGTTCACGAGCCACGCGTTGAACTTTCCCGCTCCGCTCGGGATTTTCTCGAACACCATGTCGATCATCTCGTCGGGTGAAGGCTGCGTGCCCGCGCGCCCGAAGATCGTGTAGTCCCACGGATTGTTCGGCGGCGCCAACCACTCCGGCTGCTTATGCTGATTTTCGTATTCGACCACCACGCCGAGCCCCGCGCCGCGAATCATGTCCTGCGTCGCGCCGAGAATCCATACGCCTGGCTGATTCATGTCGACGAACGCATCGATGCGTTCGCCGGGACCGAGCGTGAGGATGTCGGCCGGTCGAGGCGAAGGTACGGGATTGCCATCGAGGGCAAACACCTGAAATCGGTGCCCGGGCATCGCGATCGTGCGATTCTCGATGGCGCTCGCATTCAACAAATGGAAGAGAACGCGATCCCCCAGCCGCACGCGAATCGGCTCGCCCGATCCGAGCGCCTTGTCGTTGATCGAGAACATCTGCGACGTCACTTCGAGCCCATTCGGCCGCGTGTCGAGCACGGCCGGCTTCTCCGGCTGCGGCCCGCCTTGACCCTGCTCATCTGTGTCCATTTCTGCATTCGTAAAAAACGGCTCCCAATCGCGGATTGCGAGGAAAATCTCCTGATCGTAGTGGCCCGGATCTTTGCCCGAATCCACCACGAGAAATCCAAACTGCCCCGTGTAGGTGCCGCGATGGAGATCGTCATCCGCCATTGCGTGGCTGTGATACCAGCGCGTCCCGGCGGGCCGGGGAGTGAATTGATAGCGGCGCCGCCCGCGCGGCGGCACTGCCGGAGTGCCTTCTTCTTCTGCTCCATCCACTTCCGACGGCAAAAACAGTCCATGAAAGTGCACGTATTCGGGCACATCCGTGTCGTTGATGGCGTCCACGGTCACCGGCAGGCCCTCGCGCATTCGTAGCAGCGGCCCGGGCGAGGTGCCGTTGTACCCGATCGTGCTGATGATGTAATTGGGCGTGAGTTCGACGGTCACCGGCGCGATGCGAATCGTGAAGTCGGCTGGCGTAGTCTCCGGCGGCGGGGAATTCGCCTGCATTCCCGGCATTTGGCCCTGCTGGGCGGGAAGCACCTTCGCCGCGCCAAGCTCGGCCGCAGCCGCGCCCGCCAGCTTCAGCAAATCCCTTCGCTTCACGAATCCCCCAAAACACGCCCAAATTTCAACGCGTCAACGATCGGCAGCCATCAGCGCTCAAGATGCGCGCGTTTGGAAAGCATACATCAATCTGTTACGCTCTCCGGGCGCATCAGAGTATCTCATGAAGCTTCTGCCAAGGCTTTCGGCGGTAGTTTCCCTCGTAGTGTTGGGCGGTGGTCTGCTAGCTCTCCGGTCGGATGCGCAATGGTACGGCTCAAGCCCCTTCGCGCCGGTCTCGCCCGAGCAAAGCCATGAAAAGGCTGAGTATTCTTGGTCGCGGCTCAAGTACACCGCGGTCGCCCGCAGCTTTGGCGGTGGCTACGGCTATGGATACGGCTACGGTTTCGGGCGGGGAAGCTGGTCGCAGGACTATCCCAAGGCCGACCGGCAGTTCCTGCTCGCCTTGCGGCGCCTCACGCGCGTGAACGCCCGGTCCACCGAACAGGTGGTTGATCTCGATAGCGACGACATTTTCAACTACCCGTGGGTCTACGCGGTGCAGGTCGAGAACTGGACGTTCACTCCGCCGGAAGCCAAGCGCCTCCACGACTACCTCCTCAAGGGCGGCTTTCTGATGGTCGACGATTTCCACGGCACTGCCGACTGGGAAAGCTTCATGAACGGAATGCGCATGGTTTTTCCCGACCGCCCCATCGAAGACTTGAACAACAGCGACGAAATCTTTCACGTGCTGTACGACCTCGGCCAGCGCTTTCAGGTGCCGGGCGAGCAGTATGTCAACACCGGCCGCACGTACGAGAAAGACGGCTACGTGCCCAAATGGCGCGCCATTCGCGACGACAAAGGCCGCATCATGGTCGCCATCTGCCACAACATGCATCTCGGCGATGCCTGGGAATGGGCCGACAGTCCTGAATATCCGGAACGCTTCGCGTCGCTGGCGTTTCGTTTGGGAATCAATTATGTGATCTATGGAATGACGCACTGAGGAAAGGATTCTTGGGGGCGGTCGAGGCGACACGGGGCTCAGGGTTCTCCAGAACATGTTTCAGTTTCTTTTCAAATATCCGGCCGCGATTTTTTCAAAGGGCCATTTCATACTGCTGGGCACTTGGCCCCGGTGGTCGCTGTGGCTGCTCGTCTTTGGGGCCGTGGCTGGGCTGGGATGGCTCGTGCGTTCGCGAATGGGGAAGGCGGCGCCGGGCGTTCGAAACTGGCGCGCGGGAATCATCTGGCTGCTGCAATCCGCTGTCGCCGCCCTGATACTTCTTCTGCTCTGGCAGCCGGCCATCACGGTCGCGGAGCTGAAGCCGCAGCAGAATATCATCGCCGTTTTGGTCGACGATTCGCGCAGCATGGCCATCGCCGATAACGGGACCACGCGGCAGGCGCAAGCCGTGAAGGCGCTCGATGGCGGCGTGCTCGCCGATTTGCAGAAACGATTCCAGACGCGCCTTTATAGCCTCGATAGCCGCGCCACTCGCATCCCCAGCCTCAACGCGCTCCAGCCTTCCGCTCCCGCCACGCGCATCGGCGACAGCCTCAAGCAATTGGTGGCGGAAACAGGCGATCTGCCGGTCGGCGCGATCATACTGCTCAGCGACGGCGCCGATAATTCCGGCGGCATCGATCTCGACACGATCTCAGCTCTACGCAACCGGCGCATTCCCGTCCACACGGTCGGCTTGGGTGCGGAAGAAGTGCCGCACGACGTCGAAATCGATGATGCGATCCTTGCACCGAAAGCGCTGGCGAATTCGCGGCTCGCCGCAACCGTCACCTTCCACCAGCGCGGCTACTCAGGCCAGAAAGCCACGCTCAACGTGCGCGACGGCGATAAAATGCTCGCATCGCAGCCAATCGAATTTGCCGGCGACGGCAAAATCCAGACCCAAAACGTCCTCTTCAGCGCCGGCGATGCGGGAGCGAAGACGCTCCAATTCTCAATCGACCCGCTGCCGGGCGAAACGAACCGCGCCAACAACGCTGTCACGCGCCTCGTGAACGTCGTCAACGACAAGCGCCGCATCCTCTACGTCGAGGGCGAGCCGCGCTGGGAATACAAATTCATCCGCCGCGCGGTGGACGACGACAAGGTCGTCGAGATCGCTTCGATGCTGCGCACCACCGAAAACAAGATCTATCGCCAGGGCATCGAGAATCCGAACGAACTCGCGGAGGGCTTTCCGTCGAAGCCGGAGGACCTCTTCGGCTATCAGGCGCTGATTATCGGCTCAGTCGAAGCCGGCTACTTCACGCCGGCCCAGCAGGATTTGGTCCGCCAGTTTGTCGACCGGCGCGGCGGCGGCCTGTTGTTTCTCGGTGGGCGGTTTGCGCTGGCTGACGGAGGCTGGGGCGGCTCGAATCTGGCGGATTTGCTGCCCACCATTCTGCCGAGCCACAAAAATACATTCCATCGCATCCCTGCCACGGTCCAACTGACTCCTGCCGGTGAAGACAGCCTGATTTGCCGCTTCATCGACGATCCCGCACGCAACGCGGAGCGCTGGAAAACGCTTCCATACCTCATGGACTATCAGGAGCCCGGCACGCCCAAGCCCGGCGCAACGGTCTTGGCCGAGATGCGAGCGGGTGGCGGCCGCGACATGCCGCTGCTCGTCACGCAGAATTTCGGCCGCGGCCGCACCGCGCTGATGGCCACGTCCGGCACGTGGCGCTGGCAGATGAGCTTGCCGCTCGGCGATACGAGCCACACGATGTTTTGGCAGCAGCTCTTGCGCTGGCTCGTTGCGGATACGCCGAGCCAGGTCGTAATCTCCGTGCCCAGCCAGATGCTTTTTGACGATGGCCACGTAAAATTGTCCGCGGACGTGCGCGACAAGAGCTACCTGCCCGCGCCCGATGCCACCGTCGAGGCGCATATCCTCGGACCCGGCGGTGTCGCCGCGACCGTCGAGATGACGCCGGTTCCCGACGCGCCCGGCACGTTCCAGTCCGATTGGAACGCCGAGAAGCCCGGCTCGTATCTCACCGAAGTGGTCGCGCAGCGCGGCGGACAGGAGCTCGGGCGGGACGTGCTGGCTTTTCAACGAATGGACGGCGTCGCCGAGAATTTCCATACCGAGCAGAACCGCGACCTCCTCGAAAAGCTTGCCTCCGAGACTGGCGGCCGCTACTGGACGCCTCAGGACGTTTCGAAGCTGCCGGGCGAAATCGCCTATTCCGAGGCCGGAATCACAGTGCGGGAAACGAAGCCACTGTGGGACATGCCGGCGATTTTTCTTTTGATTCTGGCGCTGCTTTTCGCCGAATGGCTGCTCCGCCGGAGATGGGGGATCGTGTGAAGGCCGCGCTTCTCGCCGTCTGCCTCGCGGCCGCGCTGCTGTTCGCCGTCCCCGCGCGCGCGGCGGTCTATTACGTCACGGTCGCGGGCCTCGGCGGCGAGCCGGATTACGAGCAGGAATTCACTTCTCTCGCGACGGACCTCGACAAGCTGCTCAAAGCTTCAGGCAGCGATGTCCACGTCTATACGCTGACCGGGAAGGATGCGACTCGCGCTAATCTGACTGAGACGCTCAGCAAAGTCGCGAGCGAGGCGAAACCGGACGATGATTTTGTACTCACCCTGATCGGCCACGGTTCCTTCGACGGCTTCGAATACAAGTTCAATCTTCCGGGCCCCGATATTTCCGCCGCGGACCTCGCCGTCCTTTGCGACCACGTACCCGCCAGGCGCCAATTGATCGTCAATACCACAAGCGCCAGCGGAGGTTCGGTGGCAGCGCTCGAAAAGCACGGCCGCGCCGTGATTGCCGCCACGAAGAGCGGCACCGAGAAGAACGCCACCGTTTTCGCGCGTTATTGGGTGCAGGCGCTGCACGATCCGGAAGCCGATGTGGATAAGAACGACGCCATCTCCGCCCTCGAAGCGTTCCGCTACGCCACAAGCCGCACGGCTGAGTTTTACGACGCCCAAAAGCGCCTGGCCACCGAGCATGCTGAGTTCGAAGACACAGGCTTGCACGATCCGGTGCGCGAGGCGTCCACCGATACCGGCGAGGGGTTGCTGCTTTCGAGCTTCACCCTGATTCGCCTCGGCGCCGCGCAGAAGGCATACGCCGACCCTGCCAAAAGGGCCTTGCTCGCGCGTAAGGAAGAACTCGAGCAGCAAATCGACACGTTGAAATATCAGAAGGCCGCGATGGCCCAGGACGATTACAGAAGCCAGCTCACGGCCGCCCTGATCGAGCTGGCGAAGGTGGAGGAGGAACTCGACAAGTGACGCGCGCACGCCAATGCGCGATTTTGTCCGCGATGCTGCTGACCGCGGGAAGCGCCGTCGCGGCGGCGACGCCCGACGATTGCCATGCGCTAGGCAAGCACGGGCATCGCGCCGAGGCGCAGGCTTGCTACGAATCGCTCACACGCGCGCGCGATCCCTACCTCCGCGCGGAAGGCAATTGGGGCCTCGGAAATTACACGGACGCGAACAATGAATTCCGCGCAGCCGTGGCCCAGTCCGACGACAACGCGCTCTATCGCGTCCGCTGGGGACTCCTCCTCCACGAGCGCTTCAACAACACCGACGCCGAGGGCCTCTTCAAGGAAGCGCTGCAACGGGATCCGAAGAATGCGCAAGCCCATCTCGGCCTCGCGCTCGTCAGCGAAGACGGCTACGACAACAACGCGATCGTCTGGGCCACCAAGGCGCTCGAACTCGATCCCAAACTCGTGGCCGCGCACGAGCTCCTCGCCGAGATCGCGCTCGAGGATTCCGATACGGCTCAGGCCATCGCGCAGGCGGACGAAGCCATTAAGCTCGCGCCCGACGCGCTCGATGCAATGGCGGTCCACGCCGCCGTCGAAGTGCTGGCTGATCGCTCGCCGGACTCGTGGTTCGCAGAGACCGCGCGGATCAATCCCATATACGGCGAGGCCTACGCGATCGTCGCCCGTAATCTCGTTCTTCATAATCGCTACGAAGACGCGGTCGCCGACTATCGCAAGGCCGTCGAGCTCGATCCGCAGCTCTGGTCCGCGCGCTCCGAGCTCGGCATCAACCTCATGCGCCTCGGCCAGGAAGACGAGCCGCGCCGCCAGCTCGAAATGTGCTACGACAACGGCTACCGCAACGAGGCCACCGTCAACACGCTTCGTCTCCTCGATAGCTACAAGAATTTCGTCATCTTTAAGGACGCCACGACGATCATCAAGCTCAATGAAAAAGAAGCCGACCTGCTGCATCCCTACGTCGAAGAAATCCTGAAGCGCGCGATGGCGACCTACGAGAAGAAATACAAAATGACGCTGCCCGGCCCCGTGCAGGTCGAGGTCTATCCTGACCATGAAGATTTCGCGGTTCGCACCACAGGCATGCCGGGCCTCGGCGCGCTCGGCGTCACATTCGGCATGGTTGTCGCGATGGACAGCCCTTCGGGCCGCCAGCCCGGCGACTTCAATTGGGCGAGCACGCTGTGGCACGAGATGAGCCACGTCTACATTCTCACCGCCACCAATCACCGCGTCGCGCGATGGTTCACCGAAGGTCTCGCGGTTCACGAAGAGACGCAGGCATCGCCCGAGTGGGGCGACCCGATCACGCCCGACATCGTCGCCGCGTTGCGCGATAAGAAGCTCCTCCCCGTCGCCGATCTCGATCGCGGCTTCATTCGTCCCGAGTATCCCGCGCAGGTCATCGTCTCCTACTACCAGGCGGGCCGCATCTGCGATTACATCCAGGACCGCTGGGGTGCCGACAAGCTGCTCGATATGGTCCACTCATACGCCGCGTTGAAGGCTACGCCCGAGGTGATTCAGGAAAATCTCGGCACGACGCCCGAGGAGTTCGACAAGGAATTTCAGGCGTGGCTCTACAAGGGTGTTCAGCAGACCGTCGACAATTTCGACAAGTGGCGCGAAGCGCTGAAAGCCCTGGCGCAGGCGGCGAAAGCGGACAACTCCGATGAAGTGCTGAAAGACGGCGACGCAGTCGTCCAAATGTACCCGCAGTATGTCTATGCCGCGAATGCCTACGAATTCATTGCCGAAGCCGATCTCGCGAAGGGCAACAAGCCGGCCGCGGCCGCCATCCTTACCGAATACGAAAAGCAAGGTGGCCGCGATCCGGAAGCGCTGAAGCAACTGGCAACGCTCGAAGAAGGCCTCAGCGAGCCGAAAGAAGCGGCTGCCACGCTCGACCGTCTCAACTGGATCTACCCGATGGACGAAGACCAGCATCGCCATCTCGGCCAGCTCTGGCTCGCCCAAAATAATTACACGGGCGCGATCCGCGAATACTCGTCCGTGCTCGCCCTGCACCCTCTCGATCGCGCTTCGGCGCAATTCGATCTGGCGCAGGCTTACTTCGACGACGGCCAGAAGGACAAGGCGGAAGACAACGTCCTCCAGGCGCTCGAAGCCGCTCCCGATTATCGCCCGGCCCAGAAACTACTCTTGCAGCTCCAAGGTTCCGAGAAAGGAAAATAGCCGATGGCCGCTCCCGCTGAAGTCAATCTCAACTCCGCCGAGCTCAAGAAGCGCATCGATCGCTTCCATTCGGTGCGCGACGGCATCCTCGCGCAGGTCCGCCAGGTCATCGTCGGGCAGAACGAAGTGCTCGACCAAGTCCTCACCGCGCTCTTCGTCGGCGGCCACTGCCTGATCACCGGCCTTCCCGGCACCGCGAAGACGCTGATGGTCCGCACGATCGCGCAGACGCTCGGCCTTGTCTTCAAGCGCATCCAGTTCACGCCGGACCTCATGCCTTCGGACATCACCGGCACGGACATCATCGAAGAAGATCCCACCACCGGTCACCGACGCTGGACGTTCGTGCAAGGCCCGATTTTCGGCAATATCCTGCTCGCCGACGAAATCAATCGCACGCCGCCCAAAACCCAGTCGGCGCTGCTCGAGGCCATGCAGGAGCTTTCCTGCACAGTGCGCGGCAATCACTACACGTTGCCCTCGCCCTTTTTCGTCCTCGCCACGCAGAACCCGATCGAGCTCGAAGGCACCTACCCGCTGCCCGAGGCGCAGCTCGACCGCTTCCTCTTCAACATCCTGCTCGATTACCTCAGCGCCGAGGACGAAATAAAAGTCGTCGATCTCACCACGACCACGCGCGTCGCGCAGGTCGAAGCGGTCACAAACTCGCAGGAGATTCTCGATTTTCAGCAGCTCGTGCGCATGGTGCCGATCGCGGAATCGCTCGCGGCCTATGTGGTGGGCCTCGTCCGCGCCACGCGGCACAATAGCGGCCTCGCGCCCGACTTCATCAAGAAATATGTCAACTACGGTGCGAGCGTGCGCGCGGCGCAATTTATCGTTCTGGCGGCCAAGGCGCGCGCCCTGGCTCGCGGGCGTTACCACGTGGCTTACGAAGACATCACCGCGCTCGCCATTCCCGTTCTGCGCCATCGCGTGCTCCTCAATTTCCATGCCGAGTCCGACCGCATCGATTCCGACGAAATCCTGGGGCGCTTGCTCCAGGCGATGCCGCCGCCGGCGGGAGCGTGACGTGCAGCGTTTTCTCGATCCAGCGGTGCTTGCGCGTATCTCGGGCCTCGACCTCGTCGCCAAGACGGTCGTCGACGGCTTCGTCGCAGGCCTTCACCGCTCGCCCGATTTCGGTTTCAGCCAGGAGTTCGCCGAGTACCGCGCCTACACGCCCGGTGATGATCTGCGCCACGTCGATTGGAACGTCTTCGCACGTACCGAGCGCTGCTACCTCAAGCGCTATCGCGGCGAGACCAACAGCCTGCTCACCGTCCTGCTCGACGCGAGCAACTCCATGAATTTTTCATCCCACGGCGTGAGCAAAATGGACTACGCGCGATTCATCGCGGCGTCGCTCTTCCATCTCGCGATTCACAATCAGCGCGACGCAGCCGGCCTGATCGTCTTCGATGATGAAGTGCGCAACTACATTCGCCCCTCCACGCGCCAGGGCCAGCTCCACCGTCTGCTCAGCGGCCTCGAACTCGCCGAGCCCCGCGCCCGCACCGACTTCAGCAAGCCGCTGCACCATTTCCAGGAATTTCTCAGGCGTCGCGGGCTGGTGCTGATCATCTCCGATTTCTTCGAAACGCCCGAGACGATCGTGCGCACTATCGAGCCGCTGCATTTCCACGGCAATGAAGTCGTCCTGTTTCATGTCCTCGACCCGAAAGAAATTCAGCCGCAGCTCGACGCGCCCGTGATCCTCGTCGACCTCGAAACCAAAGAGCGCCTCGAAGTCACTCCCGAATACGCGCGCGATGAATATCGCCCCAAAATGGATGCGCACATCGCGGACCTCCGCAGCCGCGCGCAGGGCGCTGGAATGGATTATTTCGTGCTCTCGACCGATCGCCCGCTCGATGAAGCGCTCGCCGAATATCTCTCGATCCGGCAGCGGAGGAACTAGATGGGCCTCCTCGCTCCATGGTTTCTCGCAGGAGCAGCGGCGCTGGCCGTGCCGCTTTATCTGCATCTGCTGCGCCGGCACACGTCGGATCCGCAGCCATTCAGCTCGCTGATGTTTTTCGAGCAGCGGACGCAAAGCTCGATCAAGCATCGCCGTCTCCGCTATCTCTTGCTGCTAGCGCTGCGGCTCAGTCTGCTTGCGCTGCTGGTCCTCGCCTTTGCCGGCCCGTTCATCAATCGCCCCGCCGTCAGCGCAGCCAATGACAAGCTCCTCATGCTTGTGATCGACAATTCCTTCAGCATGCGTGCCGGCTCGCGCCTCGCCGACGCGAAGCGCGCGGCGCAATCCTTGCGGGCTTCACGGAATCCCGCCGAGCGCGCGCAGGTGATGGCGCTCGGCTCGCAGTTGCAAGTCCTCACGCAGCCGACGCAGGATGCCGCCACGCTTACCGCCGCCGTCAATAGCATCGAGCCCGGCGATTCGCGCGGTAGTTTCGCCGAACTGGCGCGCGCGCTTCGTTCCGCGGCGCAGAGCATGTCGGCCCCGATCGAGCTGCATTTCTTCAGCGACATGCAGAAGTCCGACATGCCGGCGAATTTCGCCGATGCGGTTCTGCCCAACAACGTTTTGCTGATCCTGCATCCCGTGGTGAAGAGCAACGTACCCAATTGGGCAGTCGAAAGCGTGAACGCCCCCGGCCAGGTCTGGGACGTGAAGAAGGCCCGCGTTCAGGCCGTAATCGCGGGCTACGGCACTCCCGCCGCCACGCGCACAGTTTCGCTCATCATCAACGGCAAAACGGCCGCCACGCGCACCGTCGCCGTGCCCGCCGCGGGCCGCGCCACCGTCGAATTCGATTCGCTCGACGTGCCGCACGGCTTCAGCCGCTGCGAGGTGCGCATCGATTCCGCCGACGCACTGCCGGCCGACGACGTGAGCCGCTTCGCCGTCGAGCGCTCCGATCCGCAAAAGGTGTTGTTCCTTCACGAATCGGGCGACACGCGCTCGCCTCTGTATTTCAGCGCCGCGCTCGCCGCTGCCGCCGAATCCGCATTCACGATGGACAGCATTCCCGTCGCCCAAGCGGCGAACGTGCGGCCACAGGATTATGCTTTCGTCGTTCTTTCCGACGCGGTTTCGCTGCCGTCTTCGCTCGAAAATGAACTCGCGCGCTACGTCCGCGCCGGAGGCAGCGTCCTCGTAGCCGCCGGCACAGCCGATGGCGCGCGCCAGCGTATCGCCGTGTTCGACGCAAACGTGCTCAAGGCCAATTACTACACGAGCGCGGGCGGCTTCGCTCAGACGGTCGGCGATACGGACCCATCCTATCCTTCCATCGGGAAAGCCGATCGATGGTCCGGCGTCAAAATCTATTATGCGGTGAAAGTTGAGGACACCGGCTCGCGCGTCGTAGCGCGCCTTACCGACCAGACCCCGCTGCTCCTCGAGAAGCAAATCGGCGAAGGCCGCGTCCTGCTGTTCGCTTCCGGCCTCGACAATCTCACCAACGATTTCCCTTTGCATCCCGATTTCGTCCCGTTCGTCGAGCAGACGGCCTTCTATCTTTCAGGCACCGCCCGCCGCACCGGATCGCGCCTCGTTGATTCGTTCATTGATCTGCGCACCAGCAAAGAGGAAGCGGTAAGCGTGGAAGTGATTGACCCACAAGGCCGGCGCCCGCTCTCGCTCAAGGAAGCGGCCAACGCGCAAACCTACCAGGTGACCCAGGCGGGCTTCTACGAGCTGCGCCTGGCGAATGGCCGCCAGGACGTGATCGGTGTCAATCCCGACCGCCGCGAATCCGATCTTGACGTGCTGCCGCCCGATGTCCTCTCCCTATGGACCGGGAAGAACGCTACGGAGCCGGGCACCCAGGCCGCCACCGCGGCGCCCGGCCCCTCAGAAGATAAAAGCAAACCGTACGGCCTATGGTGGTACGTTATGCTAGTGGCATTGGCGGCGGCACTGTGCGAGTCCTGGGTGGCCAGCCGGTACCTGGGGATTCGACGGGAGGATTCATGAGCGCGCGGGAACAGCTCAACTCCTACATCAGTCAGGTCGAGAAACGCCTGCGCCTTGGCACTGCCGCGCGCGGTGCGGCCATCCTCACGCTCGCTGCGCTTGTCACCACCGTTGTCCTAGTTCTGATCGCGAATTACTTTGGCTTCTCCCAGGCGAGTCTCGCTAGCGCGCGCGCCATTCTCGTCCTCGCGCTGCTTGCCGCCCTCGTTTACGCTCTTGCGCTCCCGCTGCTCTATCTCGACCGTCAGAGCGCGGTCGGCAAAGCGGAAAGCGCCTTCCCGAAATTCAAGCAGCGCCTGATCACATTCGCCGAACGCGATCCCCGCGCCCCGGATGCCGATGCCCGCGAGCCTTTCATCGAGTTGCTTGCCGCCGACACCCTCGAAATCGCGCGCGGCTCCGAACCGAAAGCGCTCGTGCCTCAGCGCACGCTGCTCGTCTTCAGCGGCGTCCTCGTTGCTTCCCTCGGTGTACTGATTTGGCTGGTTGCCGCCGGCCCCGGCTATCTCGGCTATGGCGCCTCGCTGCTGTGGATGGGCGCCCGCACGGGCGCCACGCCTTTCTACGATATTCGCGTCAGCCCGGGCGATGCCTCCGTGCGCCGCAATGCGGATGAACTTGTCACCGCGCAGCCCATCGGCCTGCAGACCGACAAGATGCGCCTCTACGCGCGCTATGAGAGCGCGTCGAAATGGGAGCAGGTCGCGATGCAGCCGCAGTCTGGCGGCTCCGGCTTCCAATTTCTCTTCGCGGGACTTCCCGAGGCGGTCGAATACTATGTCGAGGCGGGGCCGATTCGCTCGCGCCATTACAAGATTCGTGTGGTCGATCTCCCAGGTGTGAAGCAGATTCGCGTCACCTATCGCTACCCGTCGTGGACCGGCCTGCGCAACACGGTTGACGAGCACGGCGGCGATTTGCACGCGGTCGAAGGCACGGTCGCCAATCTCGAAGTCCTCACCGACCGCCCGCTTCGCGATGGACTGCTCGTCCTTGACGACGGCCAGCAGATCCAGCTCACGCCCGGCGCGAATGGCGCGGACCACTACACCGGTTCGGTCAGCATGGCCAAGGACGGCAGCTACCATGTCGCCGCCGTCGATCAGGGCCAGCCCGTTCGCCTCTCCGAGGATTTCTTTATCGAGGCGGACAAAGCCAATCCGCCGCAGGTCGAGGTCACGCGGCCGGCGCGCGATTATCGCGCCAGTCCCATCGAAGAAGTCACGATCGCGGCGAATGCCAACGATCCTTTCGGCGTCGATGCCATGACCCTGCACTATTCCGTGAATGGCGGCGCCGAGCAGACGGTGAATTTGCTGAAGCGAAAAGGCGCGAAAGACGCGGATGGCTCGACCGTGCTCTCTCTCGAAGATTTCAAGCTTGTCCCAGGCGATCTTGTAAGCTTCTACGTCACCGCCAAGGACGCGCGCGCTGAGGCGCACACGGACATTTTCTTCATCCAGGCCGATCCTTTCGAGCGCGATTTCTCGCAGTCGCAATCCGCTGGAGGTGGTGGCGGAGGAGGCGGGCAGGGCAATCAGAACGATATCTCCGAGCGCGAAAAGGAGATCATCGCGCAGACCTGGAAGCAGCGCGGCGATAAGAACGCGGCCGCGCAGCAGGCTGCCGAAGCAGGAAAATTCCTTTCCGAGGTGCAGTCGAAGCTGCGCGATCAGGCCATCGCGCTGGCCGGCCGCCTGCAGTTGCGCGACCTCAACACTGAGAACGAGGAGTTCAATTCCTTTCAGCAGGATATGAATGCGGCAGCGCAAGCGATGAATCCGGCCGCGGATCAGCTTCGCAAGCAGAAATGGGACGAGGCGCTTCCGAGCGAGCAGAAAGCGCTGCAGCATTTGCTGCAGGCGGAAGCCACGTTCCGCCAGATTCAGGTGGCGTTCGGCAATAGCGGCGGAGGCGCTGGCGGCGGAGGTGCGGGCCGCGATCTCGCGAGCCTCTTCGATCTCGAACTCGACACGCAGAAGAATCAGTACGAAACCGCGCAGACAGCCTCCTCTGCCGATGAGAAGCAGAAGGAAATCGACGACGCGCTGAAGAAGCTCGACGAGCTCGCGCGCCGCCAGCAGGATCTTGCGAACCAGTCGCAAAACAGCAATCAGAGCTTCCAGCAGCGCTGGCAGCAGGAAATGCTGCGCCGCGAAGCGGAAAAATTGCAGCAGCAGATGGAGCAGCTCGCGCAGCAGCAGTCGCAACAAAATGGCCAGCAATCGGGTCAGTCATCTTCGGGACAATCGTCGTCCGGGCAATCTTCCTCGGGTCAATCGCAATCTCAGGGCGGCGCTTCGGGTTCTTCGGGCGCCGATTCGCGCGAACAGCGCGTGCAGCAAGCCCTCGAACAGCTCCGCCAGGCGAATCAGGATATGCAGCGCGCGCAGCAAAATCAGGACAGCGCCGAGGCGCGCCGCGCCGCCCAGCGCCTCCGCGATGCCACGAATCTTCTCGGCAGCATGCAGCAGCAGCAAGCCTCGGGACGCCTTGATTCGATGGCCAGCGAAGCCGACCGCCTCGCCGCCGAACAGCGCGATCAGGCCGACCGCATGCGCAAGCTGCTCAGCGACGCGAGCTCGCCAGACGAGTCGGGCCAGGCTCCGCAGGATCTCTGGAATCAGGCCAGCAAGCTCGCTCGGGACCGCCAGCAACTCGCGGACGATCTGGCGAGTCTCGAAAAGCAAGCTCGCGACGCGGCGCGCGATCTCGCCTCGACGCAGCGCGGCGCCGCTTCGAAGCTGCGCGACGCCCTCGGCAATCTCGATCAGGAAGATTTACAGACGCGCCTGCAGCGAAGCGCGGATTGGCTCCGCCGCGGCATCGCTCCCAATTCGCTCGCGGCGGAACAGGGGATCACGTCTGATCTGCAGCGCTTCGGCGATCAGGTGAGGCAAGCCCAGCAGGCGCTGGGCGCCGGACAACAGCAGGATCAAGGGCAAGATGCGCAGGCCGCCATCGACCGCCTCGAGCGTCTGCGCAATCAAATGGCGGGCATCACGCGCGATATGGGTGCGGCGGGCCGGCCCGGTCAGCAGGGAAGCGGCCAAAATCGCAATGGTCAAAATGGCGAAGCCGGCCAGCTCCCGCAGAATGGCCAGCCCGGTCAAGCCTCCGGCCAAAATGGTGGAAGGCTCAGTCGCAACGGCGGCCCGGACGGTGGCCCAGCCGGCGGTCCCGCCAGCGGCCAAGTCGGCGACGATTACACCCGAGGCTACGGCCAACGCTACGGCGGCGCGCGAGGCGGCAACAACAATTGGTGGATCGACACCGGCAACAATTCCAATCTGCCGCAGCCCGTCGGCCCCGACAATTCGCCGCTGCCGCCCGACCCCGAGCGTTCCTACCAGCAAAGTCTCGACGGCCTGAATCAACTCCGCCCAACCGTCGAGAACGATCCCGATACCGCGCGCGAATTGCAGGAACTGATTCGCGAAATGCAGCAGCTCGATCCGAAGCGTTTCCCCGGCAATCCAGCGCTCTTCGAGCAGCTCCACACGCAAGTGCTCAACGACGTCGACAAGCTCGAGCTGCAACTGCAGCGCAAGCTCGACGACAAGCAGTCGGGCCAGATTCGCAGCGCCAATCCGATGCCGATGCCCGCCGGATATCAGGACGCCGTCGCCGATTATTTCCGCCGCCTCAGCAAAAATCCGTAGTCTCGCGCCGCGCGATTTCGGCCGAATTTTCTGCTCCGCCGGGCGCAACAATGTTGCTGCCGTCGGGGGCTTAACCGGCCTCTAACCAGCCAAGAAAAGCCAAATTTGGCGGCTTCTTGCGTTGTAAACTTTGTCTCGCCTCGTTTCGAGGCCTCATCTGCTTTCGAATCATGGAGGTGCAATGCGGTTCACGTCGAAGTGTATCTTGCTGGCCCTGGCTTTGATGCTTCCGTCCACTTGCCTTCTCCGGGCACAGGGCACCCCGCCTCCAATTCCGATCCACGTGAAGGTGGTCGTCGTAAATATGTTTGAAGCGGGCAACGATACTGGCGATCGCCCCGGCGAATACCAGCTCTGGGTCGAGCGCGAGCACCTCGATCAGATTTTGCCGCTTCCCGCGGGCTATCACCACGTGCGCATGAACAAAGACGGCGTGCTCGGCCTGCTC
The DNA here is from genome assembly GCA_049279635.1 of Candidatus Acidiferrales bacterium. GTDB lineage: Bacteria > Acidobacteriota > Terriglobia > Acidiferrales > UBA7541 > Palsa-295. The sequence continues at coordinate 100,652 of JBAPOM010000092.1, forward strand.
ACCGGCGTAGGCACGGCGCGCGCGGCCGCATCCGTGATGGCGCTGGGCCTCGACCCGCGCTTCGATTTCTCGAAAGCCTACTGGATCGTCGCCGGAATCGGCGGCGGCGATCCGGCGGACGTCTCGCTCGGCTCGGCGGTCTGGTCGGATCATGTGGTCGATGGCGATCTCGCGTACGAAATCGACGCGCGCGAAATTCCCAAGGATTGGCCCACCGGCTACGTTCCGTTGCAGCACGCGACGCCTTACGAGCAGCCCGTGCGGCAAGGCGCCACCGGCGAAATCTACACGCTTAACCCAGGCCTCGTCGGCTGGGCCTTCGGGCTTACGCGCAACGTCCCACTCGCGGATACCGACGGAATACGCGCGTACCGCGCACGCTTCACCGGATTTCCCAATGCGATGAGGCCGCCGTTCGTTACGCGCGGCGACAACATGTGCGGCAGCACCTTCTGGCACGGCACGCTGATGGACCAATGGGCGAATGCCTGGGTGAGCTATTTCACCGGAGGGAAAGGCAACTTCATGGTCTCGGCGATGGAAGATACGGGCACGCTCCAGTCGCTCACGTTCCTCAGCCACGCTGGGCGCGTCGATTTCAATCGCGTGCTCGTCCTGCGCACGGTAAGCAACTACGATCGCGAGCCTCCCGGCTCGACGCCCGCCGAAAGCCTCGCGCAGATGGCGAAAGGCAACTACCCGGCGTACATGGAGTCACTCGAGGCGGCGGAAACGGTGGGAGACAAGGTCGTTCGCGATATCGTCGAACATTGGAGCGACGGCGAGAAGAATATTCCTTCGGCGCCTTAGCCGCAGCGCTAGATTCCCGCGTATTGCTGGCGGCGGATGAATTCGCCGCTGCCGGCTTTGCCGACGAAAATTCCGTTCTCGATCACCGGGCGTCCGTGCGAGAGCACCGTCCTCGGCACGCCTTTTACGTGAATTCCCTCGAACATGGAGTAATCGACACGCATATGGTGCGTTGCCGCGCTGATTGTCTGCTCCTTGTTTGCGTCGAAGATCACGAGGTCGGCGTCGGATCCGATTGCGATGGTGCCTTTGCGCGGGAATAGGCCGAACAATTTCGCGGGGGCCGTCGCCACGAGCTGAACGAACCGGTTCGGCGAAAATCGCCCGCCGTGCACGCCGCCCGTATAGATGAGGCTGAGCCGGTGCTCGATTCCCGGCCCGCCATTCGGGATTTTCGTGAAATCGTCGCGGCCGAGTTCCTTTTGCTCCTTGAAGCAGAAAGGGCAGTGATCGGTCGAGACCACCTGCAGCGTGTCGTGCGCAAGCCCCTGCCACAGTTTTTCCTGGTGCCATTTCTCGCGCAGGGGCGGAGTAAAAACGTATTTCGCGCCCTCGAATCCGGGTGCATCCATATTTTCGAGCGAGAGATAGAGATACTGCGGGCAAGTCTCGGCGTAGGCAGGCAGGCCGCGGTCGCGCGCCTCGCGCACTTTTTCGAGCGCGTCGTTGCACGAGAGATGGACGATATACACGGGCGCGCCCGCCATCTCCGCGAGCGCGATCGCGCGGCTGGTCGCTTCGCCTTCGGCCGTCGTCGGACGAGTGAGCGCGTGATATTTCGGTGACTTCTTGCCTTCCGCAAGCGCCTTCTGCACGATCACGTCGATCGCGCCACCGTTTTCCGCGTGCATGCAGATCAGCCCGCCGAATTTCGCGGCTTGGGACATCGCGCGGAAAATCGTCGCGTCGTCCACCATCAGCACGCCCGGATACGCCATGAAAAGCTTGAAGCTCGAGACGCCTTCGCCGATCAGCGCGCCCATCTCTTCGAGCTGCGCCGCGCCAAGGTCGGTGATGATGCAGTGGAAGGCGTAGTCGATGGCGGCTTTGCGGTCGGCCTTTTTCATCCACGTGTCAAATGCCTGCCGCAGGCTGTGGCCCTTGGTCTGGATCGCGAAATCGATCAGCGTGGTGGTGCCGCCGAAGGCCGCCGCGATCGTGCCGGATTCGAAATCGTCGGCGCTCGTTGTGCCGCCAAAAGGCATATCGAGGTGCGTGTGGGCATCGATGCCGCCCGGCATCACGAGCAGGCCAGTCGCGTCGATCACCTTGCCGGCGTTTTCGACCGGCAGCGCCTGCGCGATCGCGGTGATGCGCCCGCCGGAAATGCCGATGTCGCTCACATAAGTGTCCGTCGCGGTGACGACGGTGCCGTTTCTGATCACGGTGTCAAAGCGCATCGAATCTCCTTATGGAATGCAGATGAGGCATCTTAGGGCAACATCGAAAGTCCGTGCAACCCCGCAGGTACCCTAACCTATACTGTGTTCGCGCGCAGGTTCTATTGCGGCTTGCTGCTATGCTCACGATTCGAGAGCAAACGATGCCCAAGAAGGTGCGCTTGACAGACGAACAGCTGGCCGACGAATTCACGGCGATCGCCGTGAAGCATCTCGACAAACTCCCGGCGGACGAGCGGGAACGCAGGATTCAAGCGTTTGAGAAGAGGATTTCTAGCGCCGCGAAGCCCGTAGGTCCTCGCGCCGCCCCTTCAGGAACTCGTCGTACTCCGAGATAGGACGTTGCCTGCACAGACAGATTGTCTGTGCCACCTGATCTGAAATTAAGACACCAACATGCTAGAATGGCGGCCTTACAGGCAGTCACGCGCGCTCGAAGCGTTCGTCCCGCCCGGCCGTGCGATTCGGAGATTCATACCTTTCCATGCCGCTTCGCGAAACGGCGCCGAAGCTTCTCCCGGAACAATATGAAAAGAACTTCGCCGAAATCGCTCCGGCGCTGAATCCGCGTCAGGCCGCCATCGAAGCCGCGCGCTGCCTCTACTGCTTTGATGCGCCGTGCACGATTGCCTGCCCCACGCATATCGACGTACCCGCGTTCATTAAGAAAATTTCAACCGGCAATTTGCTGGGTTCCGCGCGCACGGTTCTTTCCGCGAATATTCTGGGCCACAGTTGCGGGCGTGTCTGTCCGACGGAAGTGCTCTGCGAAGGCGCTTGCGTGATGCACGAAAAGGGAGAGCCGCCGATTGAGATCGGCCGGCTGCAGCGCTACGCCGTCGATCACGTGCTCGACAACAATATTCAGCTTTTCCACGCCGGCGCACCGAATGGAAAGAAGGTCGCGTGCATCGGTTCGGGACCCGCGTCCCTCGCCTGCGCCGCCGAGCTTTCGAAGTGGGGATACGACGTCGCCATCTTCGATCGCAACGAACTTCCCGGCGGGCTCAACACCTATGGCATCGCCGCGTATAAGGCGCGCGCGAAGGACGCGATTCGCGAGGCCGATCTGGTGAAGCAGCTCGGCGTGAAATTCCGCCAGAAAGTCGGAGTCGGCCGCGACATTAGCTTCGCCGACCTTGAAAAGCAGTTCGATGCGATCTTCATCGGCATCGGACTCGGCGAGACGTGGAGCCTCAGTCTGCCCGGAGAGGACTTGCACGGCGTCCACGGCGCGATTGAATTTCTCGCTAAAACGAAGGTAAATCCCCTGCACGAAGTCGAAGTCGGCGCGCGCGTCGCTTGCATCGGAGCAGGGAACACCGCGATCGACGTTGTCACCGCAGCGCGGCGCCTCGGCGCCAAAACGGTTTACCTCATCTATCGCCGCGGCGAGGCCGACATGCCGGCCTTCGCCTATGAATATCAGCTCGCCAAACAGGATGCCGTCGTGTTTTTCTGGCAGACGCTGCCGGTGCGCATCGTGGGTAGCGAAGGCGCCGTCACCGGCCTCGAATGCGTGCGGACCGAGCTTGGCCCGCCGGATGAAAAGGGACGACGCGCGCCGGTGCCGTTGGCTGGCACCGAATTTGTGCTTGATGTCGAGATGGTGGTGCGCGCCGTGGGGCAGCAGCCCGTGACCCAGATTTTGCGCAGCATCAAAGGTGTCGAGCTTCATGAGAACGGCACCGTGAAGGTCAACGAGCGCCATCAGACGGGCAATCCGAAATATTTTGCGGCAGGCGATTGCACGAATGGCGGCAAGGAAGTTGTGGACGCTGTCGCAGAAGGTATGGCTGCTGCAAGCGGGCTCGATGTTTGGCTTGGTGCACCGCGAGGGAAGAAGTGATCGTTGCGGGGTGGGCTCCGGTCTTTGAAGTTCCGGGTGCCCCATCCTAGGTTTGTGAGGGTGGGGCCTTTCGCGTTTACTGCTCGCTTCCGGAGGTGAATGATGGCTGATCTTAGCGTGAACTTTTGCGGGGTGAGCAGCCCGAATCCGTTCTGGCTGGCTTCGGGGCCCCCGACGAATACGGGCGGGCAGGTGATGCGCGCGTTTGATGCGGGCTGGGGCGGCGCGGTGTGGAAGACGATTGGCGAGCCGATCGTCAATACGAGCTCGCGCTACGGCGCGATCGATCTTGCCGGCGTGAAGATGATGGGCTTCAACAATATCGAGCTGATCAGCGACCGTCCCACCGAAGTGAATTTTCGCGAAATCTATGAAGTGAAAAAACGCTATCCGAAAAATCTGGTGATCGCGTCGCTGATGGTGGAATCGCGGCGCGAGTCGTGGCGCGCGATCGTGCGGCGCGCGGAAGACGCAGGTTCCGACCTGCTCGAGCTGAATTTCGGCTGCCCGCACGGGATGAGCGAACGCGGGATGGGCGCGGCCGTCGGGCAGGTGCCTGAATACACGGAGATGATCACGGCGTGGGTGAAGGAAGCCGCGAAGATTCCCGTGATCGTTAAACTCACGCCGAACGTTTCGAGCGTGACGCACATCGCCGCAGCGGCCGAGCGCGGCGGCGCCGATGCCGTCAGCCTGATCAATACGATCAATTCGCTGATGGGCGTGAATCTCGATACGTTTGTGCCGCGGCCGGCGGTGGGCGGCAAATCCTCGCACGGCGGCTACTGCGGGCCTGCGGTGAAACCCATTGCGCTGCACCTGCTCTCGACCGTCGCGAAGAATGTGCGCGTGCCGATCAGCGGCATCGGCGGAATCGGCTACTGGAACGATGCCGCGGAGCACATCGCATTGGGTGCGTCGACCGTGCAGGTGTGCACCGCCGCGATGCACTACGGATTCCGGATCGTGGAGGACATGATCGACGGACTCTCGCAATATATGGATCAGCGCGGATTCCGGACGATCGAGGATTTTCGCGGTCGGGCGGTGCCGAACGTCCAGGATTGGGGCGACCTCGATTTGAATTACAAAGTGATCGCCAAAATCGATTCGAAGCTGTGCATTGGGTGCCAACTCTGCTACGTCGCGTGCGAGGATGGCGCGCACCAGTGCATCGAGCCGTACCGCGAAGCTGCGAAGAAAAATACGGGCGGGTTTGGCGTTCACGTGCCGCGGATCATCGAAGAGGAGTGCGTAGGCTGCAATCTTTGCGCGCTTGTTTGTCCGGTCGATGGGTGCATCACGATGAAGGAAGTGGATAGCGACCGCGCGCCGGTGAGCTGGAATGAGCGCGTGCGGCAATCGGCTGCGTCGTGCACGCCGCCAATGCCGAGCGGCGATTGAGGTGTACAGAGTTTAGAAATCACGCCTTTTCGCGGACGCCCTCCTCCGGGGGCTTTCGAGCTTCTGCGAGTTTCCCGGCAGTGGCGAGGATCATGAGTATCACAACGAAATCCACTGAGTCGATGCCGGCGATCGCGGCTGCGGGAACCCACTTGGTGGTCCAGGGGACGGATAAAATAAGGAGAACATGAAGCGCCACGATGATTGTCATCGTGATCCAAAACCACGCATCCCGCCGTAGCTTCCAATTTAAAACAAACGCGAAACCAAGGACCGCAACACAATTCAATAAGGGTAACGCCATATTCAGTCTTCCAGCGCGATCAAACAGCCAATAAATCGGCAGTACGCCGATCATCAAACACAGCAGGCCCCACCAGGGCAGGCGCATTTTCTTAGCGACTCTCAGTTCGCTCTTCACATCGTTAACTACTTGCTTTTCCGACCGCCAAAAAGAAGACGCCCTTTTAGCATGCGTCATTTGTTGTGCTCAGCAACCGGTTTGCCGGAGGTCAGAATCAGGTAGGCGAGGAAGCTTACGGCGAAGCCTACGAACCACGCGTAATCGTAGAGCGCGCGGACGGGCGGGTAGATTAGGCCGACAAATGCCACTGCGCAGCCGATTGCGAGCGCGGCGATCGCCTTCCAATGCACGCCGCGGGAAAATTCGTAGACGCCGTTGCGGCGGTACAAATCCTTCGCGTTGAGGATGGTTTTGCGACGGACGAAATAGTCGCAGATCAGGATGCCCGCGATGGGGCCGAGAAAGCCGGAGTAACCTACCAGCCAGCCCGAGACGTAATTCCCGTACGTGGCGAGAAGCTTCCACGGTTGCATCACAATGCCGATCACGCAGGTGATCAGGCCGCCTGTGCGGAAGCTGATTCTCTGCGGCCAGAGATTCGAGAAATCGTTGGCGGGCGAGACGACGTTCGCGGCGACGTTCACGTTGAGCGTCGCCATCAACAGCGCGAACATCGCGATGATGACCGCGATCGGATTGCCGAGATGCGCGAGGACGGCGACCGGGTCCCAGATCGCCTGGCCGAAGAGAATCACCGTGGCGGATGTGACGGCAATGCCGATGAAGGAATAGAACGTCATCGTGGCTGGCAGGCCGAGCGCCTGGCCGACCATTTGTTCGCGCTGGCTGTGGGCGTAGCGGGTGAAGTCGGGAATATTCAGCGCGACCGTGGCCCAGAATGCGACGACTCCTGTGAGCGACGGTACGAAAAACCTGAAGAATTCGCTGAAGGTGTGAAATTTCGACGGCGACGCGAGCATCGGGCCGAAGCCGCCCGCCTTGCTCCGCGCCCAGAGCAGCAGCGCGAGCCCGATCAGCAGCAGAAACGGAGCGGTGATTCCTTGCAGGAAGCGGATCGTCTGGATGCCGCGCACGATCACGATTACGTTGAGCAGCCAGAAAAACAGGAAGCACACCGGCGGGCACCACGAGACGCTTTTCCAGTCGGGCTCGAGCGCCAGCATCATCGTGTAGATTGCTTCGCCGCCAATCCACGCCTGGATGCCGAACCAGCCGCACGCAACGAGCGCGCGGAGAATCGCGGGGACGTTGGCGCCGAGCACGCCGAATGCGGAGCGCGCGAATACCGGGAATGGAATTCCGTATTGCGCGCCTGCGTGCGCGTTGAGCAGCATCGGGATCAGGACGAGCACGTTGCCCAGAAACACCGTGAAGATCGCCTGCTTCCAGTTCATGCCGCCCGCGATCATGGCGCTCGCGAGCAAATAGGTGGGAATGTTGACGCTCATTGCGATCCAAAGCGCGGCGTAATTGTAGGTGCCCCAGCTGCGGCGCGCGGCGGGGACGGGCGCGAGATCTTCGTTGTAGAGCGAGCTGTGGCGGACTAAGGCGGGATCGAAAGGCTCGGCGTGCGCGCCGCTCTCGGGATCGATCGCCGCGTAGCTCATTTTCGGGGCTTACGCGGCGTGTAGTCGATGTAGACGGCTTTCAGCTCGGTGTAGAAATCGATCGCGACGCGGCTCACTTCGCGCAGGCCGACGCCCGTTGCTTTCACGCCGCCGAAAGGCATCTGCGCTTCGCTGACCACGGTGGGCGCGTTCACATGCGTCATGCCGGTTTCGATGCGGTCGATGAATTCGAAAATTCGGGCGGCGTCATTCGTGTAGATCGAGCTCGAAAGGCCGTATTTCACGGAATTTGCGACGCGCAGGGCTTCCTCGAAATCCGGCACACGAATCACCGAAAGCACGGGGCCAAAAATTTCTTCCTGCGCGATCCTGCTGTCCCAGCGGACGTGATCGAAGATGGTCGGGGCGACGAAGTAGCCGTTTTCTCCGGTGGGCACGACCGCCCCGGCGGGCAGGCCTCCGAGCAGGAGCGTGGCTTCCTTTTTGCCGATCTCCAGATAGCGCAGCACGGTGTTGAATTGCTGCTCGTCGACGAGAGGGCCGACGTCGACGCCGGCGTCGAGGCCGTTGCCGACTTTGAGTTTCTTGGCGCGCTCGACGATCATTTTGACGAATTGGTTGGCGATCGAGTCTTCGACCACGACACGGCTCGTCGCCGTGCAGCGTTGCCCGGTGGAACCGAAAGCGCCGGCCACGACGTGGTCCGCGGCGAGAGCGAGATCGGCGTCGCTCAGCACGACCACGGGATTCTTGCCGCCCATTTCGCACTGGCATTTCTTCATTTGCTTTGCGGCGGTGGCGTAAATGAGGCTGCCGATATCGTTCGAGCCGGTGAATGAAATCGCGCGAACATCCGGAGAGCGAAGAAGCTCATCGCCGACTTCTTCGCCCGCGCCGAGAACCATATTCAGCACGCCGGCGGGCAGGCCGGCCTGTTCGAAGATTTCGCAGATCTGCACGCAGGTTTGCGGCGTGAGCTCGGCGGGCTTGATGACCATCGTGTTGCCCGCGACGAGCGCCGGAGCGGCCTTCCACACAGGAATCGCGACGGGAAAATTCCACGGGGTTATCGCGCCCACGACGCCGAGAGGCTGCTTGACGGTGTAGGTGAAATTGCGCGGCGAAGCGCTCGGCACGGTTTCACCGCCGATGCGGCGGCCTTCGCCGGCGGTGAATTCGAGGATGTCGATGGTGCGCTGCACCTCGACGAGTGAATCTTTCAGGGTCTTGCCTTCCTCGCGCGTGAGTGTGCGGGCGAGCTCGTCCTTGCGCTGCTCCATGAGCGCGGCCGCGCGGGCGAGAATCTTGCCGCGCACCGGCGCGGGAGTGTCGCGCCACGCGGGGAACGCAGCTTTGGCGGCGGCGACGGCTTCGTTGATTTCCGCGCGCGTCGAAAGAGGCACGAGGCTCAGCACTTCGTTCAAATCGGCGGGATTGCGCCGTTCGATCGTTTGCGTGGAGCGAGATTCGACCCAGCGGCCGTTGATGTAGTTGCGGCAGAGGGGAGCCGTCATTGTGGCGCTCGTCAATTGGCCGCCTGCGCCGAGCCGCTGATATGCGTGCGCGTGATTTCGTCGTAACTTTCGGGGCGGCGATCGCGATAGAACTGCCAGGTCGCGCGCACTTCCTGGATTTCGTCGAGATTCAGGTCGGCGACGACGAGTTCGTCCTTATCGCGGCTGGCCTGCGCGACGATTTTGCCGCGCGGATTGCAGAAATAGCTTTTGCCGTAAAATTCGCCGATGCTCCACGGCTTTTCGGTGCCCACGCGATTGATCGCCGCGACGAAATATTGATTGGCCACGGCGTGTGCGGGCTGCTCGAGTTCCCAGAGATATTCGGAGAGGCCGGCAACCGTGGCGGAAGGATTGAAGACGATTTCAGCGCCGTTCAGGCCGAGAATGCGCGCGCCCTCGGGGAAATGGCGGTCGTAGCAGATGTAGACGCCGATGCGTCCATGGCGCGTTTCGAAAACGGGATAGCCGGCATTTCCCGGCGTGAAATAGAATTTTTCCCAGAAACCCGGATGGCAGTGCGGGATGTGATGCTTGCGATATTTTCCGAGATACCTGCCGTCGGCATCGAAGACGGCTGCGGTGTTGTAGAAGACGCCGGCCATTTCGACTTCGTAGATGGGCACGACGAGGACCATCTTGTGCTTGCGCGCGAGCTTCTGCATGCGCGCGAGCGTCGGGCCGTTGGGGACGCTTTCGGTGAGCTCGTACCATTTGGCATTCTGTTCGGCGCAGAAATAGGGGCCATAGAAAAGCTCTTGCAGGCCGAGGACCTGGACATTTTTCTTCGCCGCGTCCGCGATCATCTTTTCGTGCTTCGCGATCATTTTTTCTTTGATTTGCGCGAGCGAGTATTTTTCGGGCGACCACTCGCACTTCGCCTGGATGACACCACAACGCACGATCCGCGGCATCGAATGCCTCCTGAGCCTGATTCGTGCAAGTCTACTATTCGAGGGCGGGGGCTACAACACGGAAGCGGGATAAAGAACGATTAGGCGGTTCTCATTACCGCGGAGCGCAAAACTCACGGATGTTGTTCCACCGCAGACGCCTGCTTCTCAGCGAGCTCATATCGTGCGAGCTTTCCTTTGTAAATGCCCAATTTGTAAGACAGGATGATGATTGCCACGCCTTCACCGATGCAGACTGTTAGGAATCCGCCAATGATTAACAAACCCAGAATCGCTTGGTTGCTCATGTCTTACCTCCTTCCAGCTCCCTCTATATCATGGGCGGGGGGCCAAATTGTGGGCGTCTTTTCGGCTCGGCTTTTCCAGTCGATCGGCAAAAGCTTAGGTCGACAGGGCGGGTAACGGAGAATTCCGGCGGCGAGCGGGATGATACTATGAGGCCGGTAAAGCGAGGGGACTGATGGCGGCGAACGCTCATTTTGAGCGCGTGATCTGGATTGTGCTCGACAGCGTGGGGATCGGCGAGCTGCCGGACGCGGCGGACTATGGGGATGTGGGACGCGACACGCTGGGGCATATCGCGCGGTCGCGGCCGCTGCGATTGCCGAATCTGGTGCGGCTTGGGCTTGCCAATATCAAGCCGCTGGCGAACCTCACGCCGCCCGCGCGCGCCGCCGGATATTTCGGCAAAGGCGCTACCGTTTCGCCTGGCAAGGATACGACGACGGGGCACTGGGAAATGGCGGGCATTTGGCTCGACCACGCGTTTCCTGTGTACCCGCACGGCTTTCCGAAAGAGCTGATCGCGGAATTCGAGCGGCGGATCGGGCGGCGCACGCTCGGCAATAAACCTGCGTCCGGCACGGAGATCATCAAGGAACTCGGCGAGGAACATGTGCGCACGGGCTGGCCGATCGTCTACACGTCGGGCGACAGCGTGTTTCAGATCGCGGCGCACGAAGAGGTGATCCCGATTGGCGAGCTGTATCGCGAGTGCGAGATCGCGCGGGCGCTGCTCGACGGGCCGAACCGCGTGGGGCGAGTGATCGCGCGGCCGTTTACGGGCACGGCAGGAAATTTCCGGCGCACCGAGCGAAGGCACGATTACGCCGTCGAGCCGCCGAAGCCGATGCTGCTCGACGTGCTCGCGGATCGCGGCGTGCCGGTGTTCGGCGTCGGCAAAATCCACGACATTTACAACGGCCGCGGCGTGAAAGATTACGCCACGACGAAAAACAACGCCGACGGCATGGCCAAAATTTCGGAAACGCTCGCGCAACGGGCGAGCGGGCTGATTTTCGCAAATCTCGTCGATTTCGACATGCTGTACGGGCACCGCAAGGACGTGGAGGGATTCGCGCGGTCGCTCGAGGAATTTGACGCGATGCTCGGGCCATTTCTCGATGGCATGCGGGCGTCCGATCTGCTGCTGATCACCGCGGACCACGGCTGCGATCCCGATCCGGTGAATCCGACGACCGACCATTCGCGCGAGTATGTCCCGATTCTGGCATTCAGCCCCGGAGCGGCGGGCGGCGGGAACCTGGGGATTCGATCGACGCTTGCCGACATGGGGCAGACGGTGGCGGACAATTTCAGCGGCGCGATTCCGCACGGAACGAGTTTTCTGGGTGAAATTACCGCCGGGCTGGCTGAGACGGCTCGGGGATGACCCGGCGGATGAGTTTACGCGGGGCCGGCGGCTGGTCGGCGACTTGGAAGCTTTGCTCGAGGAGTTTGCTCGCGTGGGCGGCGCGCGACTCCGAATTATAGGTGATCGTGCATAGCGGCTCGCGAGACGAAACCCGATCGCATACCTTCTTGTGAAGAATGATGCCGACTGCGGGATCGACCGCGTCCTCTTTTTTCTCGCGTCCGCCGCCCAGGATCACGCACGCCGTTCCGACAAGTTCTGACTGGATCGCGCTTACGAAGCCGGTTTTCGCAGCGAGGACATCGACAGACTTCTTCGCGCGTGGCAGCCTCTTCGGATCGTCGATCACCCGTGGGTCGCCGCCCTGCAATGAAACCATCTGGCGGAATTTATCGAGGGCCTGGCCGGAGCGGATGATCTGCTCTGAGAGTGTTTTTCCTTCCGCGATCGTACTCGCGCGGCCGCCGAGATGAAACATCCAAGCGGCCAGCTCGAGGCAGAGCTCGCGCAGATCCTCCGGGCCTTGACCGAGCAGCACGTCGAGGACTTCCTCGACTTCGAGAGCATTGCCGATGCGCAGGCCGAGCGGCTGGTCCATATCGGTGATCAGCGCGACCATTTTCTTTCCCATGCGTTGGCCGGTTTCGACCATCAGCTCGGCGAGGAAAGCCGCGTCTTTGTCGGTCTTCATGAACGCGCCCGAGCCGGTTTTCACGTCGAGGACGAGGCCGTCGACGCCCTCCGCGAGCTTTTTGCTCATGATCGACGCGCAGATCAGGTAGGGGCTTTCGACGGTGCCCGTGACATCGCGCAGAGAATAGAGTTTGCGGTCGGCGGGCGCGATCTCGGCTGTCTGGCCGATCATCGCGCAGCCGCAGGCGTGCAGCACTTCGCGAAAGCGGGCGAGCGAAAGCTGCACGTTGAATCCGGGAATGGATTCGAGCTTGTCGAGCGTGCCGCCGGTGTGGCCGAGGCCGCGGCCGCTGATCATCGGAACGATCAGGCCGCCCGCGGCGGCGAGCGGCGCGAGGACGAGCGAAGTTTTGTCGCCGACGCCACCGGTTGAATGCTTGTCGATTTTAGCTGGCGAGAATTCGGAGAGGTCGAGCACCTCGCCCGAGTGGAGCATGGAATCTGTGAGAGCGGCGGTTTCCGCTCGGCTCAAGCCCTTCAGCAGGACGGCCATCAGCCACGCGGAGACCTGGTAATCGGGGATTTCGCCGCGGGTGTAGCCGCCGACGAGGGATTCGATTTCGGCGCGCGAGAGTTCGAGGCCATCGCGCTTCTTGCGGATCACGTCGATCGCGCGGATCGGGCCGGCGGCGGAGGAATCCGGTGCGTCGCTCACTTCAGGCGGAATCCTTCCGGCAGCAGCTCGTTGATCTTGAGTTTCTTCTGGCCCTTCGCGCTCTGGAAATAGACGGTCGCCTTCGGGCCGAATTCGTAGATCACCTGGCGGCAGGCTCCGCAGGGCGCGCACGGGGCGTTGTGGTTGTTGACGATGGCGATCGCCTCGATTTCCATTTTCGGGCCGAGGCTCGCGACGGCGGAAAAGATTGCGGTGCGCTCGGCGCAATTGGTCATTCCATAGGAGGCGTTTTCGACATTGCAGCCGGCGAAGATTTGCCCCTTGGTGGTTAACAGCGCGGCGCCTACCTTGAATTTGGAGTATGGTGCGTGGGCGTTGCGCATGGCCGCGCGAGCCACTTCCAGCAATTGTTTACGTGTCGCGTTACTGCGCGAATTCCGTTTTGGCATTTGACCTGCCAGGGCCGGATTGAAAGCTTGCAGCAAAATGCTGCACCGCGATTGCGAGAAATCGTTGTTAGCGTAGTAATATTCGTAGGCGATGTCGAGCCCAAACTCAGTTTCCGGCAAGGCGGCGTCATTCGATACCTGGCAGAGCATTGCCAGGATCATCGATCACACGCAGCTGCGCCCCGAGGCCACAGCCAGCCAGATCATCAAACTATGCGACGAGGCCAGAGAATTTGGCTTTGGGGCTGTGATGCTGAACCCCTGCTACGTCGGGCTCGCGCATTCGCGCCTGCAGGGAAGCGTCGTGAAGGTGGGGGCCGTGATCGGCTTTCCGCTTGGGGCGACGCTCGCGAGCGTGAAGCGGTTCGAGGCGGCCGAGGCTCTGAAGCTGGGAGCGGTCGAGATCGACATGGTGCAAAACATCGGCGCGCTCAAATCGGGCAATCGCGATCTCGTTTCTACGGAGATTCGCGCGCTGGCCGAGCTGGCGCACGAGCGCGGGGCGCTGCTCAAGGTAATCCTCGAGATGGGGCTGCTCTCCGAGGAAGAAAAAGTGATCGCGTGCGAGCTGAGCGAGAAGGCTGGCGCCGACTTCGTGAAAACGTCGACCGGATTTCTCGGCGGCGTAGCAACAGTGGCAGATGTGGCGCTGATGCGGCGCACGGTGAAGATCGGCGTGAAGGCGTCGGGGGGGATTCGCAGCGCAGCCGATGCGAAGGCAATGATCGAGGCTGGGGCGGGGCGCCTCGGAACCAGCGCCGGCGTGAATATCATCCGCGAATTGCGGAACGAATCGACAAGCGACGCCAAGAGCGCATATTAGCGTGGAATTGAGCGGGTGCTCCTGCGGCTCGGCGTGAGCTTGTGGCGCGATGCCGCGCTGAAGCCAGCGGCGCTACATTTAAACCTTAAAACCCTAGAGTAAGGCGATTGGAACCATCGGGCCCTACTGTTTCGTGAAGCCGATCCAGCGGCCGAAGGCGACGACGAGGATCCACAGCACCAGGGAGATGCCGCCTGCAATCTTGGCGGTGCGCGGGGTGCGCGTGGCGTGGTTCCACGCGGCGATGCCGCGGCGCGTCCAGAATTCGAAGTAGGCCGTGTTGATGCCCGCCAGCAACAACGTCAGCATCTTCAGCCGGAAGGGGATGTTCTGGTAATACTTCGTGGCGCTCGAGGTGAAAAGCAGGCCGCCGGCAATCGCGGCGATTACAAAGGCGGAGCGAGTCCAGGGCATTACGTCGTCGTAGATTTCCGTGACGCTGCGATCGCGCGAAGCTAAATCGAGCAGCCGAAGATCGAACATCGCGATCGAGCCGACCACAATGACGATGGACAGCACGTGGATCGTTTCAATCGTCGGGAAAAGCCAGGTGGATACGCGAATGTTTTCAGCGACGCGCGTGCTCTCGAGCCATACACAGAGCCTGAGGATCCCCATTACGATTCGTTTTCCCGTGACCCCATTGAGCGACTACACGCCGTCGCGGCGGAATCAAGCGTGCGATCACACATAGGCGATCCACCGTCCCGCGGTGACGATTGCCATCCACAACAGCAACGACACGACTCCGACCGCGGCCGCCGCGATTCTGCGATTCTCCCAGAATGTGGCGTCGCGCTTATTCATCTGCTGGACGGCCAGTGTGATCAGGCTCACGGTGGCGACCATCGCCATCTTTGTGCGGAACGCCCAATTCAGCAGCTCGCGACCAGGCTCGCCGATGATCAGGATCGCGCCAGTGGCGGCGAGGATCAAGAGCACGCGCCACACCCACGGGACGAAACGATCGACCATGCGCGAAATCGGCTGCCGCTTCCCGGTGATGCCGATCAGGCGCAGGTCGAGCATGGCCATCGACGCCATCACGATCGACACGCTGAGGATGTGAACCGTCTGAACCGCCGGAATGATCCAGACGACGGTCTGTATTTTTAGGCTGACGGGCGTATTCGAAAGCCAGTCGCAGAACGCCTGAACCATTGGCGGTCCCCCGACCCCAAATTTCGGTCGGAATAGTACATTGTCGCCGCCGTTCTGTCGAACGAATTGAGCGAATCGGGAAAAGCCGCTTGGGCACAAGCGACGTTGACGCCGGCGCAAAAGATTTGTACAGTGCCGGGCACATTCGATCATTGGGGGGAATGGTGCGAACAAAACTCAGTTTTGCGGGGAGCTTCTTGTTTCTTCTTGGCCTTGCGGCGGCTGTGCCTTGCGCGCAGGGGCAGCAGAAGGCGACGCCGGAGGTGTTTCCAGAGGGGGCGCTGGCGCCGGACAATTTGGCGAAGCCGCGCCCGAAGCCGCCGTTCGATCTGACGGGCACCTGGACGGTCGATCTGAGCGCCGGGTTCAGTTCGTTCATGTTCGGGCCGCCGTACCCGAAGTTTCTGCCGGATGCGCAGGCCGCGTACGACGAGTCGAAGAAGTACGCCGCCGAGCACAAGGCGTATCGCGACGACATCGGCCACTGCTATCCGGCGGGCATGCCGATGATCATGACGCGCGTCTGGCCGATTGCCATGATTCAGCTGCCGACCGCGATCTACATGGTCAGCGGGTTTGAAAACGCGCTGCGGATTATTTATCTGGATGGACGGCCGCACACTCCTGACGACATCGTGGTGCGAACATTCAACGGCGATTCCGTCGGGCACTGGGAAGGCGACGCGCTCGTCGTCGACACCAACAGCATGGTCACCGATCACCACTGGATCGATCAGGGATTGCCGGTGAGCGACGAATTTCACATGGTCGAGACCATGCGCCTGCAGGACGGCGGGAAGAGGCTCGAGATCAAATATCAGATGTGGGATCCCAAGAATTGGGTGGGCGAATGGGACAGTACGAAGCACTGGATCCGCGTGGATGATACGGACATCACGGAAGTGGAGTGTACGCCGGATTTGAACCAGCATTTGCTGAGTACGCAGTAGGGCGGGTCTGCAGTTGTAGGGGCGCTGCTTGCTGCGCCCCTGACCTTGGCGTTTGGCTGCCCTACGCGCTGTATTGCCGTCGCGTTAGTAGGGCGAGCCGGAGGCGCCGGGCTGCTTGGGCTGCGCGCGATAGGTGGGATCGGCGAGGACCGTGCCGTCCGCGAGCTTCACGTACATGAAGCTGCCGCCCTTGTCGCCATTGCGCAGCGGGTGGATGACGATCGTCACCTTATCGCCGGGCTTGAGCGAGGTGGAGCGCCAGCCCTGCTTGGCGAGATTGTTGGGGCTGTTGCACTCGACGCTCCAGCGATCGGTGCCGCCTGAGCTGTTGGGGACGTCGATCGAGATCCAGCTGTGAGGATTGGTCCAATCGAATTGGACGATCGTGCCGGTCAGCGGAACCTGCTTGTCGTGGTCGAACATTGCGGCGGAGTGATGCGCGACGGCGGTTCCGGCGAATGTCATCGCCAGTAGTAGAGCGGCGCCCAAGCATACGATCGATCGAGTTTTCATCGTTTTGCTCCCCATCCTCGAAATCCATTCACGCGCAACGTGCGTTATAAGATTGCCGGAAATTCAGCCAATCGCTTTAAGGCTGCTTTTCTGCCGAACGGAATGCTGCCTCGTCGAGCATTTGGCCGTTCGCGAAAGTCAGTGCTATGAAGAGGCCGCCTTTGTCCCCATTCCGTAGCGGCCAGAACATGACCGTGACCTTGTCGCCCGGCTTGAGGCTGTCGGAATGCCAGCCTTGCCGCGAAAGATTGTTCGGGCTATTGCACTCGAGGCTCCAGTGAGTGGTGCCGCCCTTGCTGTCGGGAATGTCGATCTCGATCCAGCTGTGCGGGTTGGTCCATTGGAATTGCGTGACGGTGGCGACCGTGGTGATTTTCTTCGAACGGTCAAACATCGCGAACGAATGATGCGCAGAGGCAGTACCGGCGACGACAAGTATTAGGGCGCCCAGGCATCCAACCAGCGACTTCCGTATCATCATGGCCCCCGACCAAGAAACTTCCTCCGGCCCCGAACCGCCGGGCCAGCCCTCACGGAAAGTGTAAATACTATAATATGCGGCGAGACAGATAGCCATATTTTGATGCAAAATGGCTCGCTTCGTTTTGGGGGGAAGGGCGTTCGCCGCACAAGCCGTCGCGGGGCGTTCTTCGAATGGAGGCGAAGATGAAGTTTTCTGTCACGATCCTGTGTGCGTGTTCGGTGTTTGCGGGGATGGGCGCGACATGCCGGGCGCAGAGCGCTCCCACGCCACCGCCGAACACGACGATCATTCCGGAGAAAACGAGAACGGCCGACTATGCGACTCTGGGTTCGCTGCCCGATTGGAGCGGCATCTGGGTCCTCAATTTTCCGAAACGCGGCGATGCCCCTCCCGAGGAGCCGTCGTTTACTCCGGCAGCCGCAGCCGAACTGAAAGTGCTGCAGGCCGACGAAGCGAAGAACGAAGAACCCGCGACCGAGAGCGCGAACTGCGTGCCGCCGGGGATGCCGCAGATCATGTTTCAGCCGTACGACGTCGAATTTCTGTTTACGCCGGGGCGCGTGACAATCATCCAGGAAGCCTACATGCAGGTGCGGCGCGTCTTCACCGACGGGCGCGGACATCCCGCCAGTCTCGATCCCACGTTCAACGGCGATTCGATCGGGCACTGGGAGGGCGACACGCTGGTGATCGACACAATCGGCCTGGGACATAAATTGCCGCTCGGCTACAATCGGATGAATCACGGGCCGAAGATGCAGGTGGTCGAAAGGATTCGCATGACCAGCCCCGATACGCTCGAAGATCGCATGACGCTGACCGACCCCGACGTACTCGCGCAGCCGTGGCATACCGTGCATACGTTCACGCGCCACCGCGAGTGGAACCAGCTGGAATTTATCTGCGAGGAAAATAATCGGAATCCGATCAACGACAAGACCGGGCAGGTCTCGACGATTCTCGGCAAAGATAAATGAGCGCTTGCCGCGAAAATAAAAGGGCTGCCGCTCGATTGCGGCAGCCCCGTGAATCCTAAACGCTAGCGTTGAGTCGGCAGGGACCTACTTTTTTTTCTCGGCCTTTGCGGCTTTCTTCGGCTTCTTCGCCATTCGAGTTCCTCCACGATCGACTTGTGCCCCCGCGGGCAGTTGCCACACTTATAAGCAATTTTTGCCCCGGCGTCCAGCACGTCATCGCACCCGCTAGTAATTTGGCGGGCAGTCGAGGCGGACTACGATGCCTTCCAGGGCGGGGCTTGCGGCGGGGTAGCGCTTCATCACGAGCGGGTCGTGGCCGGGTACGATGTGTGCCGGAGAATCGGCGAGGCGATGGAGCGTGTTGTATCCCTCGAGCGTCTCTGCGACGCTGTACACCACGGGGAACGGGCGGCGCTGCTCGAAATTAGCGTAGAGATGCGAAGCATCCGAGGCGATGACGACCCAGCCGCGCTTCGTCCACACGCGCGCGACCTGCAGCCCGGCGGAATGGCCGCCGATGCGGTGCAGCGTGAAGCCGGGAGCGAGTTCGGCACGATCGTCGTGGAAGACGGCCCTTTCCGCATAGACGTGGCGCACCATCGAGAGCGTGTTTTCAAGATCGAACGGCGCCCGCAGGCTTTCGTGGCACATGCAGCGGCCGGTCGCAAACGCCATTTCGCTATCCTGCAGGTGGAATCGCCCGCGCGGCAGAAGATCGAGATTTCCGGCGTGATCGTAATGGAGATGCGTGAGGACTACGCTGGTTACGTCGGCGGGATCGAGGCCCAGTAGGCGCAGGGATTCGATGGGGCAGCGGAGCCATTCGCGGCGGCGGCGCTCGGCGGCCTCTTTGCCGAAGCCCGTATCGATCAGGAAAAGGCGGTCGCTGCGGCGCACGACCCACACGAAATAATCGAGGTCTGAGGCGAATTCGTGCAGATCGGCCAGGATGAAATTCTCGGCCGGGTGGCGATTACCGAGACGGGCGTAACGAATTGCGAAAATCTCATACGGCTCTGTCTGCACGATGCTCCTCGCGTTTGGTTAAGAGCGGCATAGCATGAACCATCGCCGAGCGGAACGTCAATTGTTAGGAGCGCTGCGGTAGGGCATAATGCGTCGCGATCGACGGAGGGAAGAATGGCGCAGCAGCAAAGTATCGGATTTGTGGGAGTGGGGAGAATGGGCGCCCGCATGGCGCGGCGGCTGATGGCGGCCGGCTACCCGCTCACCGTTTACGATAGGAGCAAAGCGGCCGTGCAGCCATTGGTCGATGGAGGAGCGAAGCCCGCGGAGTCTCCCGCCGCCGTGGCGTCGGCGGCCGACATTGTGTTTGCCAGCGTGCCGACGCCGCCGATTGTTGAGGCTGTGGCGCTGGGATCGAAGGGCATCATCGGAGGCACGCGCGCGAAGATTTTCATCGACACATCGACTACCGGCGCTACCACGGCCAAGCGCGTGGCGGAAGGGCTCGCCGCGAAAGGAATCACGGCGGTCGACGCGCCGGTGAGCGGCGGGATCAATAGCGCGGAGAAGGGAACTCTGGCCGTGATGGTCTCGTGCCCGGAGGCGACTTTCGAGATCGTGAAACCCGTGCTCGAAAATCTTGGCAAGCTTTTCTTCGTAGGGACGCAGGCGGGGCAGGGGCAGACGATGAAGCTGCTGAATAATCTGCTTTCGGCGACGGCCATGGCGATCACTTCCGAAGCGCTCGTGATGGGAGTGAAGGCGGGGCTCGATCCTGCGCTCGTGATCGACGTATTCAACGCCGGCACCGCGCGCAACAGCGCCTCGCAGGACAAAATGAAGCAGCACGTGATCTCGCGAAAATTCAGTTACGGTTTCGGGCTCGCGCTCTTGAACAAAGACATCCGGCTGTGCATGTCCGAAGCGGACGCGCTGGGCGTTCCGATGATCGTGGGCAGCGCGGTGCGGCAGTTGCTGTCGATTTCGACGACGACCGAAGGCGTCGATGCCGATATGACGGCGGTGGCCAAGACCGTAGAAGCATGGGCGGGCGTACGCATCGGAGAGAAGTGAAGAGTTTTTCATTCCGAGGAGAGGCTCACAAAATGGACAAGAAAACTTTCGATAAGGGACGCGAAATTCGGAGTGCGGTGCTGGGCAAGGAGTTCGTCGACAATTCGTTTAAGACGGCCGATGAATTCAATCTTCCGCTGCAGGAGCTGGTGACGGAATACTGCTGGGGCGCGATCTGGGGGCGCGAGGAGTTGCCGCGCAAGACGCGCAGCATGCTCAATCTCGCGATGATCAGCGCGCTCAACCGTCCCCACGAGCTGAAGGCGCACATCAAAGGAGCATTGGTTAACGGCGTGACGCCGGTCGAGATCCGCGAAGTCCTGCTGCAAGTGGCGATTTACTGCGGCGTGCCGGCGGCGGTCGACTCCTTCCGCGTCGCGCGTGAAACGTTCGCGGAGCTGAAGGAGAAAGAGAAAGCTTCGAAATCCTAGCCTACGGGTCGTGCACAATGGCGACGACGATGAGCGAGTTGACGAAACATCGCATGCTGGCGGGCGGCCAGTGGGTCGAGCCTGCGTCCGGTGTGTGGTTCGAGTCGATGAATCCGTACACGGGCCAGCCGTGGGCGCTCGTCCCGCGCGGGACGAAGGCGGATGTAGACCGCGCGGTCGCCGCGGCCAAGTTCGCTTTCTACGATGGCGAATGGCGCAAGCTGACCGCTACCGCGCGCGGCGAGCTGCTGCGCCGCTTCGCTGAGCTCATCACGGTTGAGGCGGACCGGCTCGCCGAGATCGAAACCACGGACAACGGCAAGCTCATCGCCGAGATGCGCGGGCAGCTCAAATACATCCCCCAGTGGTTCCACTATTTCGGCGGGCTTGCGGACAAGATCGAGGGCCGCGTCATCCCGATCGACAAGCCGGGCGTATTCAATTTCACGCGGGAAGAGCCGCTCGGAGTGATCGCCGCGATCACGCCGTGGAATTCGCCGCTCCTGCTGGCGACGTGGAAGCTCGCGCCGGCGCTCGCCGCGGGGAATACCGTGGTGTGGAAGCCATCGGAGTTTTCCTCCGTTTCGGCGCTCGCGTTCGGCGAACTCTTCGAGCGCGCGGGATTTCCTCCGGGAGTGGTCAACATCGTCACGGGGTTTGGCAGTGAGGTGGGCGAGCCGCTCATCACGCATCGCGACGTTGCGAAAATCGCTTTTACCGGCGGCGATCGAACGGGCGAGCACGTCTATGGCCTCGCGGCGAAAGGCATCAAGCACATCACGCTTGAGCTCGGCGGAAAATCGGCGAACATCGTTTTCGAGGATGCCGATCTCGATCAAGCCGTGAAGGGCGTCGTCTCGGGCATTTTCGCCGCCACCGGGCAGACGTGCATTGCAGGCTCGCGCGCGCTGATCCATCGCCCTGTGCTCGACGAATTTGTCGAAAAGCTGCTGGCGCTTGCCAAAACCGCGAAGATGGGCAATCCGCTCGACATGGGCACGCAGGTTGGCCCGATCACCACGCGGCCGCAATATGAAAAAGTTCTCGACTATATTCGCATCGCCAAGGAAGAAGGAGCGCTCTGCCGGCTGGGCGGCGCGCCCGCGCAGCGGCCCGAATGCGGGACGGGATGGTTCGTCGAGCCGACAATTTTCACTGGCGTGAGGCCCGACATGCGAATCGCGCAGGAGGAAGTATTCGGCCCGGTGCTATCGATCATTCCATTCGACACCGAGGACGAAGCCGTCCGCATCGCGAATGGCACGATCTACGGCTTAGCGGCGGGCGTCTGGACGCAGAGCATTCGCCGCGCGCTGACGATGTCCGAGCGCCTCGAAGCGGGCACCATCTGGGTGAACACGTATCGCGCGGTGAGCTACATGTCGCCCTTCGGCGGCTACAAGCGCTCGGGGATCGGGCGCGAGAGCGGCGCCGAAGCGATTCGCGAATACCTGCAGACGAAGAGCGTGTGGATCGATATCGCAGGAAATGCGCCCAATCCCTTCGTGATGCGCTAGTGCGCCCGCCGTCAGGCAGCTTTAAGCGATGGCTCGGGCTTCGCGGCGCGGCCAATCCACCACCAGAGAGCAGTTCCCAGCGCCGGAATCAGACTCAGCGAGATGAAAGTGGCTGCGTACTGCTGCTGGTCGAAGAAGCGTCCGTAGATTGGCAGCAGTATCGCCACTACAGCCGACCACGCGCCCGAGCCGATTCCCGCGACCATGCCGGTCTCTTCGCGCGGGTAAGCGCGCGCGCTCAAGTGCAATGAGATGACGATGAACGCCACGGCGATAAACATTCCCCAGGAAAAGAACGCCAGCGAGGCAATCCACGATGTGGTCCAAGTGGTCATCGAAGTTGCCAGAGCGAGAATGGAGAGCACGACGTACAGTTTCACGGGGCGAGCTTCATCGCGCACGAAGCGGTCACCGACCCACCCCCAAAAATAATAGCCTAGCTCCCAACACACAGCCGGAATCCAGAGAACTTCGCCTAACTGTTTCTGCGTGAGGCCTGACACTCGATTCAAATATAGCGGGCACAGATACAAAATCGGGCCGAGCGCCGCGCCTCCGAGCCCCATTCCCACGACGAGCAGCCAGAAGCGCCGCTCCCATACTTTGGGCCACGCAATGCGGTTTTTCGCACGTGGTACCGGCCGCAGCAACGGCGGCCGCGCCACAAGCCACCAGACTGCCAGCCACACGACACCGAGCCCGCCGGTGACTACGAACGCCGCCCTCCATCCAAAGCGCAGCGCGATCGGCGTGATAATGATCGGCGCGAAAATCGATCCGAGCGACGCGCCGCTATACGAAATTCCCATCCCGCGCGACTGCCGGTTGAGCGGCAGTGACTCAGCGGCGGTCCGCAAGCCGCCCGGAAACGTCGCGCCTTCGCCCAGGCCCAGCAGCGTGCGCGCTGCGGCGAAGCCCAGAAATCCCGCGACCCACGCGTGCGACGCGCTCGCAAGCGTCCAGATTCCGACGGCCGCCAGCATCCCGGCGCGCAGGCCGACGTAATCGATCACCGATCCCCACAGCGGATTGGCGATCATGTACGCAACGGAAAATGCCGCGACGGCGTCCGCGTAGGCCGATGCGCTCAGTCCCGTGTCTTTGAGAATCATGGGCGAGATGACGGCGAGGGCCTGCCGGTCGATGTAGGAAAGCCACGAGCACGTCATCATCACCATGACGGGCACCCACATGCGCCAGCCCGGCGCGTACGAATCCGCGCGGCCGGTCGCGTGCTCGATCGCTTCGGGAGCGGTGCTCGGCATGGGCGTTACGCCTCGCCGCTAGGTTGCGCGAGTGCTAATCGTAATATTTCGGGGCTTTCTTGAGCTTCGCGTTCGCGACGAAATCGTGCTCGATCCAGAGCTGCGTGTTTGTCTTCTTGAGGTAGGTTTCGATCATCGCGCGGCTCGCGAGCGTTTCCTGCGCGTTGTATTCGAAAGAAGGCACGCGATTCAGCTTGCGCTCCTCGGGATAGTGATAGAGATCGCCGGAGAGCATCACATTTCCCGTATGCGCGAGCTTCACGATCAGCACCTGATGGCCCGGCGTGTGGCCCGGCGCGGACTTGATGATGACCTTGCCGTCGCCGAAAACATCGTATTCATCGGTCGTGATCAGGATGGTCTTGCTGTCCTTCAGCTCGTTGTAAGTCTTGGGCGTGGCAATTGCAGGCGGCTTTTCGGCGAACATCGCATCGCGCTCGACCTGCCGCACCAGCCACGTCGAGCCTGCGAATTCGTTGGCGTTGGCCACGTGATCGCCGTGATAGTGCGAGAGTGCGAGATAGGTGATATCCGCCGGCGTGTAGCCGATTTCGGCGAGCTGCGATCGCAGTGTGCGAGTCGCTGAAAAGTACCCTTCGGTAATCAGAGTCGTGTCGCCCTTGAAGTCCACGTCCGGTATGGAGCCGGTGTCCCATATCAGGGTCCCCTTGGGATCGACGATCAGAAAGGCGGGAACGGACATTTCCGTGTTGGCGAGCTCTCCCGGTTTGAAACCGAAAAGCTTCGGATCCATCCCCTTGATCACGCCGCAATCGAAGACGTAGAGCCGCACGGTTTTCGGCGGCTTCGGCGCATCCGATTGCGCCACCATCGCTCCCAGAGTGGCTGCGGCGATCAAGACAGTCGCCACGAGCGATACGCGGGCCTTGAAAGCCTGTGCAGCGGTTCTCATCGAGGATCTCCTTCCGCCAATCGGGCGTTGCGCGGCCCCCATAATACTCAAAAGCATCCCGACGCCAAGCCTGAAATTGGCGGTGGCATCCGCGGCGAGACTGGCGTGGACTTCGCTTCGCGCGCGGGTATAATACGCGCCGGTTGGCGGGGAAGCAGAGACGCGAGGAGGGTGCGATGTCCGAGGCTGAAAACCGAAGCGAGCAACTGGTGAAAATATTTTTCGAGACGCTAAGTACGGGCGACCTCGAGCGCCTGCGGCCGCTCCTGCACGAACAAGCCTCGTGGACCCCAATGGGCACGGGCATTCCAGGCGCGGGCGGAGCCAAGGGACGCGACGCGATCATCGATGAGTTTCTCGCGCCCGTGCGCGGGATGTTCGTAGACGGCGACCCGAAGGTCAAGATGAGCAACATCTTTTCGAAAGGGCCGATGGTGGCGTGCGAGACGCTGGGCATCGGCTTGCTGAAGAACGGCAAAAAGTACAACAACCACTACGCTTGGATAATCGAAATCAAGGACGACAAAATTTTCGCGGTTCGCGAGTACATGGACACGTATCACATCACCACGCTGGTCTAGGCGTCCCGTCGAAATGTCGCGTTGTGATTTCTCGTAGGGGCGCTGCTTGCTGCGCCCCGGCCCAGCTACGCGCCGCTTTTGTGGTACTCGATCAGCGGCGGAACAAAAACGTCGCAAGGAATACGACGAGCCTGAAATTCAGGAGCTTGAGGGCGTTGCGCGCCTCCTGCGGCGTCAGCTTGGCCGTCATCGGCATCGAGCCGAAGACTTTTCCCTTCATCACGAGCTTGTCGTCTTCGCGCTCGAGCGATGTGACCTGCATCAATTCCGTATTGTCCTGCCCGTATATCTTCATCATCGCCGCTGGCCGATCTTGTCGAAATTGATTTTCAGGTCTTCGCACATTTTCATCGCGGTCGCACGGCCGGCACCGAAGACGCCGCCGCCCGGATGCTGGAACGGGCCGACAAGATAGAGCCGCTCGACGCCCGGAACCGTGTTTTGTCCGAGGTCTGGGGTCGGCCGATGCGAGCCCGATTGATAAATGTAAGGCGCGGCGCCGTGAACGTCGCCCTTCTGAAAGCTCGCGGAGGCGCGCTCGATATCGAGCGGGCTATCGGCGGCGTACTCGATAATGTTCTCCGGCGTGATGTTGTCGATGTAAGGCTTCATGCGCGAGAGCATCGTCTTCGCGAATCCGTCCTTCGCCTGATCCCAGAATTGCGGCCCGCCGCCCGGATGCGAATAGGGGACGTAATCCCAGACGTGCAGCGTCGCCTTCCCGGCGGGACAGCGCGAAGAATCGAACGTCGAAGGCGACACCAGTCCGAGCAGCGACGTTTCGGGAATGCGGCCGTAACGCAGCGCGTCGAAAAATTGCCGCAAGACATTCATGTTCGGCGGCATCAACTCCGTGAAATACGCCTGATTTGCGTGCGGGCCGGCCTTGAATCGCAGCGGCTCGTTGAGCGCGGCGTGAACCGTGAAGCAGGAATTCGCCGAAAGCTCGACGCGTTCCGCGGCGCGGAGCACGTTCCCATTCAGCCCCGGAATGAAGCGGCCCAGCAAGTGCGGATGAATCGCGCCGATCACGGCGTCCTTCGCCGAATACTCCGCGCCATCGGCGGTTCGCACGCCTGTAGCGCGACCGTTCTTCACGGTCACCGTCTCGACGGAAGTGTTATTCCGCACCGCGCCGCCGTGATCCTCGATGCAGCGGATCAGCGCGGCCGTGAGCGAGCCGCTGCCGCCCACCGCGACGCCGATGCCGTACTGTTCCATGAATCCGAGAAAAACAAAGATGCCGATGCCGGTCCCTTTTTCCTCCGGCCCGGTGAGATTTTCCGAAACCATGCGCATGAAAAACATGCGCACTTTATCGTTCTCGAAATTGTCGATGATGATGTCGTAGGGGCTTTTCTGCATCAGCGCGAAAAGCTCGCGCCCTTCCGCGCTCTGATCGAGCATCGCGAACATTCCGCCCAGCGGGATCGGCGGCGTGTAAAGCGATGCAGAGAGCATCGGCAGATATTTCACCGAAGCTTCCGCGAACTTCAGGAACGATTCCGCATCTTTCTTCGAGTATCGCGCGATGTCCTGATAGGTCTTGTTGCGGTCGCGGTGCAGCGCGATCGTCGAGCCATCCTCGAAGACGCAGAGAAAAGGAACCTCGGGATAGACGTATTTCAATCCGTAGCGCGAGAGCAGCCCGAGCTCGTCATTCTTGATCAACGGATTGGCCTGGATGAAGATGTGGCCGGTGCTGAAGCGGTCGTGGAGGAAGTCCGGCCCGGTCAGCTTGGCGGTGACGACGCCGCCCCCAAACCATTCGTTGCGCTCGAGCACCAGAACATTTTTCCCCGCAGCCGCCAGATAGGCCGCGGCAACCAGGCCGTTGTGCCCGGCTCCGATCGCGATGATGTCGTGGCTATTGGACATAGTTTCCTTCCCAAGATCGTGCGAGAAATTCGCAGATTCTGCCGTTCGGGCCGGGTGAGCATAATACGCGCTTGCCGCCAAGGCAAACGGTGCGTTGCCGTTGCGACTACGACCTTCCCGCACAGATCGGAACGTTGACTCGCGCCGTGGCCCAGCCGTAAGATGCCGCAGATACGGGGTCACACACTCGCCGCGCAGGGCTGTCGGGGCTCACGCGGCCAAAGCGATTTCAGCGGAACGCCAACCGGAGGCTCTCTTGTTCGAACGCATGAGAATCGCGCTCTCGATCGCCTTGATCGCATCGGCGGGTCTGCTCGGAGGCGCGACGCCGGCTCTCGCGCACCATTCGCAGGCAGCGGAATTCGATCTGCACAACACGGTGACGCTCAACGGCGTCATCTCGAAGGTCGACTGGATGAATCCGCACGTCTACCTCTATCTCGACGTGAAAGACGACAAGGGCCAGGTGACGACGTGGGCCCTCGAGTCTTTGCCGACCCGCTTCTATCACAATCTCGGGCTTACGAAGGCGATGCTGGGCGAGGGCAAGCCGGTCACGGTGCTGATTCATCCTGCCAAGATCGAGGGCAAGCCGCTCGGGTGGGTGCTGAAACTCACGTACGCGGATGGCCACGCCTACGAATTTGGCCATTAGGAAGGGGGCGCAAAATGAAGCACACGTTCCGCACTCGCGTTGTAATGATCGCAGCGGCACTCGCATTTCTCTGCTCGCTTCCAATCGCCGCGGCCGGTCAGGCCTCTCCTTCCTCCGGTGACGCGCAGCCTGATATCCAAAAACTTGCTGCCAAGAAAACGCCGCGCATGCGCGACGGGCATCCCAACCTCAACGGCATCTGGTATCGTCCCCTTCTCTTCCTCGGCGCCGCCGAGCAGGACGGCAACACGCTGAAAGCTGTGAATCGCCCCGAACCGGCTTTCGCCGCAGCGATCGCGCCGCTGCCACCAATGTACAGCCCTTCTTATAAGCCTGAGCTTGTGGCGAAGGTGAAGGAGTACAACGAGCAGCAAGTGAAGCTCGACCCGGGCTTTTTCTGCAAGCCGCCCGGAGTGCCGCGTATCGGACCGCCGCACCAGATCGTGCAGATTCCCGGCCAGGTTGTGTTCTTGTATTCGGATTTGGCGGGGAATTTCTGGCGAATCATTCCCACAGACGGCCGCCCGCACCGCACCGACGCCGATCCTTCTTATTTCGGCGATGCGATAGGACACTGGGAAGGCGACACGCTTGTTGTTGATACGAACAACTTCAATGACGACACCTGGCTCGGCGACAACGGCCTCTTTCACAGCGATGCCCTCCACGTGATCGAGCGCTTCACCCGCAAGGGCGATACGATTGACTACGAGGTCACGGTGGACGACCCGAAGGTTCTCACCCAGCCCTGGACGATGAAGCCGCGAACGCTGACGCCTCTGACCGATCCGCTAGATGAAGCGCCGCCATGCGTAGAGAAAGACGCGCCGAACATGGTCAATCTGTCGCACCATCCAAACCCGCGCTAGCGATCCGGGCAGCTTGCACGGCGCGTTTCACACTGAGACCTCAGGCTCTTCTCCGGCATCGAATGTGAATTGCGGTTAGAATGCTGGCCCGGAGACAAACACCGTGATCGCGGCAGCTGTAAAAAGCCTTTTCCTGGTTGTTAGTGCGCTTTTCCCCATCGTCGACCCGCTCGGCGGCGCCCCGATCTTTCTCGTACTGACCAGGGAATACACGCCCGACACGCGCATGGCTCTCTCGCGGCACATCGCGATCGACAGCTTTTTCCTCATGATCGGCTCTTATTTCATCGGCACCCACATACTCAGCTTCTTTGGGATTTCGCTGCCCGTCGTGCAAGTAGGCGGCGGCCTGATCGTGATTTCGACCGGATGGAACATGCTGAAACAGAAGAGTGACGATGAGTCCGGCACGACGCACAGAACGGTCAGTTCCCAGGACCCATTACGGCAGGCGTTTTATCCGCTGACGATGCCGCTGACGGTCGGCCCGGGGTCGATTTCGGTGGCGATCACGCTGGGCGCGAATGCGGCGCACTATCACGGCTTCAGCTTGCTGGCGGTCGCGATCGCCGCGATTGTGGGCTCGGCCTTCATCGCGATCAGCATTTTCCTGTGCTACGGATTTTCGGACAGACTGGCGCGGGTGCTGGGGCCGACGGCGATGAGCGTGATCATGCAACTCGCCTCGTTTTTGCTCGTCTGCATTGGCGTGCAGATTCTGTGGAATGGCGTGCGCGCGTTGCTGGCTTCCGTCCCGTTTAGCGTGAGCTGATGATGGCGCGTCGATGCGCGCTCGCGCGGGGATACTTTCGCTTGACGAAAACAGCCAGTTTTCGCACAATTTTCGTATCGGTTTAATTTCGAGCAGGTTGTGCGAAATAGAGGGTTTGGGCGCACAACGTCAGCAGGACCCCATTCCCCCAGGAAGAGGTAACCATCATGGGAAAAATTGTGGCAGCAATGGCCACTGTGCATGCCCCGCAGCTTTTTGACTTCCCGCCGAGCGAAGATCCGAAGCAGCTCAATGCAGACATCGCCGCGATGCGGCTGATCGGCAAGGATTTGGAGGAGGCGAAACCGGATGCCGTGATCGTGATCGGCAGCGACCACCTCGAGACGTTCTTCCTGAGTTCTGTTCCCACGTTCGCCATCATGTCGGGCGAGTTTTCTCACGCTGGATTTGCCGGCCGAAAATACGAGTTGCCGATCCACCAGGGCCTCGCCGAAGACTTGCTCGACAAGCTCATGAAGGCGGGTTTCGACCTTGGCTACTCGCAGGACGCCGTCCTGGGGCATGCGTTCGCGGCCGTCTACGAA